>CAUJGQ010000213.1 GCA_963170165.1 Chloroflexota bacterium | reverse complement strand
AGGCGCCGCAGAGTGCAATGGGCGACGAACGGCGCATATTGCCTGACGAGGCGATGGAGATTCCCCGGCAGACTGGCCCACCGGCCCGGCCGATACTGCACTGGCACCGGCACATCGGCGACCGGTGTGGAGTGCCATCATGCCTGCTCCGCCGGTGACTGCCTGTGCCCGCTGCCACAAGCCGCTCAATGCCGGCGCCCACTTCTGCGGCCGCTGTGGCACCCCCGTGGCGGTGCTGCCCGTCTGCCTCAACTGCCGGCAGCCGCTGCCGCCCGGCGCCTGGAGTTGCCCTGCCTGCGGCGCCGCGATGGGACCGGCCAGCTGTGGTGGCTGTGGCGCGGCGCTGCGTCCCGGCCTGCGCTTCTGTCCGGCGTGCGGCGCGCCGGCGTCCCGGCAACAGCGGCGGGAGGTGGCCGCACCGCAGGCGCCGTGCCCTGCCTGTGGCGCCCCGCGATCCGTGATGGCCCGATTCTGTCCCATCTGCGGCGCGGCGGCGGGCAGCCCGCCCCATCCGCAGCGGCATGGCTGGGCGGCGGCCGCCGCCGTGGCCGTAGTGTTGCTGGCCGCCGGCGGTATCTGGCTGGCGCTCAGCCAGCGTGGCAACCATCCAGGCCCGGTGACCACCGAGGAAGCCGGTCCGATTGCTCCGCCGGTGACGCTCACCCACCCGAACGGCGCCCGCGTGGAAGCGCCGGAAGGGGTGTTCAGCCGCCGCTCCCGCCCGCGCATCGACCTGCTGGACACCGTGCCGCCGATGGGGCCACTGGAGCGCCGCGATCCGGCGGTCCGAGTTGACGCCACGACGCTGATCGCGCCTCCCCGGGCGGTGACCGTCGATCTGCCGAACGGCGCCGCCGGCGACCGGGCGGTGGTGCTGGCGGCCGGCCTGAGCGAATGGGTGCGGCTGCCCTCCACGCCGATCACCCTGGCGGACGGCAAGCCCGGCCAGCGAGTGACGATCGATCAGGCGCCCGTGCCGTGGGTGCTGTCGGTGGCGGCCTTCCCGGGCAGCGGGCCGGTGCCGCGCGGCGTGGTCGAGGGCGACTCCTGGGAGGCGCGGCAGGCGCGGGTGGAGCAGTACTACTGGACCGACCGCACCAAGTTTGCCGCGGCGGTCGATGGGCTGGCCGCCTGGAGCGGCGACGGGCGGGGCCGCGCGGGGATGGCGGCGCTGACAGCGCCGGAGCCGGCCTCGGTGACGCTGCTCAAGCAGGCGCGCACGGCCTTCCGCCAGGCGACGGTCCACATTACCGCCGGCCGTCGAGCGGAGGCAGCAGGCTCCTATGTTCAAGGGCTGCGACTGTTGCAGCAGGCGCGCAAGGCCTACAAGGCGGCCGATGAACCCAGCACCTGGGATTGGGTGGCGGATCCGGGGCTGATTCCGTCGCTGCAGCCGGGTACCACCAACAATCTGTCGCTGCTGCAGACCATCGAGAACTACCATGCCCAGCTGGTGCCGTGGGGCATCGAGCTGACGCTGAAGCTGTTCGACAGCGGCGCCATCGTGCCGTCGATGTTCGACGTGCGGGTGCTGCCCTACTACGGCAATCTGGAGTCCACCGACGTGGCGCGCACCACCAGCGACAAGCTGCCGGGGCTGTGGGATAACGCCCGCTTCACCGGCGTGAACGCCGAGTATGGCAGCGCCGCCCGCAAGATGGGCATCCCCGAGGACAAGGCGCTGCGCAACGAGGTGGTGCGCTTCTACTCGCCTCGTGCCCTGGCCATGACCCGCAGCGAATACCTGGCGATGCTGAAGGATTACTGGGGCTATGGGGCGGCGCTGATGGCACTGGGCGAGCTGGCGATGCTCAACCCCGCCACCGCCACCGCCGCCGGCACGGCCTGGCTGGTGTACGAGGTGGCGCAGCCGGTGCTGGAGGCCGTGTGGATCGATGACTACTTCGACCAGGCGCGTGGCAAGAACCATCACTGGGGGATGTTCCTGGCGACCGGCTATGAGGCGGCGAACGCCCTCGGCTCCTGGGGATTCACCGAGAATCCGTTTGTGCTGTCGGAGGGGTACGGCGGGAAGTTCAAGGACATCTCCGGCCTCTACACCGAGGCGCTGCTCACCTATCTGATCGACCGCGACGAGCTCAAGTGGCTAGATACGTTGCGTTCCGCCTCCGGCGGCACCACCGGCTACCGGCGCGAGCCCGGCCGGGTGTGGGACAGCTACGCTGAGGTGCCGCCGATTATGCTGGCCGGCAATCTCTGGGGGCCGGCCACCACCAGCCCGTACCACTTCCAGCGGATGGCGCATGCCAGCATGATCTGGTCGCTCCAGTTTGAGAAGTTCACCCCCGGCGGCAGCTACGACCTGCACGCCGCCTTTCCCGCCGGTCCGGAGATCGCCGCCAGGCTGGAGCCGGAGTGGCGGGCGTTCGAGCGCGATTCCTGGCTGGTGTGGCATGACGATCCCGATCCCGAGGATCAGGTGATCTCCTTCACCATGAGCAAGGACGGCCTGCAGAAGCTGGCCTCGGCCGCGACGCTGAGCGTGGATGACTTCCTGAAGAAGGCCAAGCTGGAGGTGCGGCCGGTGATGGGGCAGGCGCCGGCCCAGGCGCCGCTGGCCTCCAGCAGCCACCCCGAGCAGCGGCTGCTCGACTTCCGCTCCGGCTCCAGCGACAAGTTCATGGACTTCATCTTCCGCGTGCATTCCACCGTGCAGCCGCCGCGCACATCGGTCGATATCCGCGATCTGCTGCTGGCCGATGAGCAGAAGGCGCCGGTGTTCACCAACCAGGATCGGGCCTGGTTGCAGTATGAGTACCGCATCGTGCTGGACAAGCAGGTGCTGTCCACCACCACGGTCACCATGGACCTGACGAAGGCGGGCAGCGGCTGGCGGCGCTGGAACACCGCCGGCAAGCAGTGGCTGGACCGCTCGTATACGTTCGACCTGAAGACGGCGCCGCAGAAGTTCCTGGCGCCCGGTGTGTGGAATCTGGGCAAGGGCTTCCCCAACGAGGTGCTGCTCACCGAGGGGGAGAAGGGCACGCTCAGCGGCAGCTACCCGAACCAGTTCGGCTACCTGATGCGGCTGACGTTCTACCCCAAAGCCTGCGGCGAGGGCGGCGAGGGCTACATCTGTTTTGAGGCGATCTGGCAGAACCCTGCCCCCGGCGTCTGCAATCCTTGGGATGTGTCCATGGGCGGCGCCGCCCCGGCTGATGGCAAGAGCTATCAGGCGTACTACTCGGAGATCTACGAGTGCGACGATGGTGACCCCAAGCGTAAGGGCGGCGCCAGTCGCGGCTTTGAAGTGAAAGGCACGTGGCTGCGCCCGCCGGGTGGCTCGGTGGATACCAGCTATCCTCCCCAACCTACCAGCACAGCGCCGCCCGTTGGCACCAACCCCTTCGCGGGCTACAATCCGCCGGTTCCCACAGCCACATCCGGCCGTTGACGGCAGCGACCATCACGCAAGGAAGGCCGAGCCAGGATGGAGCATCACCGCTGGAGGTTACTGCTGGTGTGTGTCGTGCTGGTGGCCGCCGCGCTGCCGGGCCGGGCGCGCGCCAATGCCGGATCGCCCCACGAGGAAGGTGATCCTACCGGTGAGCCTTCCGGCGCGCTGGCTGGGATGGCAGTCGAGCGGGAGACGCTGACGATTGACCTGCGCCCGCTGGCGGCGGCCGCGCCCGCGCGGATCGAGGCGGTCTACCAGATCCGCAACGACGGCGCGGCCCGGACGGTGGATCTGGTGTTTGTGGCGGCGGCACTCTCGGCGGCAGACTTCGGGGTCTGGGTTAACGATACCGCTGTGCCCGCCGTGGCGCAGCCAGAGGGCCGCCTGCCGTCTGCCTGGAAGCCACCGGTTACCACCCCCGCGCTGACCGGGGATGAGGCGTTCTCCTATTACACCGCAGGCGGCGGCGGTCTGCGCTTTGCGGCGGCGCTGCACGCTGGCACGAACACGTTGCGGGTGCGGTATGCCGCCCGCGCCACGGCGTATTCCGGCCCGGCGCCGGTGCGGTTCTGGCAGCTGGGGTATGTGCTGGCCCCGGCGCGGGACTGGGCCGCCTTCGAGCAACTGGATGTGACGGTGCTGCTGCCTTCTGGCTGGAGGGCGGCGGCCACACCGGCGCTCGAGCGCCAGGGCGATACGTTGACGGCCGGCTTCCGCGGGCTGCCCGCGGATGCGCTGGCGCTGACGGCGCAGGCGCCGTATGACCGGCGCTGGGACCTGCTGCCGGTGGCGCTGGCCGGCGGGGCAGCGGTGGCGGTGGTGGCCGCCGTGCTGTTTGGGGTGTGGTTGGGACGGCGGCGGGGATCATTCTGGTGGCTGCTGCCGGGGGCGCTGGCGCTGGCACTGGCCTGGACCACGGTGGTGATCGTAGCGGCGGTGCGGCCACTGGCTGAGGTGCCCGCCGAGCAGGACGCCTGGACGTATAACTACGGCCGGGTGCTGCTGATCGTGTTCGCCGCGCCACTGATCTTTGGTGGTGGGCTGTTGCTGGCGCTGACCGGTGGCGGCATCGCCCGGGTGGTGGCACGGCGGCGGGCGCCGGTGGTCCGGTAAGGGATGGGTACGGCCTACTCGCGCACGCGGCCCATCATCAGCACATCCACGTACTGGCCGTGCTTGAAGCTATCCTTGCGCCGGCGTCCCTCGTGGACGAAGCCGAGCTTTTCGTACATCGCGATGGCACGGGCGTTGTCGGCCAGCACTTCCAGTTCCACGCGGATCAGCCCGAGGTAGTTGTCGGCGATATCGAGCAGCGCTTCCATCAGGCGCGAGCCGGCGCCGCGGCCCTGGAACTCATCATGCACCATGATGCCGATGCTGCCGCCGTGGCGGCGCTTGCCGGCGCCCAGGTGCAGCCCGGCCATGCCGATCACCCGGCCGCGGGTCTCTGCCACCAGCACATGCGCGTTTGGCCCCAGCCCCTCGATGAAGGCGCGCGTGCCGGCGATGCGTTCGGACGGCATCCCGGTGGTGAACTCCATCACCCGCGGCTGGCGGCGAATCTCATTGATTACCTCGGCGTCTTCCGCGCGGACTGGGCGAATGGCGATGTCGGACATGGCGCCTCGCAGTCGGCAGCCGGCTGCCGGCCAGCACGTCACTTTCGGTACTCCAGCACAAATACCTGCGTCTGGAAGGGCAGGTTGGTCCGGGTGAACGTCAGTTTAGGCTGCGGGCTGGGGGCGGTGATACCCATCTGCTTGATGAACACGTCCACCGGCGCCAGCGCGGTCAGGCCGGTAGCCTCGGTGGCGTAGTGCATCGGCACCACCACCTTTGGTTCAAGCTGGCTGACAATCTCGGCGGCGGTGGCGGCATCAATCGTGCTGTCGCCGCCGACGGGGATCAGCAGCACGTCGATGTCGCTCAGCCGCTCCATCTGCTCCTCGGTGGGCTTGTGGCCGATGTCGCCCAGATGGCAGATGCGCACCTCATCCAGCTCGACGACGAAGGCGGTGTTCGCCCCGCGCTCGCTGCCGCGCGTGCTGTCATGGTAGGTGCGGACGCCGGTGAGCAGCACGCCGCCGATCTCGTACTCGCCGGGGGCGTCCAGCACCTTGGGCGCGCCGGAGACCGCCTCCAGATAGTTGTGACTCTCGTGCGGGTGGCTGATGGTCACCACCTGCGCCTGCTGTCTGCCGATGGTGTAGCCCGTGCTGCGCGGGCAAGGGTCCATCAGTACGGCGCTGTCTTTGCCTTTGAGCCGAAAACAGGCGTGGCCCAGCCAGGTGATTTCCATCGCGCGGTGTCCTTTCCGGGCGCTATGCCACCGGCTCCGGCTCATCGTCGGTGGCGGCCGCTCCGGCGCGCTGCCGCTCCAGCCAGGCGAGCACGGCCGTCCCCATGTTGAGTTCGCCCTGTAACAGCTGGCTGTTCAGGCGGGCCTGGTTGCGGTCGTAGATGGCTTTGTCCTGTGCCGCGGCGGTCATGCGCGCACGGAGAAACGCTTCCAGATCATCCAGGGGTGATGACATTGTGCGTCCTATCGCGGGTTCCTGCTCAGTGTAGCCGATTGGGCGGGGGGGAGCGCAGTGCTTGCGCCGGATGGACACGATGCCCCCGCGCGCAGCGCGCGACCCCTCAGCCAGGGTGTTTCACCAGACGGGGCTGCCTCCACTTCGCCATACCCGAGCAAGGGGGTCTGGCTCCACCTCCCCGGTGGGGGACGGTCAACAGTGCGCGTTCACCGCTGCGTCCAGTTATGCTGCCTGGCATGAATGCATACGACGTGGTGCTGGCGCCGGCCGCGATGACGCTGCATGTGCGCGAGTGGGGCGCGGGGGATGGCTTGCCCGTGCTGCTGCTGCATGGTAGCCGCGGGTTTGGCGCACAGTGGCAGGATGTCGCGGAGGTGCTGGCGGCGCCGGGGCTGCGGCTGCTCGCGCCGGATCTGCGCGGTCATGGTGAGAGCCGCCGCCCCGCTCCGTCCTCGTACCGGCTGGAGGACTACGCGGCGGACCTCGTGGCGCTGGCCGGGGCGCTGGGGCTGGGGCCGGTGGTGCTGGCCGGACACTCCATGGCGGCACTGGTGACGATGCTGCTGGCGGGCACGGGTATGCTACCCGTGCGGGCGGTGGCGTTGATGGATATCGAGGCCCGCCCGCCGGCCTCCCAGGCCCAGCGCCTGAACGAGGCCGGCGCCCGCCCGCTCCGCCGGTTCGCATCAATGGAGGAGGTGATCGCCGCCGAGCAGCGGGCGCTGCCCGATGTGCTGCCCGCCCGGGTTGCCCGGCTGGCCCTCGCCGCGGTGCGCCCGGTCGCAGACGGCGGCTACGAGTATCGCGCCGATCAGGAGGCGCTGCGGCAGTTCCCGCAGGTAGACTTGCGCCCGCTGCTGCCGCGGATCAGCTGCCCGGCGCTGGTGGTGCGCGGTGCGGATAGCCACGTGCTGCGGCCGGAGGTGGCAGCGCAGATGGCGGCCGCCCTGCCTCTGGGGCGGCTGGTGACCATCCCGGACGCGGTGCACCAACTCCACATCCAGCAGCCGGAAGCCGTAGCGGCAGCGCTGGCGGGACTGCTGCGGTCGGTGCTCGATGAGGGCGGCTAGCGGCCCGGGGCGTAGATGACTTCGCCGTCTGCCCACTGCGGGTCAGCCGCCATCAGCGCCCGCATCCGCTCGAAGCGGGTGTGCTGCTCGGGGCTCTGGGCATTGGCGTGGTACCGCTCGCGGCTGTCGAACAGCACCGCCATGATGTACTCGTCCTCGGCGCCGTCCAGCTTGTAGACATACGTAGCGATGTGCCCGGGCAGCCCCAGCCCCTCGTACTCCTTGCTCAGCCGCATCATCGCTGCCTCGGCGCCCGGCAACAGCTTGATCCGCGCCACGGTTCCGTACATTGTGCGCTCCTTGTCGTTTGGTGTGTCCCGCCGGTGGCATACGTCCCGGCGGCGTTGCCGGATCACCGGCGCGCGCGTACGCTCTCGGCACGAGCGGGGGAGCGGAGACATGAACCAGGGGGCGGCCATGATCACAGCGGCGGCGGTCACGGATGCGCAGGTGCGGCAGTTCCGGGAGGAAGGCTTCACCGTCGTGCCTGCGCTGTTCTCGGCGGTGGAGGTGGCAGGCTACCGCGCGCACTTCATGGCGCTGCGTGGCCAGGGGGCGTTTCCCGGCGACCTGGTGGGAGTGGATCCCAGGAGCGATGATCCGCTGCTGAAGTACCCGCGCATGATTCACATGCACCGCTGGGATGACCGCAGCCTGCGCTGGCTGCTGGAGCCGCGGCTTGCCGCCTGCCTGACGGCACTCTTGGGCGGGGAGCCGTACGCGGCGCAAACGATGCTGTACTTCAAGCCGCCGGGAGCACGCGGCCAGGCGCTGCACCAGGACCAGTATTACCTGCGCGCTCAGCCCGGCACCTGTACCGCCGCCTGGCTGGCGCTGGACGACTGCGACGAGGCCAACGGCTGCCTGGAGGTGGTGCCCGGCTCCCAGTCGTGGGAACTGCTCTGCACCACCGAGGCAGACACGAGTCTCTCCTTCACCGATGTGACGGTGCCATTGCCGCCCGGGGTGCGCAGCCAGCCGGTGCCGGTCCGCGCCGGGGATGTGCTGTTCTTCAATGGCCAGCTGGTCCACGGCAGCGGCCCCAACCGCAGCGCAGACCGTTTCCGCCGCTCACTCATCGGTCACTACATCCAGGGGGACGCCCAGCAGGTGGCCACTTTCTACAGCCCGGTGCTGAAGATGGACGGTACACCGCTGACGCTGGCGGCGAGCGAGGCCGGCGGCGCCTGCGGCGAGTGGACGGAGGCGAACGGCCAGGCGGCGATCACCATGACCGGCATACGGCTCCCGGGCGGCAAAGTCAGCGAGTAACGCCGTTGCCGCCGTCACGCTGCCCGAAGGCCGGGCCGGCAGATGATGTGCCCGCTATACTAATGGCCGAACACCACCGGACGGCTGGCCCCGCCGATGCCTGGCCTTACCACCTGTACGGCTGTTACCTGCCCGTACCGCGTCCTGGCTGTCGACTGCCACGCCACGGACCAGCAGATCAAGGCTGCCCATCGCGCCCTCGCGAAGCAGTACCACCCCGACATCAACACCTCAGCCGACGCCACCCAGCGTACCAAGGCCATCAATCGCGCCCGCGATGACTTGAGCAAGCCGGCCACCCGCCAACGGCACGACAAAGACTGTGTCACGCGCAAAGCCTGCCGCATCTGCACGGCTTCTGCCGCCGCAGCGCGTGCCGCGCCACCGCCCAAGGCTTCGCCTGCACCTCCTCCGCCAAAGCAGCCGCCGCCATCCTCTCCGCCGTCCGATCTGGAGCGCGAACCGTTGGGCCTTGACGACATGACCTTTGTCGTCGGGCATGTGTATTGCTACGCCAACGGGAAGCGTTTCCGCGTCACCAAGGCAGGTGAAAGGGTCATCATCCACCGGGCGAGCGGTGATCGCGTGAGCCACACCCATGGCGCCTTGTGGGCCTCCTGGCTGGCATGGGTGCGCAAGCACGCACCCGAGAAGGCGGCGGGCTCTGCCCCGCCTCCCTCGCCCCCGCCCAAGCCGGAGCCACCACCTCCACCACCGCCCTATACCCCGCCGCCTCCGCCGCCCGGCCCCCCGCCGCCGGGCACTCCTGCCGGCGCCTTCGGCCGTCCGCTCGCCGCCGACACCGACCCGCTGGGTTGGGCAGACCAGAGGTTTGCGCTGGGGCGGTGGTACGCCAGCGCCTACGGCGTGTACGAGGTGGTGGCGATGGGTGAGGGCACAATCGATATCCGCTACGCCGCCGATTTGCGCGTGGAGCGCTGGCCGCGGGCACGGCTGGCAGAGGAGTGGCGGGTTATCCGCGCGGCCCGGCTGGAGCGACGGCGGGCGCAGCGGGAGCAAGCGGCTCGGGTCCGGCAGCCGGCGCCACCGCCTCGCCCGCGCCGCGCCTGGGTCCATCCCCTGCGCGCCGCCGTGCTGGAGCTGGAGCAGCAGGGCCGGCTGCGCACCACCGATGATCCCACCATCGCTGGGGTGTACTATATCGAGCCGCTCGAAGGGCATGAAGAGCACGTTGCCCGCGTCCTCCAACCCTGGATCAGACAGGGGATCGTGCGCCGCGCCCCTCACCGCGAAACCTTCACCCACCGCACCGCCTGGTACGCCGGGTGATGCTCCGCGCCCGTGTTCCCTCGTCCGTGGTATGGCCCGGGGGTGAATACTTCGGTATGCCGTAGAGCATGGCGGTGGAAGCACGGCCGGATGGTTTCCAGGTGGGCGAAAACCCGACGCTCGAGCGGCGGGTATGGGTGTTTGAGCGCACCGGCTGGGCGGTGATGGCGCTGTTGCTCGTGGCCACGGCAGCCGGGCTGTTTGGCTCGTCCGGCCTGCTGCCGCCGGTGACGGCCCGGAGCGCCGATGGGCTGGAAGTGCGCTACTCCCGTTTCCAGCGTCACGCTGCCAAGACGGAGCTGCAGGTCACCATCCCGGCACAGGTAGAGAGCGTCCAGTTCTGGCTGAGCCGGCCCTTCATCGAGAGCTACGAGATCCTGCTGATCTCGCCAGAGCCGGAGACCGCCCAGACCAGTCTTGACCGCGTCGTGTATACCTTCCGCGCCCAGTCGCCGGGGGAACCGGCGGCGGTGACGTTTACCCTGGAGCCGGCCCGCTACGGCCGCTATACCGGGGCCGCCGGCCTGGGCGAAGACGGCCCGCCGCTGCGCATCCGGCCGTTTGTGTACCCGTGAGCGGTGGCGCCCGGCGGGGAGGACGCGCAGTGCGGAGCGATGGGCGATGACCTGCCGGGGAGCCCCTCCCCCGTTGCCGGATGCTGGGAATCGCGAGGTGAGCCATGGACTCGATCATCCGTCCCCTGGCGGTGTACCTCTTCCTGCTGGTGCTGTTCCGCGTTGGCGGCAAGCGTACGCTGACACACATGACCGCCTTCGATGTGATCCTGCTGATCATCGTCGGTGAGGCGGCCCAACAGGCGTTGCTCGATGGCGACGGCTCGATGACCAACGGCTTCTTGGTGATGTTGACGCTGGTCGGGCTGGATATCCTGTTCTCCTGGGTCAAGCAGCGCTCCCCCCGGCTGGAGCGGCTGCTCGATGGCACGCCCGTGATCATCGTCGAGCACGGCCGCCCGCTGACGGAACGCATGAGCAAGAGCCGCGTGGATGAAAACGACGTGCTCACCGCCGCCCGTCAGAGCCACGGCCTGGAGCGGATGGAGCAGATCAAGTACGCCGTGCTAGAACGCGGCGGTGATATCAGCATCGTTCCTCTTCCCCCTTCCTCCTCGCCCGGCTAGACTCTTCGCGCCGTGCGGCACGGCAGCACGCGAGCAGCTATCCGCGTCAGGGGAGGAGCGGAGCGTATGCAGGATTTCCGGGAGAAGGTGGCGGTCGTCACGGGCGCCGCCAGCGGCATCGGCCGGGGGCTGGTGGATGCCTTCGCCGCCGAGGGGATGAAGCTTGTCTTGGCCGATATCGAGCCGGAGCCGCTCGGCATCGCCGCGCGCGAGCTGGCAGACGGCGGCGCCGAGGTGCTGGCGGTCAGAACGGACACCGGCGATGCCGCCTCGGTGGAGGAGCTGGCAGCGGCGGCGTATGAGCGATTCGGCGCGGTGCATGTGCTGTGCAACAACGCCGGCGTCTCCGGCGGCGGCGGCGCCCTGTGGGAGACCAGCGAGGCCGATTGGACCTGGGTGCTGGGCGTCAACCTGATGGGCGTGGTGCATGGCATCCGGGCGTTTGTGCCGCGCATGCTGGCCGGCGGTGAGGAGGGGCACATCGTCAACACCTCCTCCGTGCTCGGCCTGTCCACCGGCCCCGGCTCGGTGTACGGCGTCTCCAAGCACGGCGTCACCCGGCTGACGGAAGGGCTGTACCACGACCTGCAGGCAGCGGGCGCCCGCATCGGCGTCTCGGTGCTGTGTCCCGGGCTGACGGCGACGCGCATCATCGAGGCGGAGCGCAACCGGCCGGCTGCCCTGGCGAATGTGGCCGAGCGCACCCCCGAGGCGGCCGCCCGTCGCCAGGCGATGCAGGCGTACTTTCTGGCGGAAGGGATGCCGCCGGCAGAGACCGCCCGCATCGTGCTGGAGGCGATCCGCGCCGAGCGGTTCTACATCCTGCCCCACCCAGACATCAAGACCGCCGTTGAGCGGCGGATGCGTGACATCCTGGAGGACCGCAACCCCACCCCGCCACCTGCTCCCGCCGGCGGGCTGGCGGCACGGGCGATGGCAGCCGCCGCACAGGCACGGCAGGGGGAGGTGCGGCCATGAAGTTCGGCCTGTTCTACGAGCTGCAGCTACCCAAGCCGCTCGATGCCGATCAGTGGGACCCGGACGCCGAGCGCCGCATCTATCACGAGATGCTGGAGCAGGTGGAGCTGGCCGACACGCTCGGCTTTGACTACGTCTTCGAGGTCGAGCATCACTTCTTAGAGGAATACAGCCACTCCTCCGCCCCCGAGTTGATGATGGCCGCGCTCAGCCAGCGGACGAAGAACATCCGCCTGGGGCATGGCATCGTGCTGACGCCGCCGGGATACAACCACCCGGCGCGGGTGGCCGAGCGCATCGCCGCCCTCGATCTGCTGTCCAACGGCCGGGTGGAGTTCGGCACGGGTGAGTCGTCGTCCGACATGGAGCTGGGCGGCTTTGGCGTGGACCGCGGCCTGAAGAAGGCGATGTGGGAGGAGGCGACGCGCGAGATCACCAACATGATGGTGCAGACGCCGTACCAGGGCTTCGAGGGGGAGTTCTTCTCGATGCCGGTGCGCAACGTCGTGCCCAAGCCGCTGCAGCAGCCGCATCCGCCGCTGTGGGTGGCGGCCTCCCGCCGCGAGACGACGATGGTGGCGGCGCGGCTGGGGATGGCCTCGCTCGGCTTTGGCTTCGAGACGCCGGACGAGCTGGGTGAACGGGCGCTGGAGTATTACCGGCTGGTGCGCGAGGAGTGCATGCCCATCGGCCACGCCATCAACCCCGGCCTGGCCGTGCTCAGCACCTTCATGTGCGCCCCCACCGATGAGCAGGCCGTCCGCCGCAGCGCCAACGGCCCGGGCTTCTTCTCCTACTCGCTGGGGTATTACTACAACCCGGCCACCGGCGCCCGCCACCAGTCCGGCCGCCGCAACATCTACCGCGACTTCATGAATCTGCCACTGGAGCAGCGCGACGGCCGCCGCACGCTGCAGCAGGCCCGTCTGCTCAGCCGCGAGGAGATCGCCGAGCGGGAGCCGGATGACGAGGTGCAGCGGGCGCTGTTCCGCGCCGCCCGCAGCGGCCAGGCCATCGGCTCGCCCGCCACCATCCGCAGCAACATCAAAGCCTACGAGGATCGCAATCTGGATGTGCTGATCCTGACTGCCCAGGCCGGCGACCGCAAACACGAGGACATCATGGAGTCGATCGACCTGTTCGGCCGCCATGTATTGCCGGAGTTCAAGGAGCGCCACGAGACGCATCACCGTCGCTGGCGCGAGCAGCAGCTGGCCGGGGTCGAGTTCCCGATTAACTCATCGATCTAGACCCCCGGCCGGCCGGCCACTGACAGGCCGCGAGCGGAGCGAACGATGGCCAAGCATGATGACATCAAGGACGAGGCGATCCGCGCCTTGCTGGCGACGGCGCATCAGCAGATGCGCTCGGGCAAGGCGGCCGGCGCCGTGCGCAGCATCGCCGATGCCTACCTGGCCACCATGGCGCGGCGGCCGGCGATGCTAGAGGAGACGGTCGAGCTGCGTCCCGGACGAACGATGCGCAAGGTGATGCGCTGGCCGGCGCTGGGCGCCAACCTGGACCTGGATTCGGTGGTGGCTGGGCAGCCGCGAATCACCTTCATCCGCGACCGCTTCGCTATCAGCGAGGCGATCACGTATTACGAGTACGCCGTCGAAACGGCGCTTGCGCAGGGGCTCTAACGCATGACGGCCACCGCTGTTGAGATTCATGGTACGTGCGACCCGGCCTTTGCCGCGGTGCGCGAGGAGTTCATCCGCAACTTCACCGAGCGCGAGGAGCTGGGCGCCTCCGTCGCCGTTGTGATTGATGGCCGGCCCGTGGTCGAGCTGTGGGGCGGCTGGATGGACGAGGCCCGTACCCAGCCCTGGCAGCAGGACACGCTGGTCGTCGTTCACTCCGTCACCAAGGGGTTCGTGTCGCTGGCCGTCCACCTGCTGGTGCAGCGTGGCCTGCTGGACTTCGATGCGCCGGTGACGGCCTGCTGGCCGGAGTTCGCCCAGCACGGCAAAGCGGCGATCACCTTCCGCCAGCTGATCAGCCACCAGGCGGGCCTGCCGGTGATCGACGCGCCGCTGCCGCCGGACGCCACGCTGCATTGGGAGACGATGGTACGGGCGCTGGAGGGGCAGCAGCCGATCTGGCCGCCGGGCGCCAAGCACGGCTACCACGCCTCGACCTGGGGCTGGCTGGTGGGCGAAGTGATCCGCCGCGTCAGCGGTCGCACGCCCGGGGCGTTCCTGCGTGAGGAGATCTGCGGCCCCTGGGGGCTGGCCTTCCATCTTGGCTTCGGGCCGGAGCTGGATGAGCGCGTGGCGCCGCTGGCCAGCCCGTTGACCCCGCCGGTCGCCACCATGCCGATGACGCCGCTGCGTCAGCGTGCCTTCGGCCTGGGCATCCCTGCCGCCGGCGAGCCGGACCAGCGTGCCCGCCGTGCCGCCGAGCAGCCGGCCGGCAACGGCCACGCCACGGCGCTGGCGGTGGCAAGGGCCTTCGGCGCGGCCGCCCGTGGTGGCGAGATTGATGGCGTGCGGCTGTTTGCGCCGGAGCGCATCGCCCTGATGCATGAGGAGCAGGTGCGCGGCGACGACGAGATCCTGGGGATGCCCAGCCGCTACGGGCTCGGCTTCTGGCTGTCCATCGGTGAGCTGAGCGCCCATCGTGGCCCGCGGTCGTTCTGGCATCCCGGCGTCGGTGGCGCCGCCGGCGTGGCCGATCCCGATTACAAGCTCGGCTTCGGTTACGCCATGAACCGCACCGGCGCTGCCCCCCGCCGGCTGGCGGTTGAGCGGGCGGTGTACCGTTGTTTGGGAGGGTGAAGTCCTTCCGAAAAGGATGTGCCATGGCTGCGACGTTTGCAGAAGGGCCGCCGGGAGCCCTCTCCGGGATGCGGGTGGTGGAACTAGCCGGTCCGCTAGGGGAGTGGTGCGGGCGGCTGCTGGCTGGGATGGGCGCGGACGTAATCAAGGTCGAGCCGCCGGAGGGTGCGGCCACCCGCGCCATTGGCCCCTTCGCCGGGGATGAGCCGGTGCCCGAGCGCTCGCTGTGGTTCTGGCACTACAACGCCGGCAAGCAGTCGGTGATGCTGGACATCGACTTGCACGAAGGGCACGATCTGCTGCGCCGTCTGATCGCCTCGGCCGATGTCTTTCTGGAGACGCTGCGTCCCGGCGAAGCCGCGGCGCTGGGGCTGGCATATGCCGCCCTGCGGCAAGACAACCCGCGCCTGATCCATTGCGCCATCACCCCCTTTGGCCAGGATGGCCCGCGCGCCGCCTGGCACACGACCGACCTGGTGTCGATGGCGCTGGGCGGGCCGATGCAGTCCTGCGGCTACGACCCGGAGGACGAGCTGCCACCGGTGCGCCCCGGCGCCGGCCACAGTTACCATACTGCCGGGCACTTCGCGATGACCGGCATCCTTGCTGCGCTGATCGAGCGGGAGGGCAGCGGCCAGGGCCAGTACCTGGATGTGGCGGCGCACGACTGCCTGTCCGTCACCGTCGAGTTTGCCAACACGCATTGGTACTACGCCCGCAACATCGTTCGCCGCCAGACCGGCCGCCACGCCTCGCCGATGATCACCACGCGCAACCAGTACCCCACCGCCGACGGCCGCTACGTCAATCTATCGCTGCCCCGCGACAACCGCGCCTGGCTGGCGCTGGTGGCGATGCTCAACGAAAAGGGCCTGGGCGAAGGGCTAGACGACCCCGCACTGCTGGACCCGATGCAGCGATTCGCCGCCGGCAGCCGCGCCTACGATCTGCTGGAGGTGCTATGCGCCACCCACACCGCCGATGAGCTGTTCCACCTGGGCCAGGGCTTGGGCATGACCTGGGGGGCAGTCCGGCCGCCGGAGGCCTGGCTCGACGACCCCCACGCCGCCGCCCGCGGCTTCTTCCAGCCGCTAGAGCATCCGGAGATGGGCGCGACGTACCGGTATCCGGGAGCGCCGTTTGTCAGCCCGGCCTCCCCCTTCCGTCTACGCCGCCGTGCGCCGCTGCCCGGCGAAGACACGGCCGCGGTGCTGGCCGCGCTGGGGGTCAGCGAGCAGGAGCAGGCCGCGCTGCGAGCGCATGGCGCCACCGGCTGACGCGGCTGGGGGCGCGTTCCGCCTGCCCTGGTCCGGGATGTACGCTGGAGCTATGAAAGAGCCGTTCAGCCGGGTGCTGGCGCGGGGTGAGCAGCTGCGTGCCGCGGGCGAGTGTGACTTGGCCCGCACCACCGGGCCGCTGGCCGCCCCTGCCGAACTGCTCGCCATCCTCAGCCCGATCTTGTCGCTGGTGCTGGCCATCCGGCTGGACGGCTGGCAATGGAAAGTGCTGGGCGCCGTGCTGCCGGTGGTAGCCGGCGTGCTGCTGGCACGTGGCCCTCTGCGCCGCTGGCTGCGCCCGCGCCAATGGGTCGGTGTCACGGACCGGCGTGTGCTCATCTGGCGCCGGGCTGCCGCCTTCCGCCCGTCGCCCCGCATCGAAGCCGTGCCGCTGGCCGATGTCACCGGCGTGGAGCTGATCCAGGATGACTGGGACCGTCGCCACCACACCCATCAACTCGAACTCGTGTGCGGCCAGCACCGCCGCTCCCTGGACCGCAACCGCAACGCCACCGCCATCCGTGACGCCATCGCTCCTCCCGAGCGACCGGCGCCATTGCCGCCACCCGCGGACTTCCTGCCGGGGACGAGCGCGTGAAGGACGAAGGAAACAAGGGAACAGCGAACCGGCACAGCCGCCCTGCGTGGAGCGGGCAGACCGGCTGCTATTCGACCGCACAACGGTGGCGCCGGCGCCAGCGGACCCCCGCTCGCTCCGCTCGCGACCGGGCGCGGTCAGGACCCCCCCCGCGCGCTTCGCTCGCGACCCCCCTGCTAGGGGGGTTGAACGGGGAAGCGGCTGCGCCTGCGACCGCCCTGCTGGGGGATAACGGGAAGTGGGGGCGCGTGCGACCGCCCTGCTGGGGGATAACGGGCGGCAGCCCGCCCCTCCGTCGTCCCCCCTAGCAGCTCATCATTCATCACATCTTTGGAGTCGTGAGAGAGCTAGGGGCATGCTTTGGGCGCATGTCTCTGCCACGAATGGAGATTGGTTATGCGCAAGGCGCATGCATCTGGGCAACTGGGCTGTCCTCAGCCGGGTGGGCGGCA
>CAUJGQ010000212.1 GCA_963170165.1 Chloroflexota bacterium | reverse complement strand
CAGACCAGCCAGTCCAACAACTACAACCCGACCTTCGTCTTCCAGCAGTCCGGCACCACCATCAGCGGCACCGCCTCCCTGCCCAGCCATGAGGCTTCCCGTGCCGGCTTCCGCAGCCCCTCCGGGCCGGTGACAGGCACGTTGCATGGTGACCAGCTGTCCGTGACGGTGACCTGGAATGGCCAGAACGGGCCGGTGACGGGCAAGTACACCGCCACCATCGTTCAGGGGCGGCTGTCCAACGGCAACGCCGGCGGCCCAACCTGGAACGGCACCGGCCCCACCCAGTGTGTCGCCCAGTGAGGCGGTGCGGTGGGCGCACGCTGCCTGTCTTGCCCGTAAGTGCCAGGTCCGTCCGCCAATGTCGTTGGCCGGCGCTGTCCCGGCCTGCCGTTATGGCGCCCGAGCCTGCCTGTGCGCTTTGAACCGGCCATCGACCGATCCTTGTTACTGGAGGTAGTGAGGCGCCGTTACCACCTACCCGCCAGTGAGATCGACTTCCTGCCGGTTGGTCTTGGCTCAGCCTGCTACATGCTGCACACAACAGATGAGCGGCGGCACTTCCTCAAACTGTGGCCGAATCTGCGCAGCAGTACACCGGAGGCCGCCCAACAGTACGAGCGCCTGGCGCTCACCGCTGCGATGCACGACCTTCTCCCCGGCGTGCGTGTGCCCTATCCTATCCGGACGGCAGACGGGGACCTGTGGGCAGACGTGGCGGGAGTCCCGTTCGCGATCATGCCGCTGTTGTTGGGTGAGCATCCGCCGTCTCCCTGGCCGGTGCGCGCCTCGGTCGCGCTGGGCAAGGAGCTGGCTGCCATCCACGGTGCGACCGCGGAGCTGCGTGCGCTCGCTCCCGCCCGAGAGCGGCTCGATATCTGGTATGAAGGGCAGCTGCGCCACAATCTCCAGCGCGCCGCCCTGCTGGGTGCGGATGCCCGCCCGGGACTGCTGGCGGTGCGCGACTGGGTGTTGCGCCGGCGCGACGAGGTTACCGGGCAGCTGGCGCGGCTGCATTCGCTTCAGGCGGCGGCGCGGCAGGTCGAAACGCCGTTTGTGCTATGCCATGCCGACCTGCACGTCCACAACGTGCTGCTGGACGCCCAAGGCGGGATCAGCGTGCTGGACTGGGACGATGCCCGGCTGGCGCCGCCGGAGCATGACTTGTGGTACCCCCTGCTGACGGACAAGGCGGCGGAGAGCTATGCGCCGCTGATCGCCGCGTACCGAAGCCACGGCGGCAGGGTGCGGCTGTACCGAGAGCACCTGGCGTTCTACCTACTGCGTCGCTTCCTGGAGGACCTCGCGGTCAATCTTCGCGACCTGCTGGCGCCGGACGCCGACGCACGCGAGGATGGGACACTGTTGCACGCCATGGACGCGTGGTCGGCGGTGTACTGGTCCAGGCTGGATCAGATGCTGGTCATCGCTGATGCTGCGCTGCACGATGCGTAGCCATAGCCTCGATATCAGCACCGCCGCTGCGAACTGAGCGCAGGGGTACTCCGGCGCGCGTTTCCGGTGGTTAGGGATGCGGCAACCCAGCCCTCTCGCGGGCGAAGTACTTGACCATCGCCAGCATCCCCATCAGCCCCTGCCCCTTGCCCATCGAGATATCCTTGCCAAACAACGTGTAGATAATATCTGGCGGCACGGCGGCCACCTGCGCCGGCGGCTGGCCGGACAGCGTTTCATCGATAATCGCCGCCAGCGCCCGTGCCGACAGTCCTTGCGGGTTCTCGACCGCGAAGTGGAACTTGAGCGTACCGTCCTGTTGGTCAACCGCCCACACATACGCGTCAGACTCGCAGCGCTGGACGTGATGCTCCTCGGCAAACGGCCGTTCGGCGACTTGCGGAGGTACCTCTTCGAATTTGTCCGCCATCTCAATCAGCAGCGCCGCCCGCTCGTTGCGGTCCGTGACGAAGGTGAAGTCTTCGAGTAACTCGGTTAGCTTCTCAGGAATGTCAGCCATCGGCGCCCTCCCAGACCTCCCCTGCCCGGCCACGATCTGCCCCCCAAAGGATAGGCCCCCTGCTCCCATCCGGAAGCGGGGGCCCCGCTCAATCTGACCGGGGTGGGCTACCGCTCGATGGGCACGCCGACCGAGTTGCCCCACTCGGTCCAGGACCCATCGTAGTTGCGCACGTTGGGGTAGCCGAGCAGGTAGGTGAGTACGAACCAGGTATGGCTGCTGCGCTCACCAATGCGGCAGTAGGCGACGACTTCATCGCTCCCACTGAGCCCCTGTTCCCCTTCGTAGATAGCGCGCAACTCATCGGCCGTCTTGAAGGTGCCGTTGTCCGGATTGATGGCGCGCGCCCAAGGCACGCTTTTGGCGCCGGGAATGTGGCCGCCACGCAGGGCGCCCTCATTTGGGTAGTCGGCCATGTGCAGCCGCTCCCCGGTGAATTCCGGCGTGGATCGGACGTCGACCAACTGGCCACGGGCCTGCACGTGCTTGAGCACCTCATCACGGAAGGCGCGGATCCTGCTGTCGTCGCGCTGGCGCAGCGGATATTGCGTGGCGGCGTACTGCGGTAGATCGCGGGTCGTGGGGCGCCCCTCACCCTCCCACTTTAGCCGGCCACCGTCCATCACCTTGGCGTTGGTATGGCCGAAGAGCTGAAACACCCAGAAGGCGTAGCACGCCCACCAGTTGTTCTTGTCGCCATAGAACACCAGGGTCATATCGGGGGTGATGCCGATGTGAGACGCCAGCCGCTGGAAGCCCTCCGCGTTGATGTAGTCGCGGCTGAGCGGATCGTTGAGATCGGCTGTCCAGTCCACTTGCACCGCGCCAGGGATGTGGCCGGACGGATACAGCAACTGGTCCTCGTTGGATTCGATAATGCGGATACGGGGGTCGGTAAGATGATCAGCCACCCATTGGGTGTCCACTAACGCTTCGGGCCGTACGTAGCCACGCGTCTCGATACCGGACATGATGGCGCCTCCCCTTGCCAACTATGTTGACCGATGTGCTCATGATTATAGCCGCACGGCGCCGCAAATAAAGTAGTGGCGCGGGTTTGACCGGCTAACTCCGGGTTCCCCTAGTGACCGCGCACCGCCGGGGTTGGGGTATGCCCCGCACGGTGCGCGATTCCCGCTACGTGGGGAAGGCACTCAGGAGGAGGGACCAGACCGATGCGGCACCGATCGATATCAGCCGGTTTACCGGCCGTGCAGTTTGTCGCCATGCTCGCGGCCCTGTTGGGCTTTGCCGGTGGCGGCTGCGAGGACGAAAGGAGAGCAACGCTCCATCAGCCCCGGCAGCTACGCAGGCAGCAGCAGCGACCAGCGCGACGGCGACGCAGCCGGCCCAGACCCGCCAAGCGACGATCGGGGCGGTGCTGAGCCTGACGGGCGGTGCGGCCGCCCATGGCAACCCACAGCGGCAGACCATTGAGCTGGCGGTTGCCGAAATCAACATCAATGCCATTGTGGGGTTGAGCCTGTACATCACGCTGCCGGCCGGCTTGCTGTCGCTGGCCAATGCCGGATTGATGGGCATTGGCGCATACACAGCAGCGCTGCTGACGCTGCACCAGGATTGGCCGTTTCCGGCGGCGGTGCTCGCGGGCGGGCTGCTGGCGACGGCGGTCGCACTGCTGCTGGGGCTACTGGTGCTACGGCTACGGGGGGTATTCCTTGCCATCACTACCATTGGCTTTGGTGAGGTGGTGCGGATCGTCCTCACCAACGCCAAGGGCCAGACCAACGGCGCGCTGGGACTGCCCAGCATCCCCGTGAAGACGGAGACGTGGCACATCTACGGGCTGCTGGCACTGCTGGTGGTGCTGCTGTAGCGGCTCCGCCGATCACCGATGGGGTATGCGCTGGAGGCGATCAAGGAGGATGAGCCGGCGGCGCGCACGACGGGGATCAACCCAACCTTCTACAAGCTGATGGCCTTCGGCCTGGGCGCATTTGTGGCCGGTGGCCTCGATGCCCATCTGGTGCGCGCGATCTCGCCGGGCACGGACGGATTCGCCCCGGCGGTGGAATTGCTCGTCTACGCCGCGCCAGGCGGGCTGCAGATCTTCTGGGGACCGCTGCTGGGCGCGACGCTGATCACCAGCATCCCCGAACTGCTACGGGCAGAGTGGGGCCAGCGGGCTGGAGTCAACCCGGGCGCGGACGTGCTGATCATCAACGGCCTGGTGCTGCTACTCGTGATCTTGTTCCTGCCACGCGGGCTGGTCACGCTGTTCCAGCGGCGCACGTGGCAGGGTACAGGCCGCAACGCGGTTCGCCTGCTGGCACGGTTGCGCCGGCGCGCCGGCAGCGCCACGGGCAGGCCGTGACGATGGTCGAGCGTTCGTCGCCGCTGCTGGAACTAGCCAGCGTCTCGCGCCACTTTGGTGGCGTGCGCGCGGTGGACAGCATCAGCTTCACGGTGCTGCCGGGATCAATCCACGGCTTGATCGGCGCCAACGATGCGGGCAAGACCACCACGCTGCTGGCGCTCTCCGGCATTCTCCCGCCCAGGAGTGGCCGCGTCCTGTGCGATGGTGAGAATGTGACCCGGGCAGCGGCGCACGTGCCGGTGACGCGCGGACTGGTCCACGTGCCGGAAGGCGGGCAGATACTGGCCGGCATGTCTGTTGCCGGCAACCTGGAGATGGGCGCCTACCAGCGCCGCGATCACGCCGCCGTGCGCGCTGACCGCGAACGCGTCTTCGAGCGATTCCCCGTCCTGCGTCAGCGGCGCGCGTGACCGGCCGGCAGCCTCTCCGGAGGTGAACAGCAGATGCTGGCGATCGCGCGGGCGCTGATGGCGCGGCCACGGCTGCTGCTGCTGGACGAGCCGAGCATGGGACGGGCGCCCCTGCTGGTCAATGACATCTTTCGCATCCTCCGTGACCTGCATGCAGAAGGTGTCACCATCCTGCTCGTGGAGCAGAATGCCAGGAAGGCGCTGGCGCAGTACGGATACGTCTTGGAGACCGGCCGCGTCGTGCTGGAAGGTCCGGCAGCAAAACTGGCAAAGGATGAAGGCGTGACCGCGGCGTACCTGAGACGGGGCCCGCGCTAATACCAATCTCGCTCAATGATCACGCCGGCATGGCGGGCGACCACCAGCAAGGCTGCCTCATCGCCGTCAGTAAACGGCAAGGAGCCGTTCCGGTCGGTGACATACAGCGATCCGCGCACATCATCCCAGGCGATGATCGGCACACCGAGCATGGTCTTCATCACCGGATGCTTGGGCGGAAAGCCGAAGGCGTCCTTGGCTTTGTCCAAGTCGTCGTAGCGCACGGGTTTGCGGTCGGTGCGTAGGCTGCCCAACGGCCCGTGCCCCTGCGGCGGCACGCGCAGGCGCCGTTGATCCCGCTTCGACAGCCCGCTGGTGACGAAGCCCTCGACATGGTAGTGCTCGTCGGTGACACTGAGCGCCGCGTAACGGGCTTCGGTCAATTCCCGCGCCAGATCACACAACTGCTGCAACGCCGCGTCTGGGGTGCGCGGCCGGGCGGGCACGGCCAGCAGCGCTGCCAGACGCCGCAATGCGCGGTATTCGGCATCATCCGGCCCGGCCGGTGGTGGCGCCGGAGCAGGGATTGACCGCTCTGCTTGTGGTAATCGGGCGCCTGGCCTCGTGCTCACAACCCCAGGGTATCGCTGGCTCTCACCGAACACCAGCCGGGCAGGAGCTAATCCTCGCCGTCCTGATCGCGTTCCGGCGGGATGATCAGCACCGGCATCCGCGCCCGACGGACCACATCGTCGGCCACGCTGCCGCGAAACAGCCGGCCGAGCGCACCCCGCTGGTGTGTGGCCATGACGATGAGGTCGGCCTGCTCACGCTCCGCCGCTTCAATGATGCTGCCGCCTTCGTCGCCCCGGCCGACAGCGTACGCGGCCTCGATTCCTTCAGCGGCCAGTTGTTGCGCGACGGCAGAAATGTACCCCTCGGCTGCCTGCTCACGCACCGCAACATCCGTAGTGATCGCGGCCGGGTCGGTCATCGCTCCGGTGGCAACATCGGTGGCCAGTGCCAGCGCGGCGCCGCCGGTTGGGACCACCTCGATCAGCAGCAGGGTCGCCCCAAACGCCCGAGCAAACTCCTTGGCCGGAGCCAATGCCAGCGCAGCGTGGTCACTGCCATCGAGCGGCACAAGAATCTTACGGTACATGGCGCCATGCTCCTGCTGCGAACGGCTGCGGCGCAGATGCAGCGCCGGCTGTTCTCATCCTAACGGATGCGCCCATGCACCGGCGCTCGGGCAGCCACGTTCATGGCAGGCACGGCTTGGTTTCCAGTGCTCCCCAGCAGCGGAGCGCGCCCGGCTAGCGAGCGCACGCTAGTAGGCCGTAGACGCCGCCAGCGTGGCGCTCACATCTTGCCGCAGCGCCTTAGGCATCGGCAGCGCTGTCTCGGTTTCGCGGGCGTAGCAGCGTAGGCAGACGCAGCGGCCGCTGGCGACGGGCGCGATCACATCGTCCAACTCTGTCTCAAAACGGCAGATCACACAGGTATACATGTGGGGCGCCCTCCGAATGTGGCCGCGCCGTGACAAGGTGCGCGGCTGCTGGTCGCGGCTGCTAGCGTGCGCCGGCCGTCAACGGACGGCGAACCATGCGAATACGCGCTACCAGGCGCACGCGCTCGTCGGGGCGAAGCTCGT
>CAUJGQ010000211.1 GCA_963170165.1 Chloroflexota bacterium | reverse complement strand
CCGCGGCGCGGCTGCCGCGCCGCGGTGGTCGTGCGCCTGGCCGTGTTCGTGATGACGACCGCAGTGGTACTCGGCGCAGCCGGCTGGCTCATGCGGCCCCGTGGAGAGGGGCCAGGCAAGGCCGACCGCAACGTCACCGTGACGATGGCCGGCTTTGAGCCGATGCGCATTACCGCCACCGCGGGCAAGGCCATGACCGTCAAGCTGATCAACCCAGATAGTCCCTTCCACTCAGACGGGGGCGGAGTGCATCAACTCGCGATCCCCGAGCTGGGACTGGATGAAAAGGTTCAGCCGCGTAGCACTCGTATCATCACGATTCCTGCCGCCGCGCCGGGGGAATACCGCTACTACTGCGATGTGTGTTGCGGGGGCAAGGAGAACCCAATGATGCAAGGCACGCTGACCGTGCAGTGAGGCAGCGGCATGAACGATGCGACGACATCGGTGACGCTGCTTTCCGTTGTGGGCGCCGCGCTCGTCGATAGTCTCAATCCGTGCAGCTTCGCGCTGCTGCTGGTGTTTATCGCCACCGTGATCGCGATGGTGGAGCGGCAGAGCGACGATCGTAGCATCGGTCTCGCGCGGCAGTGGCTGCTGTCCCGCGGTGGCGTGTACATCTTCGGCATCTTCGTCACTTACCTGGTTCTGGGTCTGGGGCTGCTGGGCGCTCTTGGTGTTGCCAAGTCGCTCTCCGGCGCCCACCTCGTGTCGCGGGCCGCCGCGCTCGTCGCCATCGGCCTGGGACTGGTGGCGCTGCAGGAAGCGCTGGTGCCGGAGCTGGGGACACGTCTCACCGCACACATCAATATGCCGCGCGTGCGCGGGCTGGTGGCACGGATGAGCATACCGGGGCTGTTCGGTGCGGGCGTGCTCGTCGGGCTCTGCACGGTACCGTGCTCGGGCACCGTGTATCTGGCGGTGCTGGCGCTGCTCTCGGCCCAGACAACGGCGGTGCAAGGTATCGGCTGGCTGGTGCTGTACAACGCGGTGTTCGTGCTGCCCCTGCTCGTCCTGCTCGGAGTGGCGGCAAGCCGGCCGGTCTACCGCCGGTTGACGAGGTGGCAGGTCCATCATCGGGCGACGCTCAAGCTGGCCACAAGCGCAATGGCGCTGAGCGTCGGCATGCTGACCCTGTCGATCCTCTGACGCCGGTGTTTGCACTGGCTCGGCTCTTCACCGCGGGCCGCGCCGCCACGCCGGCCCGCGTCGTCTCGGCCGTCGCCATCTGCATGGATATAAACGCTCAGGCTGTCCCCAGGCCCGATCCATCTCACCCTCAGCCGGCCGCGTCACAGTGGCGATGAAGCCCAGCGACCTGCGGCGCACAGGCGTCACGGCTCGGGGCGGCGTGCTGCGCCTCTCTGCCACGAAACGGAGGATGATGCGATGAACGGTACCGTGAAACTCGCGCTGGTGACCACCTCGGCCGTGGTGCTCGGCGGCTTTGTCTTGTTCGCGGTGGCGAGGAGCAGGCCGGATGCGCGAGCAGCAGGCATGATGCCGCCCCCGCTGGCCACGGGAGACACCGGGACCGCGATGATGCGTGCAGGCGAGCAGATGCAGAACCACGGACAGCGCATGCTGAGCGACGGCCGTGCCGCCGGCGACGAGGCCCTGACCGGACATGGCGAGCACTGGCTGCGTGATGGCGCGGCTCTCATCCAGGGTGGGCGCTGGATGGCGATGGATCCGCTGGCGGCCGGCAATCTTAGCGCAGATGGCCGCGACCTTGGCTCCCTGGTCGACTGGCTCGAACTGCAGCGGACAGTGCAGGCCATGCGCCACGCCGACACACCCCGCTCGCTGGACCTCAGCGCCGTCGAGTGGAGCGGCTGGATGCTGCGCGGTGAGGGGGACAACATGCAGGAGCATGCGCGCATCATGCGCGAGGATCTCGACCGGATGCAGGCTATGCATGGCCTCATCGGGTCTGAGCTGGAGGCGCTGCGCGGATCGGTCGAGGCGATGCACCGCGCGGGCGGCCATGTAGCGGGGCATGGACAGGCCATGCTCGAATACGCCGCCAGGATGCGCCGCGGCATGGGCCAGCGTTGATCCGTGCGGCGTAGATCGTCACTGCTGCCAGTGCGGCGCTTGCACCTATCACCTGCGCTCCCGCCTGCGACGATTGCAACTGGCTCATGGTGCGTCTCGCCTGCCGTGGCGCTGCAACCCTCAGCCGGCCTTCAGCCGTAACACAGCAGACGTTCAGAGTGTCGGGCCATGCTGGCATTACCGATCGACGTTGGCCGGCCGCGGCCTGTGTACGGGACCCGGCCGGTACCGGCGTCAAAGGAGGAGATCATGGTAGAGCGTTTCGTTCGTGATCCGGTCTGCGGGATGGCACTCGACCCGACGGAGGCGGCTGTCAGCCAGATCCGGCATGGCGAGACTTTCTGGTTCTGCTCACAGCTATGCTTGACGCAGTTCAGCCAGGCGCCCGGGCGCTATGCCGCCGATGCAGCACCGGCCCGGCCGGTGAGCGGCACGGTGCCGGCTACCGGTGTGGGCCATGTCACCGTTCCCGTGACAGGGATGACCTGCGCCTCGTGTGTGCGCAAGACGGAGCGGGCGCTCCGCGCCGTCAACGGCGTCACGGACGCCCGCGTCAATCTGGCGGCGGGCACGGCGACTGTGGATTACGACCCGGGGCGCTCTGGTCCGCGCGACTTTGAACGGGCCATCAGGGGTATTGGCTACCAGGTGCCGTGGGACCGTCTGGAACTGCTGGTGCTCGGCATGATGGGCAGCCACTGCCAGTCAATCGTCGAGCAGACGCTCAACGGCCTGCCCGGCGTCTTGTCGGTCTCGGTACACCTGGCGACCGACCGCGTGACGGTCGAGTACGCGAGCAGCCTGGTCAGCGCGGCGGAGATCAGGAAGACACTGCGATCACTCGGCTATCAGGTGTCAGAGCGCGGCGATGGCGCCAGCGCGGTGGACCGCGAGCGGGAGGCACGCCGTCACGAAACCCGCACTCAGCTCATCAATCTGCTCCTGGCGTCGCCGCTGGCCCTGCTGATCATGCTCGGCACCTTTCGTGATTACTGGATGTTTGATCGCTTGCTGCCGGCGTTCATGGGGAGCAAGGTCTTTCTGTTCATTTTGACCACGCCGGTGGTGCTCGGACCGGGGCGGCAGTTCTTTGTGAACTCATGGAACGGCCTGCGCCGCGGGGTCACCGACATGAACCTGCTGTACGCCACCGGTATCGGCGCGGCGTACTTCATCGCCGTGATCAACACCTTCTGGCCGAATGCCGGCTTTGGCGGCAAGGATGCCACCTTCTTCGAATCGGCGGCGCTCCTAACGTGGTTCGTGGTGCTGGGGCGCTATCTGGAAGCGCTGACCCGGGGCCGGACCTCGGAAGCGATTCGGCGGCTGATGCGGCTGCAACCCAAGCGCGCACGTGTGCTCCGCGACGGAAGGGAGGTGGAGCTTCCTGCCGACGAGGTGGAACGCGATGATGTCTGTCTCGTTCGGCCGGGTGAGGCGATCCCGGTGGACGGCCTTGTGCTAGACGGCTACTCGGCAGTCGATGAGTCGATGCTCACCGGGGAAAGCCTGCCGGTCGAGAAACAGGCTGGCGCGACCGTGATCGGTGGCACGCTCAATAAGTCTGGCGCGTTCCGTTTCCGGGCGACGCAGGTAGGCAAGGAGACCGCGCTCGCGCACATCATTCGGCTGGTGGAGGATGCGCAGGCGACGCGCGCGCCGATCCAGAAGCTCGCCGATGCGGTGGCCGGACACTTCATTCTCGGAGTGCATCTACTTGCTCTGGTGGTGTTCGCCTTCTGGTACTTCGTCGGGTTCGACCTGTGGTTTGACCCAGAGAGCCGGCTGGTGATGAGTCCATACCGGCTGACGGAGATCGGGGTCTTTGGTTTCGCGTTGCTGCTCTCCGTGACGGTGCTGATCATCTCCTGCCCGTGTGCGGTCGGCCTCGCTACCCCAGCGGCTATCATGGGCGGCTCCGGCATCGCGGCGGAGCACGGCATTCTGTTCAAGGGTGGCGACGCGATCGAGGCCACCAGCAGGCTGCAAGCCGTTGTGCTGGACAAGACCGGCACGCTCACACGCGGCAAACCGGCCGTGACGGACGTCGTGCCGGCAGGCGGCGTAGCCACGGAACGCGTGCTGGAACTAGCGGCCGTATTGGAGAAATACTCCGAGCATCCCTTGGGCGATGCGATCGTTGAAGGAGCGCGCGCACGGGGGCTTGCGATCAGCGATCCAGAGAGCTTCCAGGCGATTCCTGGACATGGTGTCGAGGCTCAGTCTGGAGGACGTGCGCTGCTGCTCGGCAATCGCAAGCTGATGGAGGAACGCGCGATCCCGCTCGGCAACCTGCCGGAGATTGCCGAGCAACTGGAACAGAGCGGCAAGACCGTGGTGTTTGTAGCGGCCGAGGGTCAGGCTCAGGGCCTCATCGCCGTTGCGGACACGCTCAAGGAGAGTTCCGCCCGGGCTGTGGCCGAACTTCACCGCTTGGGCATCAAGGTCGCGATGCTGACCGGCGACAACCGCCGCACCGCCGAGGCCATCGCCCGACAGGTAGGCATCGAGCGTGTTCTCGCTGAGGTTCTGCCGCAGGACAAAGCTGCCGAGGTCAAGCAGCTGCAGGACGAGGGCTTGAGGGTGGCGATGGTCGGCGATGGCGTCAATGACGCACCAGCCCTGGCCCAGGCGAACGTCGGCATCGCCATGGGCGCCGGAGCGGACGTGGCCAAGGAGACGGGTCACGTGGTCTTGATGAAGGACGACCTCGTCGATGTCGTCGCCGCCATCCAGATTGCCCGCTTCACCATGCGGCGGGTACGCCAGAACCTCGGCTGGGCATTTGGCTACAACACGCTGTCTATTCCCCTGGGCGCCGGCCTGCTGTATCCCCTGACGGCACAGGTGGTGAGCCCGGAACTGGCGGCGTTCCTGATGGCGATCAGCTCGCTGTCGGTGACGCTCAACTCATTGGCGATGCATGGCTACCGGCCGCCTATCCGCCGGCGCCGCCCGGGTGCACCAGACGTCAGGCCCCAGCAGCCGGCGCTGCCTGCAGCGCAGCACGGCTAACCCGAAGGGAGGTGCCATAATGAACCGCTCACTACTCCAGCGCCCCGGCCTGGTCAGCGCCATGATCTATCTGCCGCTTGCTCTGCTCGGCGCCGCTGTGTTCTTCTCGGCCACGCTGGTGTTCGGAGGCGGTGGCTGGGTTGCGCGTCTTGGCGGCAGCACCTGGGTCTTCCTGCTGACGTTGATCATCCTGATGCCCGTTGTCATTCCAGCCGTGCAGCGCCGCCTCGGGGCGCTCAGCGGAAGGTAACGTCCACCGACACGCAGGTATGGGCAGCGGCCCCATGCACGCCGGCACA
>CAUJGQ010000210.1 GCA_963170165.1 Chloroflexota bacterium | reverse complement strand
TGCGTGACCCGCGAACCGGTAGCTTTGGGGTGACGGCGCTGGTGCTCGTGCTGCTGCTGCAGTGGAGCGCCATTATCACTTTGCCGTCGCCGTGGCGTTGGGCCGGCTTGACCCTGTTTCCGGCTGCCGGCCGCTTCGGGATGGTGGTAACTGCGGCCGCAATCCCGTATGCCCGGCCGGCCGGCCTCGGCCTGGGCTTTCACCGGGCTGCGCGCGGCCTGCCGCTGGCCGTCGCGGGGCTGACGGTGGTGGGCGCAGCGGTGGTGCTGTTTGGCATCTTGGGGCCATTGCTGCTGCTGCCCGCGCTGCTGGTGGCGGCTGCCTGGTCAGCGCTGGCCCGGCGGTTGATTGGCGGCGCCACGGGTGACCTCTATGGCGCCTCGTGTGAAGTTTCGCAGGCGCTCACGGTACTGGCGGTGGTTGCCTGGGCCGCGCGCGCCTGGCCGGTGCCCTGGCTGCCACCAGCACTGGGCTGGTGAACTGCATTGACCGGACCGGGCCGGCGGCCGTGTCCGGCATCCGCCAGGTGAAGGGGAGCCGTCCCGTATGATGCCGTACCCGGCCAACCCGCGTTCCCCGGCAGCGCGACCGGGATACGGGCGCCGCACAGCGGTGCTGATGCTCGCTCTGGCGCTGGACGGACTGTTCGGCGACCCGCCAAACGCAGTCCATCCGGTGGCGTGGTTGGGCCGGCTGGTGCAGTCGCTGGATCGACGGGCACCGGCCGGCGGGCGGCTCTGGCAGCTTGCTTGGGGCGTGGCTGTCGCGGCCGTGCTGCCCGCCGGTGCAGCGTTGACCGGAGCCGGTGTTGCGCGCGTCGCCCGGCGGCTACCCCTGCCGCTGGGGCTGTTGCTGGAGGCGGCGGCGCTCAAGCCGGCATTTGCGGTGCGCTCGCTGATCGCATCCGGCACGCCCGTATGGCAGGCGCTGCGCCGGGATGATCTGCCGGCGGCTCGTGCCGCGGTGGGGCGGATTGTCAGCCGTGATACCGCTCACCTAGACGCTGGCCTCGTTGCAGCCGCGGCGGTGGAGTCGCTGGCGGAGAACCTGACCGACAGCGTGCTGGCCCCGTGGCTGTGGTATCTGGCCGGTGGTACGCCCGCAGCTCTGGCGTATCGCACGCTAAACACGCTCGACAGCATGATCGGTTATCACGGACGCTATGAGTATCTGGGCAAGCCGGCAGCGCGCATCGATGACCTGGCAAACCTACTCCCTGCGCGGTTGGGCGCGCTATTGATTGCGGCCGCGGCGCCGGCCTCTCGGGGAGATGCGACCGCAGCGCTGGGGGTGGCGTGGCGGCAGCACGGGCGCACGGCCAGCCCCAACGCCGGCTGGACGATGGCAGCAGCAGCGGGCGCGCTCGGTGTGACACTGGAGAAGCAGGGGCACTACCAGTTGGGCACAGGCGAAAGGCCCGCCGCAGCAGATATCCGGCAAACGCAGCAGCTGGTGGCGGTGGCGGCCGGTCTCGGCGCCGCCCTGGTGGTCAGCGGATTGCTTGGCCGGCGGCAAGGGAGGGATCGATGGCGGTAGCCGGGGAGCCTCAGGCACATGGCGGCCTGCGCGAGGAAGAGTTGCGCGCGTACGGCCTGCGGCCGGCCGATGTGCTGGATTTCAGTGCCAGCATCAACCCCCTTGGCGCGTCTCCTGCCGCTGTGGCGGCACTGGCCGGGATTGACTACAGCCGCTATCCGGATCCTGATTCGGTGGCGTTGCGTGAGGCAATCGCCGCCGCGACCGGTGTCACCATCGATGAGGTGCTGCCCGGAAATGGCGCCACCGAGCTGATCCACCTGGTGGTGCGCGCCTTCGTGCGGCAAGGTCAGCGACCGGTGGTCTTCGCACCGACATTTGGCGAGTTCGAGCGCGCGTGCCGCCTGGTCGGTGCGGCCGTCCACCCCTGGAAGGCAAACCCACAACGTGGGTTTCGCTGGAACTTCGACAACAAGGGCGGCGTGCTGCGCCGGGTCACCCCACCGCTGGTCTATCTCTGCGCCCCGAACAATCCCACCGGTGTGTACCCAACACTGCTGGATGTGCGATCACTGGCGGCATCGCTGATCGGCGGACCCCTGCTACTGGATGAGTCCTACCTGGGATTCGTGGCGCAGCAGTGGGACAGCATCCCGCTGATGCGTACGGGCAGGGTGTTGGTGCTGCGCTCGATGACCAAGGACTGCGGACTGGCCGGGCTACGGCTGGGTTACCTGCTGGCTGATCCCGACGTGGTGGCGGCAGTTCGGCGGCTGCAACCTGAGTGGAGCGTGAGCGCTGCCGCCCAGGCGGCCGGCGTGGCGGCGCTGTCCCATCCCGAGCACGTTACCCGCGGGCGAGCGGCCGTCGAGCAATCGCGCCGGTTCTTGCTGCCGGCGCTGACTGAGCTTGGGCTGATGGTGAACCCATCGGCGGCGAACTTCGTGCTGGTGGAGACCGGCGGCGCGACGGATATTCGCGCGCGGCTGCTCCGGCGGGGGATGGCGGTGCGTGACTGCACCTCGTTCGGCCTGCCTGAGCATATCCGGATCGGCATCCGGCGGCTTGAGGACTGCGAACGGCTGGTTCCGGCGCTGCGCGACGCACTGCGAGAGCGGGAGCACGACTGATGAAAGCGCTGGGCAGGGTGCTCATGGTACAGGGCACGGCATCCTCGGCGGGCAAGAGCCTGCTGGTCACGGGCCTGTGCCGGCTGCTCCGGCAGGAAGGGCTGCGCGTGGCGCCGTTCAAGGCGCAAAACATGTCCAATAACTCGTACGTGACCCTTATGGGTGAAGAGTTGGGGCGGGCACAGGTGGAGCAGGCCTACGCGGCAGGCATCGAGCCAGACGTGCGCATGAACCCTGTCCTGCTCAAGCCAGAGGCGGATCATCGCTCCCAGGTGGTGGTGATGGGCAGGCCTGCGTTCCGGCTGGAGGGTGACCGTTTCCAGTCGCGCAAGGCCGATCTGTGGCCCGTGGTGACCGGCGCGCTGGACAGCCTGCGCGCCGAGTACGACGTGGTGGTGATGGAAGGCGCAGGTAGCCCGGCGGAGATCAACCTGCGCGCCGGTGACATCGTCAATATGGCAGTGGCTCGTTACGCCGCCGCGCCGGTGTTGCTGGCTGGCGACATCGACCGAGGCGGCGTCTTTGCCCACCTGTACGGGACGCTGGCGTTGCTGGAGCCCGAGGAGCGGAGGCTCGTCCGCGGTTTGGTGATTAACAAGTTTCGTGGCGACCGAGCGCTGCTCGATCCCGGCCTCGCGATGATCAAGGAGTTGACCGGGGTTCCGGTGCTGGCGGTCGTGCCCTGGCTGCGCGATCTGCGCATCGCCGCTGAAGATGCAGCTGCCATTGAGCACGACAGTATTCGCGGCAGCGGTAGCCTCGATGTCGCAGTCGTGCGCTTTCCGCATATCTCAAACTTCGACGATGTTGATCCCCTGGCGGCAGAGCCTGATGTCAGAGTCCGCTTCGTCACCACAGCGGAGGAACTGGGCGACCCGCACCTGCTCATCTTGCCCGGCACCAAGGCGACGGTCGCTGACGTGCTCTGGATGCGGGAGCGGGGACTGGTGGCGGCGGTGCAGCATGCGGCAGCGCATGGCACGGCCGTCCTGGGAATCTGCGGAGGTTACCAGGCGCTCGGACACCAGATCCGCGATCCCGAGGGCGTGGAGTCGGAGCGATGCGAGATAGCAGGGCTCGGTTTGCTTAACGTCAGTACGACGTTCGCCGCCGGCAAGGAGACCCATCAAGTCAGCGGCCAACTTGCCGGGCACGCGGGGTTGTTTGCAGGCTGTGAAGGAACGGCGGTTAAGGGATACGAGATTCACATGGGCCGGAGCGTATCCCCGACCGACGGTGCGCTGATGACCATCACTAGCCGTTCAGGCGCTGCCTGCGCGGCGGCTGATGGTGCGCTGAGCCTGGACGGCTGGACGGCGGGCACCTACGTCCACGGCCTGTTTCACAACGATGGGTTGCGACGTGCGATGCTGGCTAATCTCGCCGGGCATAACGGCGTGGCGTACACGCCCGGTGTCAGTGTCGATCGTGACGCCGAGTTCGACCGGCTGGCAGCGGCGCTGCGGGCCGAGTTCGAATTGCCGGCCCTGTTCCAGATCATTGGCCTGGCGTCGGGGCGGACGGGGGGAGGAGGCGAGTGATGGTGACGCCAGGGCTGACGGTCGTAACAGGCGGCGCCCGCGCTGGCAAGACTGCCTTTGCGCTTCAGCTGGCGCGGG
>CAUJGQ010000209.1 GCA_963170165.1 Chloroflexota bacterium | reverse complement strand
AAGCTCCTCGCTCTCACCGAACTGCGCGCGCACTTGCTCAAGCGAGCGCTCACAGGCATCAACCGCATTATCGGTTTCTTGCAGGGCAAACAGGTCCCCGATGAGGGTCATAGGGATGTCCTAGCGGTACACGAGGGCCTGAGACGAAACTGCCCCGGCACAGACCGCCAGGGCCAGACAGGTAGCATGTGGATGCAGGTAATGTGCGGGCACGGCCGGAGTATAGCCAGGCATACGCCGCTTTGACAAGGTTGGCGAGCGGCCATGGGATACCTATACTCACACCAATACCGCATGAGGCCGCCTGTGATCTTCAACGTTGCTCAACTCCTGATGGAGCCCACGGGGGCGAGCCGCTCATACACCGTCGACGAAGCCGTTCGCCTGCCGTATGAAGGCGACCCACCCGCCCGGCTGGCCGGACCGGTAGAGCTGCTGCGAATCCCGACCGGGCTGCTGGCGCGGGCACAACTTCACGGCGCTGTGCAGATGCTCTGCAGCCGCTGTCTGGGCCCGGCCACAGTGCCGCTTGATCTGGAGGTGGAGGAGCAGTTCATCCCTACCATTGACCCGAACACCGGTGCTCACGTCCCACCGCCCGAGTTGGACGACGTATACCGGGTAGACGAACGGCAGCATCTTGACCTGTTCGAAGCGGTGCGCCAGGCGGCAGTGATAGCCGAGCCCATGGCGCCGCTCTGCCGGCCGGACTGCCGCGGGCTGTGTCCTCAGTGCGGCGCCGACCGCAACGCCGGCGCGTGCGCCTGCCCCGAGAGCCTGATCGATGCCCGCTGGGCCGCGCTTGCTGACCTGAGCCAGGATGCCGGCGAGTCCGGCGCGTAGCCGTTCAGCCCCTTGGCCTGCTATCGTCAAGTCGTGCTATGCTGCGACAAGTGCCGGCCGTTGTGCCCGTGTGCGCTCCGCAGTCCACGTCAGCGGCCACGTCAAGGCGATGTCGCATGCCGGCCATGAGACGCGCCACATCATCCAGAACAGCGCCAGCGCCACACTCGCGGGCCAGCAGTCAAACGGGGCGGGCAAAGGGGCCCGGTTCCCGTGGTGAGGAGTGAGTATGCCGCCACTGCCAAAGCGCAAGTACCCAAAGGCGCGCCAGGGCAAGCGCCGCCAGCACATCAAGGCAAACCTCGGTCATGTCGTTGAGTGCCCGCAGTGCCGCAACCCGCGGCTGGCCCACAACGCCTGCCCGACGTGCGGCAATTACCATGGCCGCCAGGCGGTAACCGTCGCCGGTCCGGCCCTGTCCGACTAACGCGCTACCCGTGCCGTCCGGCCGTCCTCAACCGCAAAGAGGACGGCCCTGCCATTCTGACCGTCTACACACACCACCCTGACGGAGAAGCCCTATGGCATGGACGCCCGGCCACGCCGGTACGCTCACCCTTGATCCACCACGCACAGACCTCGCTTGGGTGTTCCCCGGTCAAGGCTCCCAGGAAGTCGGGATGGGCCGGGACGTCTACGAGGCCTCACCGGCCGCCCGCGCCATCTTTGAACGTGCGGATCGCGCCCTCGATGCGCCGCTCACCCGTCTATGCTTCGAGGGCCCTGAGGACGAACTCCGCCAGACCATCAACACGCAGCCTGCCATTGTGACGGTATCCATCGCGCTGCTCGAGGCGGCGCGCGAGCGCGAGCATTCGCTGGTGCAGTCGCGTCCCGCCTTCGTCGCCGGTCATTCGCTCGGGGAGTATTCCGCCCTGATCGCCGCGGGAGCCGTCTCATTTGAGACCGGTGTCCGCCTGGTGCGTGAGCGCGGCCGCCTGATGCAGGCCGCCGGCGAACAGAACCCCGGCACCATGGCCGCCATTCTGGGCCTCGATGAAGGCATCGTCGAAGAGGTCTGCCAAGAGAGCGGCGCCGAAGTGTGCAACCTGAACGGCGCCGGACAGATCGTGATCGGCGGCCGGCGGCCGGCCGTGATCCGGGCGATGGATCTAGCCAAAGCGCGCGGCGCTGCCAAGGTTGTGGAACTGTCCGTCTCCGGCGCGTTTCACTCGTCACTCATGCAGCCGGCCGTCGAGGGCATGCGCAGCGCCATCGCCGCTGTCGATTTCCACGATCCCGAGATCCCGGTGGTCGCCAACGCCACGGCCGAGCCGCTCACCACCGGCGCATCAATTCGGGATGAGCTGCTGCGCCAGTTGACCTCGGCGGTGCAGTGGCAACGGTCCGTCGAGTTCCTCAATACCCGTGGCATCACCGCGGTGGCGGAGATCGGCCCAGGACGGGTGCTGGCCGGATTGATCAAACGCATTGCCCGCGGGGTGCAATTGCACAACCTCAACAGCGTCAAGACCGTTGAGGGCGAGGGACAGTAGCCGTGCACGACCTCGCAGGCCGCACGGCGCTGGTGACTGGGGGGAACCGCGGCATCGGCCGGGCGATTGCGCTTGAGCTGGCTCGCGCCGGTGCGGATGTCGCACTGACGTACCGGTCCGGTGAGGAGAGCGCGCGGGCCACGGTCGCTGACATCACCGCCTTGGGACACGGCGCTGTCCCCATCCGTGCCGATGTCGCCGTGGCGGCCGACGTGGAAGCGATGGTCAAGCAGACCGAAGCGGCGCTCGGGCGAGTAGACATCCTCGTCAACAACGCCGGCATCACCAACGATGGCCTGCTGATGCGGATGAGCGAGGCGGACTGGGACAGCGTTCTCAACACCAACCTGCGTGGCGCTTTCCTGGCGACCAGGGCGGTGCTGCGGGGGATGATGCGCGCCCGCTGGGGACGAATCATCAACATCAGCAGTGTGGTAGCGGTGGCGGGCAATCCCGGTCAGGCCAACTACGTGGCCGCGAAGGCGGGGCTCATCGGCCTGACGAAGTCGGTCGCCCAGGAAGTTGCCACACGCGGTATCACCGCCAATGCCGTCGCGCCAGGATTCATCGAGACGGATATGACGGCAGCGCTCGGAACCGACCTGCGCGATGTGGTGGTCAAGCGCATCCCCACGGGCCGGTTCGGTGTGGCGGCAGAGGTAGCGCCGCTGGTTGCCTTTCTCGCGTCCCCTGCCGCATCGTATATCACAGGACAGGTGATTCACGTGGACGGCGGCATGGTGATGGCCTGATCCGGCGGGCCGTCTGCGGTGCCGCCCGCCGGCCGGCGCGCGAAGAGGAGGAGCCGCATGGCTGCGCGAGAGGGCCGGCGGGGGCGGGTGCTGGCGATGCAGGCACTGTATGAGGCCGACACCAGCCGGCACCTGGCCGAAGAGGCGCTGGACCGCGCTATGGCGGAGCACCCCGAGCCGGAGCCAGCCGCCGGCCTGGCACGACGGCTGGTGCGTGGCGTGCTGGCTCATCAAGAGGTGATTGATGGCGTGATTGCAGAAGTAGCGCCGCGGTTCCCCATCGATGAACTGGCCGTGGTAGACCGCAACATTCTGCGCATTGCCATCTATGAGATGCGCTTCGGAGATGAGACGCCGGTCCGGGTTGCCATCAACGAGGCGGTCGAACTGGCGAAAACGTACGGCGGAGAATCATCGCCACGGTTTGTGAATGGTGCGTTGGGCGCGGTCGCTTCCCGCTCCACGCAGCTGTGACCCACCGGTGGCGTTGGCTGGCAATCCCCGCGGCCCCGGCGCCGCGTAGACAACACAGAGAACAGGTGGTAGGCCGTTGGCAACCGTATTCGAGCGCGTGCGCAAGATCATCGTGGATCAACTCGGTGTCGAGGAGGACGAGGTGACCGCAACGGCATCGTTCGTCGATGACCTCAACGCCGATTCGCTCGACCTGGTCGAACTGATTATGTCGATGGAAGAGGAATTCTCGAGCGACAACCGCCAGATCGAGATCTCGGACGAGGACGCCGAGAAGATCGCAACCGTGCAGGATGCGGTAGACTACATCAAGGACCACGGGATCGAGGACGAGTAGCGGCCCGCCCCGGGAAGCGGGCACTCTCTCGGAGGGGTGCGTCTGCCGCGGGCCACCCCGCGCGGGCAGCAGGCGCCGCGGTGCGATGGGCAGTAGCTTCTTTGGTGTTGGGCCGTTCGAGCTGCTGCTGATCGCGGTGCTGGCGCTGATCTTCATCGGTCCGCAGCGGCTGCCCGGTGTCATCTCGCAGGTCATGAGCATCATTCGCGACCTGCGCGGCTACGCCGACGAGATCCAAGCCGAACTCAAGGGTGAGTTCTCAGAGCTGCAGGGCGAGCTATCGGGGATTCAGCAGGAACTCCAAACCGTCTCCCGCGATGTCAACCAATTTGCCCAGGATGTGGCGGCGAGCACCGATGCTATCGCCCGTGAGACGCAACAGACCATCGACGTCTTCCCATCGGGTGTGGTGACCCCGGTAGGCGCCGCAGAGCCGGCGAAGGAATTCCCGGCGCTGCCGCCGCTCACCCCCCCGGTTGCGAACGGCGTAAGCGCCGCACCGGAGGGTCAGGTCACGCCGGCAGCCGAGGATGAGCGTCCACTGCTGCGCGATTACCGGCCCGGCGGTTAGTACAGTCCCGCGGGCAGGATGGCCATATGGCAGCGGTCACCAGCGACAGCCGGCCGGCGCAGGACTTCGACGGCGGCCGGCCGATGACCATCCTGGAGCACCTGCTGGAGCTGCGGACGCGGCTCGTGTGGTGCATGGTCGGTCTTGTCGCCGGAGTGGCCATCTCCGCTTTCTTTACCGGCCCGGCTCTGGACTTTCTGACCGAACCGATGAAGAGCCGGGTGCCGGACGCCAAACTGATCTTCACCAAGCCGCTCGACGGATTCACGCAGCTATTCCGCGTCACCCTCCTGGGCGGGCTGATCGTGGCCATGCCCGTGTTCGTGTACCAGGCGCTGCTGTTCGTCGTTCCCGGCCTGACGCCGCAAGAGCGCAGGTGGGTGTTGCCGCTGGTGTTCGCGGTGTTCGTGTGCTTTCTGTTCGGGGCGGCCTTCTGCTATTACGTGATTTTGCCACCATCGCTTGACTTCCTGCTCGGTGTCCGGCCGGCCGGGGCCGAACCGCAGATCATCATCAGCGACTATCTCAGCTTTGCTACGCGCATGATCTTCTGGGTGGGGGTGACCTTCGAGCTCCCGCTGCTCATCCTCGCACTGGCGCGGTTCGGACTCGTCAGCGCCCGCCAGTTGATTGGCTGGTGGCGGTACGTACTGGTGCTGGTGTTCGTGGTGGCGGCCTTCGTCACACCCACACCGGATCCCCTTACACAGACGCTGGTTGCAGGGCCGATGATTGTGCTGTACCTCGTCGGCATCATCCTGGCATGGCTGTTTGGCCGGGGCGGCACCGGCAAGGGTCGCAGCTTGAAACGGCTCAACCGCCGCCGGCAATAGCTCACCCACTTCATCAATTCATACGTTGATCGGCAGACAGCAGCCGTGGTAGCATGGCCTCGGGGATACCGGCGCGCGGGCCGGTGTCCCCATCTCGTCACGCGCCGCCGCCCCGGCCCTGGCGCCGGTCCCTCCTCTCGCGGTGGTGCGTGTCCGCCCCTTCTCTGTTGATCGCGGAGCCACCATGTCCGCTCTCATCGAGTTGTACGATGTCATCGCTCAATGCCCGGATTGCGCGCTGAGCGCCACGCGCACCCATGCCGTCCCCGGTGAGGGACCGGCCGATGCGCAGATCATGTTCATCGGTGAAGGTCCCGGATACAACGAGGACAAAACCGGCCGGCCGTTTGTTGGCGCAGCCGGCCAGTTCCTCACGAAGCTGCTCGCGAATGCCGGCCTGCGCCGGGACCAGGTGTATATCACCAACGTGGTCAAGTGCCGCCCTCCCAACAACCGTGATCCGCTACCCAACGAGATACAGGCGTGCAGCAAGTACTTGGACCGTCAGTTGGAGCTGATTGCACCGCGGGTAGTGGTGACATTGGGGCGCTTCTCGATGAGCCGCTGGTTCCCCGGCCAGTCCATCTCGCGTATCCACGGGCAACCGCAGGTATTCGGCGGGTTGACGGTCGTGCCCATGTTCCATCCGGCGGCGGCGCTGCACCAGGAGCGCTATCGCTCGCTGATTGAGGCGGACTTCGCCCGGCTACCTGCGATCTTGGCGGAGGCGCTGACGCGCACAGCGGCTGGCGCCCCAAATGGCGCCCGCCCGGCCGTGGCCGAAGACCTGCCCCCTACAGATTCCGCGGATCTGCCCCGAGCCGAGCAGGGAAGGCTGTTCTAACACATCACGCCCTGCTGCCGCCCAGCCGATACTGCTACAGTGAAGTTCGAACGCTGGAAGCTGCCATCTGTCAGCTTCGCCGGGACGCTGCCATGCTGACCAGGGACACCCTTCGCGTCCTCCCGTTGGGCGGACTAGGTGAAATCGGCAAGAACATGATGGTTTACGAGACCACCGACGATATCGTGGTGGTGGACGCGGGCCTGATGTTCCCCGAAGAGGAGATGTTGGGGATCGACCTCGTCATCCCAGACATCAGCTATCTCGTTGACCACGCCGACAAGCTCCGCGGCATCCTCATCACACACGGGCATGAAGATCACATCGGCGCCCTGCCGTACGTGCTACGTGCCCTCAACGTGCCGGTCTTTGCCTCCCGCCTTTCGGCCGGGCTGATTAACGTCAAGCTCAAAGAGCATAAGCTTGCCCGCGAACGCACCGTCAACGTCATCACTCCCGGAGAGCGTTTCGAGCTGGGAGGTATCGGCGTCGAGTTCTTCCGGGTGGCGCATAGCATCCCGGACGCCTGTGGCGTGATCCTGCACACCCCCGGCGGCAAGGTGGTCCACACCGGCGACTTCAAGCTGGACCACACACCGGTCATGGGCCAGCACACCGATCTCAACCGGCTGGCCGAGATCGGCAACGAAGGCGTGGCGCTGCTCTGCTCTGACTCCACCTATGCCGAAGTACCCGGCTATACACCGTCTGAACAGGCTGTAGGCGAATCGCTCGACTTCGTGATGAGCAAGGCAGAGGGGCGCGTCATCGTCGCCACGTTTGCCTCGCTGATCTCACGCGTACAACAGGTAATCGATGCCGCCACCCGCCACGGTCGTAAGGTGTACGTCACCGGCCGCAGCATGATTGACAATGTCACCATGGCGCTGGACCTCGGCTACCTCGATGACCCCGCCGATGCCGTCAGTCGTATCGAGGACCTGGGCAAGCAGCCCCCAAACAAGATCGTGATTATGTCGACCGGCTCGCAAGGCGAACCGACCTCAGCGCTGGCGCGAATGGCGAACCAGGATCATCGCTGGGTCTCAATCCAGCACGGCGACACCGTGATTCTCTCTTCGTCGCCCATCCCTGGCAACGAGGGGCTGGTCAATCGCGTCGTCGACAACCTGTTCAAGCTGGGCGCCGAGGTCTACTACAACCGGATTGCCAATGTCCACGTCCGTGGCCACGCCGCCCAGGAAGAACTCAAGCTCGTGCTGTCGTTGGTCAAGCCACGGTTCTTCGTGCCCATCCATGGCGAGTACCGCCACATGATGCTGCACGCCCGTTTGGCCCAGGCGATGGGCATGACACCGGATCAGACATGGGTGCTGGAAGACGGTGATATCCTCGATATCCGTGGCCTGAACGCCGAGCTGGCCGGCCGCGCCCCCGCCACCAACGTTTATGTCGATGGGCTGGGGGTCGGCGACATCGACCAGGTCGTGCTACGTGACCGCCGCCATCTTGCCACCGATGGCATGGTGGTGATCATCGTGGCCGTTGACCGGCAGAACGGCCGCTTGGTCGGCCGGCCGGACATCGTGTCACGCGGTTTCGTCGATATCGAGGAGTCAGCAGACCTGCTGGAACGGACACGCGATATGGCTGCCTCGGCGCTGGACGGGGCCGACCACCTGGCAGAGTGGGGTGTCATTCACACCCGCATCAAGGACACCGTGGCGCGCTTCCTTCATGGCGAAACGCGGCGCCGCCCGATGGTGCTGCCGGTTGCCGTTGAGGTCTAGGCCGGCTGGTTCCGGGTCGATCGGTGGTGCTGTATGTCCTCTGCTCCCCGTCCCGCGCGTCCGCGCTCTCCATCCGGCGCCCGTTCCCGGGGCAAGCATACGCCGCCACCGGCCGCCCGCAGCGAGGGCGTGATCGACCCGTTCAGCACGCTGGTCACGTTCCTGTTGCGAATCGAGTCGGTTGGCCTGCTGCTGATCGGCGCGGCACTGGTGCTGCTTATCCTCACGCTGACGGGCAGGCCGGCGCTGCAATCGCTGGGAGCGCCGTTCGCGCGGTCGCTGGGCGCCGGGGTGCTGCTGGTGGCGCCGGCGGTGGCGGGCGCGGGGCTGCTAATCGTGCTGAAACGGCTACGGCCGACCCGCGGCGGGCTGAAGGCCGCAGCCGGCTGGACGATGGCGGCGCTGGTCCTGTGGGGCATGATGGGCTGGTTTACGCCAGCCTGGTCGATGGCAGGCCAGTCGCTGGCAGCGCATACGCTTGGCGGTGACACCGGCAAGTTTCTGGGGCGCGACCGGATCGGGCTGGCGCTCTGGCTGGCCAGCTTCGCCGGTGCGTCGATCCTGGTGTGGCCCCGGTTGACGCGGCGGACGCTGGCGACCATCCCGCCCGCTGCCCGCGCGGTGTACGGCTGGCACGTGCCAGAGCGAATGGCACGCACGGCGCTCGAAGGATTCCGGGCCATGTTTCGCACCGGCGATGCGGCGCCGCCTCCGGTTCCGGAGGTTGAGCCGGAGGACGTCGATGCGGTGAACCTCAGCAGTACGGCCGCAATCGTTGCACCGGCATCTCCACGCCCCCCGGCGAAGCGGCGGGAAACCGGGGCGGTCCTGCCGGTCGATGAGCTGCCGCCGCCGCACGAAGGCGGGAGCCCGTGGCCGCGGCCACCGCGTGACCTGCTCAGTTCCTCTGCGACGCCGGAGCTGAGCGCCGCCGACAACGCCCAGCGGGCGCAGCTCATCGTAGACACGCTGGCCAGCTTCGGCGTCGATGCCAAGGTTGTATCGGTGAGCCAAGGTCCGACGGTCACCCAGTTCGGCGTAGAGCCAGGCTGGGAGGTAAAGACCCGTACTGTTGTGGAGCGTGACAACGCCAACCGTCCGATCCTCGACAAAGACGGCAAACCCAAGACACGGGTCGAGGAGCTTGCACGTACCCGCGTACGCGTCAACGAGATCACCCGGCTGGCGAACGATCTGGCTTTGGCCCTGGCGGCGCCCGCCATCCGCATCGAGGCGCCGGTGCCGGGCAAGCCGGTGGTCGGAATCGAGGTACCCAACACCAGCGCCGCCATCGTGTCACTGCGGCAGGTGCTCGAGACGCCCGCCTTTGCTCGTGTCAGCGCCAAGTCGAAACTGGCGATCGCGCTGGGCATGGGCGTCTCCGGCGAAGTGATCGTGGCGGACCTGGCGAAGATGCCGCACCTGCTGATCGCCGGCGCCACCGGCTCGGGCAAATCAGTCTGCATCAACGCGATCATCGCCTCGATCCTGATGCACGCCTCGCCGGACGAGGTGCGGTTCGTCATGGTGGATCCCAAGCGGGTGGAACTGACCGGCTATGAGCCGATCCCGCATCTGGCCCTCTCCAAGGTCATCGTCGATATGGACGACGTAGTCGGCACGTTGGGCGCCGTGATTCACGAAATGGACGCCCGCTACAAGAAGTTTGCAGCGCTGGGCGTGCGCAACCTGGAAGGCTACAACCGCCACGAGCGCGTTGCGGAGAAGCTTCCGCAGTGGGTTGTCATCGTCGATGAGCTCGCCGACTTGATGATGGCGGTGCCGTTTGAGGTTGAGAAGCAGATCTGCCGGCTGGCGCAATTGGCCCGCGCCACGGGGATTCATCTCGTGATTGCCACGCAGCGGCCATCGGTCGACGTAATTACCGGCCTGATCAAAGCCAACTTCCCCACCCGTATCGCCTTCGCGGTCACGTCGATGGTGGATTCACGCACCATCCTGGACACCGGCGGCGCCGAGAAGCTGCTAGGGCGTGGGGACATGCTGTACCAGGCAACCGACGCCCCCAAGCCGCGGCGCATTCAGGGCGTCTATGTCTCGGATCAAGAAATTGAGCGGCTAGTGCAATTCTGGTCAAACGAACGCTACGCGCCTTACCGCCCGCCGGTCTACGACCACCTGCTGGAGGAGGCTCGGGCGAAGTCAGAGCGAGAGGACGAGCAGGAAGACCCATTGCTTGAGCGGGCGCGCGAGCTGGCAGCAGAGCATCAGCGCATCTCGACATCGATGCTGCAGCGTCGCCTGCGTATCGGCTACCCGCGCGCTGCCCGCATCATGGACCTGCTTGAGTCTGAGGGCATCGTCGGTGAGTCCGAAGGGCTTGGCTCCCGTCCCTCATTCGGCGGTCGCGACAGCGACGGCTAGCAGATCGCGGGCGCTCACTTGGCGCTGGCCAACCGGCCACGGGTACGTATCACTGATGTTCGACGCCCGCTCTCCGGGCGTGGGAGGCTGTCACCCAGATGAAGAACCTCGCCGAGCTGTTCGCCGCGCTGCGTCAGCCCCACCAGGTCCGTGACGCGGCTCACATCTCCCTCGACTCCTGCCTGTCTTGTGGCGCCGATCTGGCCGGTACACCGCTCTACGAAGAGGTGCGCATCTGCCCGGGCTGCCGGTTCCACTACACGATTGGCGCCCGCGAGCGCATCGCCTTGCTGGCCGACTCAGGGAGCTTCCGCGAAAGCCACCGGGCACTGATCTCAATTGATCCGATCTCATTTGCCGGCGCATACAAGCGGGCGCTATTTGAAGAGGAACGACGCACCGGTCTGCCCGACGCAATCGTTACCGGCAGCGCCAGGCTCGGCGGTCGCGACATCGAGCTGGCAGTGATTGACTTCCGCTTTCTGGGCGGCTCTATCGGCTCGGTCGTAGGTGAGAAGCTCACCAGCGCGATGGAAGGTGCAGCGCGGCACAAGCGGCCGCTGGTAGCGGTGGTCGCCAGCGGTGGGGCGCGTATCCAGGAAGGCCCGCTCGCACTACTGCAGATGGGAAAGATCACCCTGGCACGCGGCCGCATGGCGAAGGCGCGTATGCCATTCATCTGTGTGCTCGCCAATCCGGCGCTGGGAGCAGCGTATGCCGGTATTGGCGCCCACGCTGACTACCTGATCGGCGAGCCCGGCGCACTGATCGGCTATGCCGCAGCGCGGGCACCCGGCGGTACCCCCGATGAGCAGTCGGTCGATGACCTGCTGCGGCGTGGCCTGATTGATGAGGTCGTGGACCGCGCGCAGCAGCGCGATCTGATCATGCACGTGCTCGATGTGCTCACGGCCCGGACCCGCATCAGGGTGGATGACCAGGCCCATCCTTCGCCGCCCCACCATGCGCACGGGCAGGCATGGAACCACGTGCAGATGGCGCGCCAGGAACACCGGCCGACGGCGCTCGACTTCATCGGACGGATGGCATCGACGTTCATTGAACTGCGGGGCGACGGTGCTGGTCACGACACGCACGCCGTCACCGCCGGTGTGGCGACGATTGAAGGTGAAGCGGTGGTGATCGCCGGCCAGCAGCGCACCGCCGCCGACGAGCCCGCCGCCGACACCTGGTTGCCGGCCGAGGGCTTCCGCAAGGCCGAGCGCGCCTTCCGGCTGGCGGCCCGCTTCAACCTGCCCATCATCACCTTGATTGACTCCCCTGGCGCCGACCCGCGACCCGCCGCGACCATCGCCGGCCTGGGTCAGGCGATGGCCGCCTGCATCGCTGCGCTGGCAGAGTCGCCCGCACCGACGGTAGCGGCGGTGATCGGTGAGGGAGGAAGTGAAGCGGCCGTCGCTTTCGGAGTGGCTGACCGCGTGCTGATGCTGGAGCACGCCATTTACACCGTCGTCTCACCGGAGCGCGCGGCGCTCCTGCTGCACCGAGATGTGTCACGCGCGGAAGAGGTGGCGGACGCCCTGCATCTGACGGCTGATGCCTGCCGCGAACTGAAGGTGATCGACGCGGTCGTGCCTGAACCGGCCGGCGGCGCCCACCTTGATCACGAAACCGCGGCGGCCAACCTGCGGTTGGAACTACTGCGGGCGCTGGCGTCGCTGCAGGGCACGCCGCCCAAGAAACTCCTGCCGGCACGCTACGACCGCTATCGCAGCATCGGTGAATACAGTAGCTACATCGGCACCACGCTGGTGCACGAGGTAACCGAACTGCGCCACGCCATCGCCCGACGGGCGGGGGCGGCTGCCGCACGGATTCGCCACCCCCGCCGCAGACAGGAGCGAGACCAGCCGGCCGCATCCACGGAGGAGGAGCTAGCCATCCCGTAACGCCGGCGGCGCACCTAACGGCGGCAGGTAGGCGCCGGGTTCTACTCGCGGTGCGCCGGAGCGTCGCTTCCGGGTACCGCGGGAGCGTCAGGCGAGGGCGAGGCTCACGCGCGGTAGCGCCCACGGCCCCCGGTCCGGCCACGCGTGCGGTTGCTGTAGTTGGTGGTCTCCTGCCGGACAAGCGGACGATCCTCTGCCCCCGATTGGCGGCGCCGCTCGACGATCATGTCGGCAATGCGCGTCAGCGACTCCTCATCGTCCCCACCGACCAACTCGCGGCGTAGATCCACGATCTGGTCGCGCAGGAGCGCCGCCTTCTCGAATTCGAGGTTCTTGGCGGCTGCCTTCATCTGTGACTCGAGTTCCTTGACCAGCCGTGTCAGCTCGTCCTTGGGAATGCCGGCGCCCGTCTTGTACTCAACTTTAGTCTCGGCCACCTTGCGGAATTGATCGTTGATGTCCTTGATCGCTTTGCGGATGCCCTCGGGCGTGATGCCATGCGCCTCGTTGTACGCCTGCTGGACCGCGCGGCGGCGATTGGTTTCATCGATGGCGCGGCGCATAGAGTAGGTAACGGTATCGGCGTACATGAGCACCTGGCCGTTGACATGCCGGGCGGCGCGGCCAATGGTCTGAATCAACGACGTTTCCGAGCGTAGGTAGCCTTCCTTGTCGGCGTCCAATATCACCACCAGGCTGACTTCAGGCAGGTCCAGACCCTCCCGCAGCAGGTTGATGCCAACGATCACGTCATAAACACCCAGTCGCAAGTCGCGTAGGATGTCAATCCGCTCCAACGTGTTCACCTCGGAGTGGAGGTAGTGCGTCTTGACACCCATTTCCTGGAGATAGTCCGCCAGATCTTCCGCCATCTTCTTGGTGAGCGTGGTCACCAACACCCGCTCACCGCGTTCAGTGCGCTGCCTCACCTCGTCCAGTAGGTCGTCGATCTGGTTGCGGGTCGGCCGCACCTCAACCTCAGGGTCCAGCAGCCCCGTGGGGCGGATCACCTGCTCAGCAACACGACCGGGCTCGACGATTCGTTCGCGGAAGCTGCCCGGCGCCGGTCTGCCGCCACCCCTGGCGGCGCCGTTCGCCCCGCCCAGGTGATAGACATTCGAACCATCGACCGGCTCACGCACTGCCACACGCCCAGACTGCTGCAACTCGTACTCGCCTGGCGTGGCAGAGACATACACCACCTGGTTGATGTGGGCGTTGAACTCATCGAAATTCAGCGGGCGGTTGTCCAGTGCGGAGGGCAATCTGAAGCCATAATCGACCAGCGTCGACTTGCGGCTCATGTCGCCGCCAAACATGCCACGGACCTGCGGCAGACTGATATGCGATTCATCCACCATCAGCAACCAGTCACTTGGCAAATAGTCAAGCAGCGTCCAGGGGGTGCTCCCCGCCGAACGGCGGGCCAGGTGGCGTGAGTAGTTCTCGATTCCGGAGCAATAGCCAAATTCGCGCAGCGATTCGATATCGTAGCGCGTGCGCTCCTCAAGCCGGGCCGCCTCCAGGATCTTGTCTTGACGTTTCAGTTCGGCAACCCGCTCGTCCAGCTCCGCCTGAATGTCTTCGATGGCAGCCGCCAGCTTCTCGGCAGAGGTGACGAAGTGCTTTGCCGGGAACACATCGAGGCTATCGCGCTCGGCCAGCACCTCACCGGTGAGCGGGTCCATCTCAACGATGCGCTCAACCTCATCACCCCAGAAATCGATGCGTACCGCCAGCTCCTCGTACGAGGGATGGATGGTGAGCGAGTCCCCGCGCAACCGGAACTTGCCGCGCACCAGGTTCATATCGTTGCGCTCGTACTGCATGTCCACCAAGCGGCGGACGGCGCGGTTGCGGGGCAACGCCTCGCCCTTCTTGAAGGAGAGCACGAAGCTCTGATACTCTTCCGGTTCACCCAGACCATAGATGCACGAAACCGAAGCGACGATCAGCACATCTCGTCGCGTGAACAGCGCGCGAGTCGCGGCATGACGCAGCTTGTCAATCTCGTCGTTGATGTCGGAGTCTTTGGCGATATACGTGTCCGTGCGGGGAATGTATGCCTCAGGTTGAAAGTAGTCGTAATACGACACGAAGTACTCGACAGCATTATCGGGAAAGAACTCGCGGAACTCGGCGCAGAGCTGAGCGGCCAGCGTCTTGTTGTGCGCCAGCACGAGGGTGGGCCGCTGCAAGGACTCAACCACGGCCGCCATCGTGAATGTCTTGCCGGTGCCAGTGGCGCCGAGCAGGGTCTGATGTTTGTGTCCTTCGCTGAGCCACGACGTGAGCTGCCGGATGGCCGCCGGCTGGTCACCTGTGGGCTTGAACGGAGAAACGAGTCTGAACTCCGGCATCGGTTCGCTCCAGGACTGCACGGCAGGTCGTGGCGGGGGTACTGGCTGTTGATCTCATGGTAGCGCGACGGCGCGTCACCAGGTTGTCAGCAGCGCCGCGCGTGCCGTTACCGTCAGCGGGGCGCACCGATAGCCTGGAGCGCTGCCCGTAGCGCCTGCTCATCCGTCAGGCCCTGATCGCGCGGCAACGCCGCGATCGCGGCTGCAACCTCCGCCGGTGTGAAGCCCAATTCCCGCAGTGCGGTGGCGGCATCATCGAACTGCCCGGACGTCGGGGCCGGCACACCGGCGGAAGCAGCCCTCTCCTCAACGGGCGCGAATTCCAGCTTGCCCTTGAGGTCCAGCACCATCTGCTGAGCTGTCTTTCTGCCGATACCAGGGATACGGACCAGGGCCTTGATGTCCCCAGCCTGAATGGCGGCAGCGAGCTGGGCGACGGGCATCGCCGACAGTGCGCCGAGAGCCACACGCGGGCCCACGCCAGTAACGGTGAGCAGCTGCGCGAACAGGCCCCGCTCCTCCACGGTGCCAAAGCCATACAGCGTAAGCGCTTCTTCGCGCACGACGAGGTAGGTATGGAGGTGCGCCACGGCGCCGGGCTCGGGCACCTGCTCGATTGTCGCGGTGGACGTCAAGATCCGCAGACCCAGACCGCCGACAGCCAGCACCACCGAGTCGGGGCCGCGCTCTGCAACGGCGCCCCGTACGAAGTCAATCAGGCTCACGGCTGCACCATCCCAGCCCGGTTGGGTTCGATCTGCCGCCAGGGTAGCGCGTTGCTCCGCGCCTCTCCGGCCCGGGCTATGTCGAGTTGCGCCGGGTGGGAGCGCCGGCGGTCAACGCTGCGGTTCGGCGATGTGCCTGATGGCACAGTGCCACCGCCAGGGCATCCGCGGCATCGGCAGGTTGGGGCGTGGCTGGCATGCGCAGCAGCAGACGGATCATCTCTTGGACCTGCTCTTTGCTGCCGCGCCCGTAGCCGGTGACCGCCTGCTTGACTTCAGCCGGGGAATAGGTGAACACCGGAATACCTCGGTGCGCGGCCGCCAGGATGGCAGCGGCCTGCGCCTTGCCCAGGACGAATGCCGAGCGGGCGTTAACCCGGGAAAACGGCTCCTCAATGGCCACTTCGCCCGGTGCAAACTCAGCGATGACCTCACGCACGCGGTCATACAAGTCGGCCACGCGGCCAATGACGTCGCTGCCCTTTGGCCGGATGGCGCCGTACGTGACGAGGACCGGCTCAACATCGCGCATGCGGATGACGCCGTAGCCGGTGACCACCGAGCCGGGGTCAATCCCGAGAATCACCAGGGGAGTGGCGGCAGCGGGCACCGGCGGGCTCCTGGCCTTCCTTACGCCGAGAAGGCAGCGACGGCTTCGTCGGAGAAGTCCGCGTTGGAGTAGACCTTCTGCACATCATCGAGGTCTTCCAGCCGGTCGAGCAGCTTGAGCACCTGCTCGGCATCGCCTCCCTCGAGCGTTACCGTCGCCTTGGGCACGAGGCTGATCTCAGCGGCAGTGACGTCATACCCAGCGGCAATGAGCGCCTTGCGCACCGCTTCGAGGTCGCCGGGCGTGGTGTACACGTCGACCGACTCGTCGCCGCTCTCGACGTCCTCGGCGCCGGCGTCGATGGCGGCAAGGGTGATGTCGTCAGCCTCTTGGCCTGCGGCGCTGATGCTGATCACGCCACGGCTGTCGAACTGCCACGCCACCGATCCAGACTCGCCCAGGCTGCCGCCGCCACGTGTGAACACCGAGCGCACTTCAGCCACCGTGCGGTTACGGTTGTCGGTGGCGGCCTCCACCATGATGGCGACACCGTTGGGGCCGTAGCCCTCGTAGACTATCTCGGCCAGCTCGGCCGCATCCCCGCCACCGGTCGCGCGCTTGATCGCGCGGTCGATGTTATCGGCGGGCATGTTGTTGGCCCGGGCCTTGTCCACCGCCAGCCGCAGCCGGAAGTTCATCTCCGCATCGCCGCCGCCCTGCTTGGCGGCAATGGTGATTTCGCGCGAGAGCTTGGTGAACAGCGCCCCACGCTTGACGTCGGCGACGCCCTTTTGCCGCCGGATCTGCTTCCACTTCGAGTGACCGGCCATCGCTGCGCCCCTGCTCGTTGGCATCTCTGCCAGTCAGCCCCGGTTCAGCCGCCAGCAGCAGTGAACACGGTTCCAAACATCGAGCACCGGCCGGCGCGAAGGACACGCTGACAGACGGACCCGCTGACTGGCTGGAAGCCATTCTAGCACATGGCTACCCCTGCTCCCCAGCCGGCTGCTGAAGCTGCTTGATGGTTCATGCGTTGGTAGAGAGCCGGGCACAGCCCGCCACTGGCATACACCTCGTGCCTGGCTCAGGCGCGTCTGGACCGTCAAGAGAACCCTTCCGACCAGCGGTGACCGCGGCGTGCCAGCAGCAGTCCACGCTGCGAGAGGCGGTGCCCTCAGGCCGGTTGCCGGACGATCAGGGCAGGACAACGGTGTTATCAATCAGGCGGGTTGCTCCGATGCGTACCGCCAGACTGATCAGCGCGGGGCGGTCGATCGTGGTGAGTTCCGCAAGGGTGGAGCTATCGGCGATGGAGATGTAGTCGATGGCGGCTTCGGGCTCGCGCTGGATCAACCCGCGCATCCGTGCCTTGATGGACCGCACCCGGCGCTCTCCACCGGCTACCAGCGCGCGAGCGAGCCGCAAGGAGGCAGACAGCGCTAGCGCCTGACGGCGCTGCTCGGAGGACAGGTAGACGTTGCGGCTGCTGAGGGCGAGGCCATCTGCGTCGCGCACGATCGGCACTGGCACGATCTCCAGCGGCAGATCGAGGTCGTGCACCATCTGAGTGACGACGCGTAGTTGCTGGGCGTCCTTTTCGCCGAAGTAGGCCCGTTGTGGCTGAACGATGTTGAACAGCTTGCAGACGACAGTTGCCACGCCGCGGAAGTGCCCGGGGCGGGACTTCCCTTCCAGCGGCGCGCTGACGGCGCCGGGCTCAACCCAGGTGTCGAAGCCCGGCGGGTACACCTCACCGAGCTCGGGCATGAACACGAACGCCACGCCCTCGGCGTTGAGCAATGCGAGGTCGCGCTCCGGATCCCGGGGATAGCGCGAGAGGTCTTCACGCGGGCCGAACTGGGCGGGATTCACGAAGATGCTGGCGCAGGTGTGGTCGCAGTCAGCGCGGGCCGCCCGCACCAGCGCCAGATGTCCCTCGTGCAGGTAGCCCATGGTGGGCACGAGGCCGAGGCTGCCGCCCAGTTCGGACCGCAGCGCCCGGCACTCCGCCGCCGTGCGCGCGATCCTCACCGCGCGCCCCCGTACACGGCCGCCAGCTCCTGCGGCGCCTCCTTGGACATGCCAAAGCTGTGCTTGGCCGTGGGAAAGGCGCCGCTCTGCACTTCGGCCACGTAGCTCTGAACCGACTCACGAATAGTCTGGCCGACCTGGGCGTACTGTTTGGCATGGCGGGGCACGAAGTCCTCGAACAAGCCAAGGAAATCGTTGATCACCTGGACCTGGCCATCGCAGAACGGCCCGGCGCCGATGCCGATCGTGGGCACGGTCAACTGCGATGACACGCGCTGAGCGACGCGCGCCGGAATCGTCTCCAGCACCACGGCAAACGCACCGGCATCCTCCAGCGCCTTGGCGTCGTTCATGAGCTTGACCGCGGCCGCCGGTGTCTTGGCCTGGAGCTTATAGCCGCCAAGCTGATTGACCGCCTGGGGTGTCAGGCCAACGTGCCCCATCACGGGGATGCCGGCCTGCGTCAGCCGCTGGACGGTGGACGCCACTTCGCTGCCGCCTTCGAGTTTGACCGCGGTGCAGCCGGTCTCCTGGAGCAGCCGCGCGGCGTTACGCAGCGCCTCCTCCGGCGAGATCTGGTACGTGAGAAAGGGCATGTCCGCGACGATGATGGCGCGCTGGGTGCCGCGCACCACCGCCTTGGTGTGGTGAATGATGTCGTTCAGCGTGACCGGCACGGTCGAGTCGTAGCCCAGTACGACCATCCCCAGGCTATCGCCCACCAGAATCATGGGCACACCGGCCTGCTCCACCAGCCGGGCCGTGGGGTAATCGTAAGCGGTGAGCATGGGGATCTTCTCCCCTCGCTCCTTCATCGCCTTCAGCTCGTTGATGGAAATCCGCGCCACATCGTCCTCCCTTTGCGCCCCACCGCTGAGGTCGCCTGAGATGCCGTGACCCGCATCACACATCGCGCAAGGACAAAACAAAACCCCACGGGACACAGCTGTCCCGAAGGGTGTTTCGCCACGCTGCTGACTTCGCCATTTGTCCCGTCCCGTTCCCCAGTGTGGATACAGGCGAGCTACCGGCCAAGCAAGGATGTGTAATGGAGCCGTGTTCCGCTCGGCGCCCGTCTCACGCCGGCCACCCAATTATGGCAGAGGCACATCGACTGTCAACGATCTGAATTGGCGGAAGGAAGGGTTCGTGAAGGCCGCGCCGCCGCCACAGCAACGGCCTCCACGTGCAGCGCACCGGGCTTCCCGGGCCCGGTTCGCCGGACACGCAGCCCCGTGGCGGCACCTGCCCGCTGACCACCGCGAGGTTCGCGCCTGTCCGCAATCGCCGGCGCCGCCACGGGGCGCTGCACTAAGAGCATGTCACGCACACGAGCGAACCGCAGTTCGCCAGCGAACACCGGCCGAGCTGGGACTGCCATCAGGGGGCTTCAATCCAGGCGATGCTGTTCCAGATACGGCCGTCGTCGCGGTAGGTCGTTGCGCAACCTGCATAGGGAATGTCCCACCCGCTCAGCTCGCGCGTGATATCGCCACCGCCATACGCGCAGACGATCAGCCGTCCGCCCGGCGCCACCACCTCATGCAGCAGACGCAACACCAGCGCCCGGCGGCGCCCAGGCGGCGCATACACTGCCTCGGTCCGCACGAAGTCGAATCGCCGTGGAGGATGCCACACGGCGGCATCGCCAACGAACAGCCGGTCTGCCCAGGCCGGGAGCCGCTCTGCCGCGTGCTGGATCAACGCTGCAGAAACATCGAGGCCGTACGGTGCAACGGTGTATCCGCGCGCGGCTGCCCACGGCACGATTGACTCCATCAGCAGGCCGTTGGCACAACCGACATCGAGGAAGTCGCCGTCGCGATGGACGGCATCGGCGATGGCGCGCCGCTTGCGCTCCCACGCCTGCCCGTCGCCGCCGGAGCCGGAGCCGCCGTACACCGAGGGCGCAGCCAGATAGCTCCGCTCCAGCAGTGACCACACCTCCTGCTGCCACTGCTGTTCGGTGATCTGCCCGCAGACGGCGGCGCGGTCAATCGCCTCCGAGTACGCCATACCGGTCAGTCCGTCCCACGGCCGGGATGGCCCGTTCATAACAGCCTCTCCAGCTCGATCTCATCTCGGAGCGGGATACCGTCACTGCCGGTCAGCGGGATCTCCGGCTTGACACGGCGGGCGGCGGTGACGGCGTCGCGATGTATCGCCGCCACTTGCCAGCCGCGCCGCTGGTAGAAGCGCAGCGCGCGGGTGTTGTCGTTGGTGGTGATCAGCCACATGCGGTGACAGCCCATCTCCCGGGCACGCGCCTCTGCAGCCTCCAGCAGTACCGTGCCAACCCCATTTCTTTCCACCAGGCTGTTGAGGGTGACGATCTCGCAGGCGCCGCCACTCACGTGCAGTGTCAGCAGTCCGGAGGCTTGCCCGTTTCGTTCTGCGATGAGCCCGGGCAGCACAGACGGACGGTGCAGGACACCACGTGAGACAACCTCGGCGGCGCCCCACTCCCGCACGCATAAGGCATCGACCCACGGCGCGTCCGCCGGCTCACAGTCGCGGACGGTCACCGGTCCGCCAGCGGGCATGACTCCCGCCAGCGGGGTGGCGGCGCGGACACCACGCAGCACCGCACGCTCTAACGCCCGCGCCGCGAGTGCGCCAATCGCCACCAGGTCCACCGGCTCCTCCGCCAGCTCACCCGTGGAGATCGCGAAGACACTGTCACCGTCGGCCGGCGTGTGTGAGGGACGAATGGTGCGGGCAATGCCCATATGCGCCATCAGCGCCACCCGCCGCAACTGATCCCGCGTGAGCGCGATGTTGGTGGCGATCACCGCGATCGTGGTGTTTTCGACGACCGCGGGCGGCTCACTGCGGCGGGTGCGCAGGAACTCCACCGCATCCAGCGCACTCCCCTCCGCACCGCGTAGCCCCGCGATGACCGTGCCGCTGGCCGGATCCACGATCTCACCGATAGCGTTTACCGCGACCAGCGCGCCCACGATACCACCGCCGGTCAGGCGCTCCGCGGCGGTACCGAGCCCGGACTTGACCGCGTGACCGGGTCCCTGCAGCTTGGCCACCGTGGCGCCCGTGCCCGCACCGGTGCAGCCTTCGTCCACCTGCTCTCCGGCGGCCTGGCAGGCAGCGTACCCGGCAGCGGCGTCCGGCCGGGCGGCGGCGTGTCCGATACCCAGGTCGTATAGCACCGCAGCGGGAACGATGGGCACGACAGCATGACGAAGCTGGTACCCGATCTGCCGCTCCTCCAGCCAGCGCATCACCCCGGCCGCGGCATCGAGCCCAAAGGCACTGCCGCCAGTCAGCAACACGGCATGCACCCGCTCCACTAGGTTGCCGGGTGTGAGCACGTCGGTTTCACGGGTCCCGGGCGCGCCGCCCAGCACCGCACAGGCAGCAACCGCGCCTTCCGGCGGGCACAGCACCACCGTGCAGCCGGTGGCGCCATCGAGATCAGACCAGTGGCCAACGCGCAGACCAGGGACAGCGGTAATCGTGTCGTGCATGGTTGCCATTGTGCCCGACCGCGCCGTCAAGCACAGTATCTAGCCCTTGCTGAGCGCGCGTCCCGGCTTACCCGGCGTGCACCCGCTTCACCGCGACAAAGCCGCCGGTGAAGTCGGCATCATCGTGGAGGGTGGCAAAGGCGTAGGCCAGGTTGCGTGACAGCCGGGTCATCACATCGATGGCATCGATCACCTGCTCCAGCCGGGCCTCGTCTACCCGCAGCGCCGCCACCTCCAGCCGGCCCCGGCGCGCGTCCATTGCCACGGACGCCACCTGCGCGGGAGAGATATCCCGTCCGGCCAGCCACCGGGTATCACCCGCCGGTAGTACCCCTGCCCGGAAGTGCGCCGCAGCCAGTCCCAGCGCCCGCTCGCCCAGCTCACGAAACTCGTTCAGGCGGTGCAGGTCGGCCAGCACCTCACGCAGCGACCGCGTCACGTCCTTGCCGACCTTGTCTGGCAGCGACGGGTGTCGCGTCTCCGGCGGCGGCAGCCCCACGGTAGCCAGCAACTCCACACCACTCAACCGGGCAGCATCCGCAAAGAATCGAGCGGTCACCTCAGGCGACAGGCGAAAGTCCATGAAGGCACGGGCAATTGGCACGGATACGCGCGAGCGGAGCGCCGCGACCAGCGCCATCAAGTCCGTCGATGCGCCGATGAACTGCTCGTAGATGGTTAGGCCGAGAATCTTGCGGTCGGCGGGGTTGGCCAGTACCAACGCCCGCAGGCAGGTTTCGGCGATCACCTGGCGGGAGCGCACGCCGAAGGACGCGTAGTGTTCGAGGAACCCGGCATCCACTGATCGCAGGAAGCCATCAAAGCAGTCACCGCACCGGACTGCCTGATTGCGACCGGCCCCCTCCACGGGCTGCCCGCAATTCAAGCACAGCGGCTGCAGGCTATTGCTGGACATGGCGTGCCTCGCAGACTCGCGGGGCGTCCCAAGCGCGGGGTGGCTATGGTAACGCCGGCTGGCAGGCGGGGCAGAGATGCGTGCCGCGCCCGGCTATCCGTACTTTCTCGATCACTCCGCCGCAACCATAGCACGGCAGCCCGCCTCGCTCGTACACGCGCCACTCTTCCTGCATCCGTCCGCGCTGTCCCAACCCACCGACGTAGTCCCGAGCGCTCGATCCCTGCAAGTGGATCGCCCTGGCCAGCACCGCTCGGATCGCCGTGTGCACCCGCTCGGTCTCCGCCGGTGTCAGGCTGCCCGCCGGCCGGGCAGGGTGGATGCCCGCCTGGTGGAGTGATTCATCGGCGTAGATGTTCCCCAGACCGGCTACCCGGCGCTGATCCAGCAACACTGCCTTGACCGGCGCTGTCCGTCCCCGCAGCGCGGCGGCCAGATCAGCAACGGTCCAGGAACCGGCCAGGGGCTCCGGGCCGAGCGACGACAGCGCCTTCCCGGGATCGTCTGCCAGCGCCCAGGTGCCAAAGCGGCGCTGATCCTGCCAGCGCAGCTCGGCGCCGTCATCGAGGGTGATGACCGCGCGCAAGAACGCCGGGGCGGCGTCCTCTGGCCGGGCGAAGAGCAGGTTACCGGTCATGCGCCGGTGCAGCACGAGCGCCACACCGCCGGAGAGGGCGGCGATCAAGTACTTGCCGCGCCGCTCCAGCCGCTCAATCGTTCGGCCGCGCACTGCATCACCAAACTGTGCAACGCTGAGCGGCGCCATGGGCCCGGGCTGTCCATCCGGTACCGACACGCCCGTGATCGTCCGCCCGGTCACCAGCGGTTCCAGGTCCCGGCGCGTGGTCTCGACCTCTGGTAGCTCGGGCATGCGGTACGCCTTGGTCAGCGAACACTCACGGCGAGAGGGGCAGCTTCTCCATGTCGCCCCAGTTCCGTCCCCGCTTCAGCTCCACCTTCAGCGGCACCGCCAGCTCCATCGCCGCAGGCATAATTGACAGCGCGAGGTCTCGCACGGCGCCGGTCTCGTCGTCGTAACACTCGAACACGAGCTCGTCGTGAACCTGGAGCATCATCTTCGAGCGCAGGCCGCCCCTGGCCAGGGCCGCCTGGATGTTGTTCATCGCGATCTTGATGATGTCGGCGTTCGTGCCCTGGATCGGATGGTTGATCGCCGCCCGTTCCGCTGCCTGCCGTAGGTTAAAGTTGGTGCTGTTGATGTCAGGCAGGTAGCGCCGCCGGCCGAGCAGTGTGGCCGCGTAGCCGTCGCGCCGCGTACTCGCGATTGTGCCGTCAAGGTAGCGCTTAACCAGCGGGTAGCGCTCGAAGTAGGTGCGGATGAACTCGCCAGACTCTGAGCGGTTCATCTCAGTCCGCTGCGAGAGCCCCTGCGCCGACAGGCCATACAACACCGCGAAGTTTACCGTCTTGGCAAGCTGGCGCTGTTCGTCGGTCACATCCCCAATCGCCACGCCAAACACCTGTGCCGCGGTAGCGCGGTGGATGTCCTCATCGCGCTGAAACGCCTCCAGCAGGAACGGTTCCTGGGAGATGTGCGCCAGGATACGCAGCTCGACCTGCGAGTAGTCCGCCGAGAGCAGTGTCATTGGCCCGCCATTGCGGGCGACGAACGCACGGCGCACCCGACGGCCCAGTTCGGTGCGGTTGGGGATGTTCTGGAGATTCGGGTCCTCGCTGCTTAGCCGGCCGGTGGCCGCCCGCGCCTGGTTGTAGTTGGTATGTATCCGGCCGGTGTGGGGGTTGATCATCCCCGGCAGCGCATCGACATAGGTGGACTTCAGCTTCGTGAGCTGCCGGTATTCGAACAGGCGGTCCACGATTGGGTGCACACCCCGCAGGAACTCCATCGCCTGCGCATCGGTCGAGTAGCCGCTGGCAGTCTTGCGGGTCTTGGGGAGGCCCAGCTTCTCGAACAGCACCGTGCTCAGCTGAAGCGGTGAGTTGATGTTGAATGGCTCGCCTGCGGCCTCATGGATCTCGCCCTCCAGCCGCTTGGCCTCCGCGCCGAATTCAATCGATAGCTCGCGCAGCACCTCGGAGTCAATTGCGACACCGTGCCGCTCCATCGCCGCCAGGACGGGCACTAACGGCATCTCAATCGTCGCGCTCAGGTCCCACAGCTCACGGGAACGCAGCTCCCCTTCGAAGATACCTTGCAGCCGGCCGGTGAGATCGGCATCGGCGCAGGCGTAGGGTGCGGCTGCCGTGACCGCCACCTGGTCCATCGTGATCTGCTTACGCCCGGTACCGATCAGGTCGGTGATCGGCGTCATCTCCACGCCCAGCCGGTCAAACGCCAGCGCCTTGAGCCCCAACGCCTTCTCGCTGAGCAGATAGGCAGCGACCATGGTGTCAAACACCCGTCCGCGCAGGTCTACGCCAGCGCCGGCAAGCACGAGCATGTCATATTTGATGTTGTGGCCGGTCTTGGTGATGCGCTCGTCCTCGAGCACCGGCCGAAGCCGCTCCAGCACCAGAGACAGCGGCAATTGCTCTGGGTCACCTGGCTGCGGCAGATGCCCGACCGGGATGTACCAGGCCTGGTACGGGCGGACCGACAGGGAGATGCCAACCAGCACGGCGCGCATCGCCGTCTGACTGGTGGTCTCGGTATCGAGCGTCACCTGCCCGGCGGCGGTGATGGCGGCAATCACCGCTTCCAGCGCTTCGGGCGTGGTGACCGTCTCATACACCGGCTCCTCGGCCGCCAGCGCCACAGACACAGCGGTGTGGTGCTCCGAGTGCAGGCTGCTCTCCACCTCAGGCAGGCGGCTGATCAGCGAGCGGAATTCAAGGTCATGGAAGAGCTGGACCACGGTGTCGCGGTCGTAGTCGCCCACCCGGCAGGCGGCCATATCAAGCGTCACGGGGCAGTCGGTTGAGATCGTCGCCATCTCTTTGGAGTGGCGGGCCTGCGCCTCATACTGACGCAGCTTCTCTTGCAGCTTGGGCGGCGAGACCTGCCACAGGTACTCGTAGATGTTCTCAACATGCTCGAACGTGCTCAGCAGCTTAATTGCCGTCTTCTCGCCGATGCCAGGCACACCGGGGATGTTATCCGAGGTGTCACCCTTGAGCCCCTTAAGGTCGGCGATCTGGTCCGGACGTACACCGTACCGCTCCCGCACCTGCTCTGCCGTATCGAAGATCACCACATCCCGCTGATAGGGGCGGTACATGTAGACCTTCACGCTCGGCCGCACGAGCTGCACGATGTCCGAGTCGAGCGTGACAACGTACGTTTCGATGTCTTGGTCCGCCGCTTGACGCGCCAGCGTGCCAAGCATGTCATCCGCTTCGAAGCCATCCTGCTCGAAGATCGGGATGTTGAACGCCTGCACCAGGTGGCGCACACGGTCAAACTGCGGAACGAGATCGGGCGGTGGCGGTGGCCGGTGCGCCTTGTAGGTCTCGTCCTTAAGGTGGCGGAAGGTCGGTGCGCCGCGGTCAAGCGTAACGGCAATGTGCGTGGGCTTGAGATCCGCCACCACACGCAGCAAGGTGTTGGCAAAGCCATAGACCGCCGTCACGACCTCGCCGGTACGGCGGACCGATAACGGGTTGTCCTTCTGCGCAAAGTAGGCGCGAAAGATGATGCCGTGTCCATCGAGAAGCGCGAGTCGGGGTGGTGCAGTGGTGCTCACGCTGGCAGTATACCGCACGCCTGTTCGGCCCCGCGCGTGCCGGTCGTGGCAGCAACGCGGCAGCAAAGGCGCCATCGTGGCTCAGCCGCCGCGGCGGGCGGTGTGATCGATTAAGATCTTGAGCAGCGTGTCGGTCTCAGGCAGGAAGTCCAGCCGGCCCAACGCCTGGTTGATCTCCGCCAGTGTCATGAACTGACCCTGCTCAATCTCGGCGACGAACAGCTTGAGTTCACGATCAGCAGTTACGCCGAACACCTTGACGTTCTCGCGCTCGTCAGCGGTCCGCTTCTTGAAGCTGGTGATCAGCGACGCGGCGGCATCAAGGCCAGTCTCTTCCCTCACCTCGCGTGCGACCGCGCCGTCATAGCTCTCGCCGGCCAGCACATGGCCGCCGAAGGCGATACTCCAGTAGCCCGGGTAGATTTCCTTCGCCTGCGAGCGGCGGTTGACGAACACCCGGCCGTCCTCGTCGAAAACGAAGAACATCACGCTACGATGAATGTGGTACTCGCGGTGCACGCGCTCGCGGCTAGCGCGGAACTGCGGGCGGTCGTCCTCATTGACAACGTCAAGCATCTCGGCGGGCATGCCAGCACCTCTGTCGCGCGACATCGCGCGGCCCCGGGCGGATCGTACACTACCGGCAGCCTTGCGACGAAGACTGCGATGCACGCGCTGACACGCAACCTGCCACTCGTGGCCCGTCTCTTCCGAAGGATCACCATCGCCGGTGGCCGCATGTGGTCACGGCTTCCGCCGGCCGTTCGGCTGTGGCTGGCTCCGGCCGTACTGTTGCTGGCCGGCGCACACCAGAGCCATCGTCAGTGGTACGCTACTGCCCCCGAGCAGGACCTTGAGCTGGGCGTGACACTCAGTTGCCCGCGTGCCCGCTGGCTCGGGCTCGACTGTGACCAGGTGCTAATCGAAGCGCTGGACGTGCTCGGTGTCCGGCGCTTTCGGCTGCCGCTGTACTGGAGTGAAGCCGAACCCGCTCCGGGCGTTTACCGCTTCGATACACTGCTGGGGCAGCTGGACCAACTGCAGGCACGCGGCGCGACAGCTGTCATCGCGGTGGGGATGAAGGCGCCCCGTTACCCGGAGTTCTGGTTTCCCCAATGGCTCAAGCAGTCCGCCTCCATCCCCGAACATGGTTACCCTGAGGATGTACCCGAGGTGCGCGCGGCGCTGCTGCCCTATCTCGATGCCGCGGTCCGGCGCCTGTCCGGCCACCCTGCCGTTGAGGCGTTCCAGATCGAAAACGAGCCGTTCGTCTATTACCGCGGTCACGCCAATCATCGGCACCTACGGCGCTCGTTCGTCGAGCAAGAATTGGCGGTCGTGCGCGCAGCGGACCGCGGCGCCCATCGCGTGGTGATCTCGCACGCCAGCTGGTTCCGCAGCGATCCAACGCCTGGCTGGATTCTCGACCATGCCGATGTGGTCGCCCAGTCGGTGTACACCAAGCGGCAGCGCGGCCCGTGGCCGTGGCTGTACCTGTTCCCTTACCAGATCGGACCGTTCGCCCCGGATCTCCCCGGGCAAGCGCGGGCCGCTGCCCGCCGGGGGAAAGAGCTATGGATCGGCGAGCTGCAGGCCGAGCCGTACGAGATGTCGACGGTAGATCCGCGTCGTACACCAGCCAACGAGCTTAAGAGCTACTCTCCCGCATGGCTGGAACGCAACATCCGGCTGGCGCGCCGCTCGGGGGCGACGCGCGCGTACCTGTGGGGCATCGAGTGGTGGGCATACACGCGGGACCGCCGCGGCGACCCGGCGCTGTGGCAGGCTGCGCGGTCGGCGTTCTACCAGCATGACAGGGCCAGGGACGCCGCGCGGCGCTGACCTGAGGGCTGCTTGCTCAGGCGTACAGCTCCGGGCGCAGCACACCGATGTACGGCAAATTGCGGTAGCGCTCGTCAAAATCCAGGCAATAGCCAACGACAAACTGGTCTGGGATGTCGAAGCCCGCGTAGCGGACGTTGAGCTCGACCTGGCGGCGTGACGGCTTGTTGAGCAGCGTGCACACCTCGATTGAGGCAGGCTCCCGCACCCGCAGGTGAGCGATGATCTCAGTGAGCGTCAGTCCGCTATCGATGATGTCCTCGACGATCAGCACGTGCTGGCCGCGCACATCGCTGCGCATGTCGGTTACGATGCGGACCGAACCGCTGGTCTCCGTCCGCGCCCCATAGCTGGAGACAACCATGAAGTCTAACCGCACCTGTATGTCGATCTTGCGGATCAGATCGGCCACGAAGATGAGGGCGCCCTTGAGCACGAACAGAATCAGTAGATCGCGTCCGGAGTAATCGCGGGTGATGGCGGCGCCCAGCTCGGCGACGCGGGTCGCAATCTGCTCTTCGCTCAGCAGCACGGAGGCGATGTCATCACGCATGCCCATGGGTGCCATGGTTTCCCGGCGCCCGGTCCGCGGTCAAGTACTCCCGCGCGCCACAGCGCTGCCCTCTACGGGAACGGCTGGAGATCACGCCGGTGGAGAGAGCCGCTAGGGCGCGCGGCCGAAGTCGGACAGTGGTTTGAAAATCAGCCAGGCTTTGCCCACCACCAGTTCTTCACGGACGGGGCCCCATAGCCGTGAGTCTGAGCTGTTGGCGCGGTTGTCGCCCATCACGTAGTACTCACCCGGCCCAAGCGTGACATCACAGTAGCGGCCGGTACACGAGGTACTCTGGCCGGCAGCGTGGCTATCAGTCTGCGGCTCACCGTTGACCCAAACCTTCCCGCCGCGGATGGCGACGCGGTCACCCGGTACGCCGATTACGCGCTTGATCAGGTCGTCCTCACTGCGGAACGGTGGCCGGAAGACGATCACTTCGCCGCGACGTGGTGGGTGAAACAGCCGCACCTCGCCATCGAGGTCGGAAAACGGTAGCCAGCCGAGCCAGCGTCCGGTATCAAAGCTGGTGTACACGAGCCGGTTGATCAACAGCCGTTGACCGCCGTGATACGCCGGCTCCATGCTCGGCCCCAGCACCTCGCGGCCCTGAACCACGCGCACAGTGCCGCCGAAGATCAAGAGCGCTAGCACCAGTGTTTGCAGCGAATCACGCAGGAACCAGAGCCGCCGGCGGTGCTTGGGCGGCCTCCTGCTGGCGTGTTGCTCCCAGGCGCTAATGTAGGCCTGCGAGCCATACTGGTCGCCG
>CAUJGQ010000208.1 GCA_963170165.1 Chloroflexota bacterium | reverse complement strand
CCCACCAAGACGCCCACCCCCAAGAAGACCCCGACCCCAACCAAGACGCCGGTGCCCAAGAAGACCGCCAGTCCCACCCCAAGCCCTACGCCGGCAATCGTCGCAGTGGGGCCGGTGACGCAGCCGCCGATGCCAGCGCTGTACTATGGTTCGGTCACCTGGCTGGGCGCCGAGCCCGGTGAGCCGCTAACCGTCGAGGCAGTGATTGACGGTCAGGTGTGCGGCTGGGAGGCGGTGAGCGCCGGTGATGCCTTCGCCATCGATGTGCGCAACCACGGCCAGCAGTGGGGCTGCGGGGACGATGGCGAGACGGTGTCCTTCCGCGTGAACGGCCGGCCCGCCAACGAGACTGCCACCTTCCAGGCGGGAACACCGGCGCCGTTGCAGCTCACCGGCCCGCGCCTGACCAGCGTCACGCTGTCGCCTGGCTGCGCCACACTCACCAGTAGCTGGCCGGCCGGCACGAAGCCGGAGACGGTGCGCGCCGGGCTGCTCCCGGCCGGGGCGCTGCTCGCCTTCTGGATCTGGGATACCGGCCAGGGCGATTGGGATGCCTACATCCCCGGCGTGGAGTACGCCTCCTCTCTGACCAGCGTGGACGAGGACGACGCGCTGTGGGTGTGCGTCTCCGCCGAGGCCACCTATCAGCAGCCGGTGCGGTAAGCGTCCATTGGTTCGCAGGAACGTGACTACCTGCGTGCGGACTGCCATCTGCAACCCGGACGTTGGTATGGCTCGTGTGCGTGCCGGTAGCCGCAGGCAGAACGGGCCGCGCGGGCGTGGGGCAGCGGTGCGCCCTCCCTGAAGCTGAGATGCAGGCACAGGGAGGAGTAAACGCTGATGCGAAAGCGGTTGGGGCTGGGGTTGGGGTTCGGGCTGGCGGTGCTTCTGGCGGCGGCCTGGGACGGGAGCGCACCCGCACGGGCGTTTGAGCTGCCGGTGCACGAACGGATTGTGATCGAAGGACTGAGTGGCCGGATGAGCGGGGCGGCCTTCAACCGGGTGATTGCAGGGAACAAGGAAAGCGATATCCACCAGATGGCGCCCGAGCGCCACTTCGACAGCGCCCAGAACCCGGCGGAGGTCTGCGCCGAGTGGGGCAAAGGCTTTCAGAAGTTCCTGACCGAGGCGGTCAAGCAGGCCGCGCCCAAGGGCGATTGGCAGGACGAGCTGGAGGACCGCGAGGATGCGCTGTTCGCCTTCGGCGCCGCCTCCCACTCCATCCAGGACTTTTACTCCCACAGCAACTGGATTGAGCTGCATAGCGCCGGCAAGTGGGATGGGATGCCCCCGGCCGCGCCACTGGTGGGGGTGACGTGCGACCCCGCGGCCTTTCCGCCGGAGCTGAACACCGGCTACGCCAGCGTGCTCTGGTTCATCGCCCAGTTCGGCCGGAGCTGGTGCGGCCCGCTGGGCCAGCCGGACGGATTCGCGGACTGCCACGATACGCTGGCCAAGGATGACCCGGAGCATGGCCACGGCGCCCAGCAGATCGGCATGGAGGACGGCGCGCCGACCTACCACGCGGTGGCGGTGGAGCTGGCCAAAACCGGCACCCGCCAGGCGTGGGACGAGCTGCACCGCCGGGTCGTGGCCGCCTACGACAGCGAGGAGACCGACGGCGAGTGTGTCTTCCGCAAGCTGGCCTGGGGCGGGCGTGAGTCCTGCCGCCGCTCCTTCCGCCTCACCGGGCCGGTGGAGGCTGATGTCGAGTGGTCAGGCACGGTGACGGACCACCAGCGCTATCGCGGCGATCTCGATGTGACGTTCAGGACGCTGGCGGACGGCACCATCACGGGCAGCGGCACGGCGGCGATGCGCTTCTCCGGCGAGTCGCAGACGAGGGGGGCACACTGCACGGAGAGCGGCAGTGGCACCGTTCCGGTGCGGGTGACCGGGACATGGACGCGCGGTGAGCAGGACGGCCGCACGCTGACGCTGCGCTTCGAGAGCGCAACCGAGTGGACGAACACCCGCACCTGCGTGACGCCGAACGGTACCGTCACCTTCCCCATTCAGGCGCTGATGATCACGCCCAACGCGGGCGCCGCCCTCCCCGCCGTGCGCGACGGTGCAGAGATGCTCCCCGACCGCTACGAGATCACCGCCGCCTCTCTCCACGGCGTGATGACCTTCCGCTGGGGCCGCCTGCAACTGCGGCTGCCGCTGGGAAGCTAAGATTCAGGCACCGGCCCGGCGCACGGAACGCGTGCGCCGGGTTGTGGTGGCGCGGCGGTCAGCGGCAGTGCGGCCCGTGCCGCGCTTAAGCGCGGGCAGCGTGAACGGCTGCCAGTTCATCCGGCCCAGCATGGCCGCCACGAACTCGCGCAGATAGGGCCAGCTATTCACGGGCAGGTTGACTTCCTGGAACACCGCGAAGAGCGCATCCGTCATCGCGTCCTGCGAGCGGAACCGGAGCCCGAAGGTCACGTCTATCTCTGCCGCCGTCTCACCTGCGGACTCCAGCCGAAGACGGTACGCCTGCAGCGCCTGGAAACCCTCGGTGGATGGTTTCCAGCTTGCGCGCGCATCGATCAGGGACTGTGCCTGGGCGGGGGTTTCTGGGCCGCGATGGTTCTGCACCCCGACATCATGCAGCCAGACCGTGAGCAGCTCCAGTTGCTGAATGAAGCCGGCGTACTGCTCCGGTGTCACCGCCGCCGGCTCCGGAGAAGAAGACCGGCCGCTCATGCTGCCACCGTCTGCCTGATGACGTGGTATCCGGCCACAGCCGGGGCCACCTCTGCGTGTGGAACCCGCACGGTTTGGTAGCGCAGTTACGCTTGGATGGTCGTGAGCTGGGCCTCGATGGCGGTCAGCCGCCGCATCACGCCTGCCAGTGCATTGCCGTGAGACAGTAACGTCACCACATGCTGGTTCAGGCTCACCCCCTCGCGCTCGGCGCCTTCAGCGAGCTGGCGATGCAGCGATTTCGGCAGCCGCACGACGAACTTACCGCTATACTCCTCGGGATACGAGGGCAAGGGAATCGCGTGCCCGTCCTCGTACGCCGTCATCATCCAGAGCCGGCGTGCCTCCTCTGCCCGCTCGGGAATCTCGCCGAGCGTTTCGGCCTGCGTCATGCAGCCGGGCAGGTCTGGGAAGAGCACGACATAGCCACCCGCTTCATCAGCAATCACGTTGAAGGGGTACGGTAACGCCAGGTAGTCACCCAGGCTGCGCTGAGGCCGGGTATCCATCGCCATCTCAATCTTCCAAGCCGAGCATCTTAACGATCTGGTCCAGATAGGCCCGCTTCACGTTGCGCCCGCTCACGGCCGGCAGCGTGATGGGCGGCAGGCTCGGGTGCGCGAAGACGCCGGTGTGTTTCCCGCCTGCGCGCATCCTGTAGCCAAACATCTCCAGCAGCTTGCGGACGTCGTCGAAGTCAGCCTCTGGTGGACGGCGCTTGATGCGTGCGATCAGCTTGTCATCACGTGACATCCGCGGCCCGCATGATACTACTGATAGTATCATATGACGATGACGCTGAGCGCTGGGGCCTGATGGGCGCCTCCCGGCCCGGCGCCGCCCCCACGATCAATCGCGCTGGTGGCGATGGAGGAGCAGCCCCCGGGCCTGCCTGCTTGCCTATGTCCACCTGCGTTGCTGCCAGCCGCGGGCGGTGCGAATCAGGGCGGGCGGG
>CAUJGQ010000207.1 GCA_963170165.1 Chloroflexota bacterium | reverse complement strand
GGTACCCCCGGCAGGACTCGAACCTGCGACCAACGGATTAGAAGTCCGATGCTCTGTCCTCTGAGCTACGGGGGCGTGGGACCGGCCCGCACTCAGCGTAGCAGCTACGCCGTTTCCCGAGTGGGGAGCGGGCCGCTCCGGGTGACGACCTTGTGCACACGCCCACCCAGACCACGGCGCACATTGGCGATTTCGACATCATCGAGGTCCGCGCGGGTGGTGAGATGCTGCTGTACCAGGCGGCCGACGGGCTGGGCGGCGACAATACCGAACGCCGCGGCGGTGAAGGCGTTGGGCAGGCGCGTGATCCTGGGCCCGCCGCGCAGGGCCAGTGCAGCGCCCAGCCCGGCAAGCACACCGCCAACGGCAATGTTTGTGCCGCACAGCGGTGTCACTGCCAGTCCTGCTTCACCGCTCTTGAAGCGTGCCAGCGCCTCATAGGCGCAATCGGTGAGCACATCAGTCGGCACGGCGCCATAGATGTAGAAGCCGTCGGGCGTGGCGCGGCCCGCCAGCCGCAAGCCGGAGCCGAGCCGGTTGATCATCAGCATGACCGTGCCGTGCTCAAGCGCATGGTTGCGGCGGATGGCGCTGATAAGGTTACCGAGCATCACGACCTCCCGGACGCCGGTGATGCTTTGATTGTAGCGATCAGTGTGCTAGGGGGCAGTGGCAGCGGTGGGATCGAGCGTGTTGCCGGGCTGCATGAAGCTCCGCGCTTCCGGATAGCCCACCGCGCCACGCGCTGGCAGCTTCACCGGCAGCGGCTCCCACACCCGGGCGCCGGACACCGTTGGCGGATGAGCGATGACGCCGTATACCAATTCCTGGTACGGGTACTCACTGTAGGCGTAGGCGCCGGTCGATGACAGCTGATCGGGCGAGTTGTAGGCCGGCCGTGGCCACTTCAGCGCCGGGTCATCCGGGTTGTTGTGGATACCCAGCACATCACAGATCTCGCCAAAGCAATGGTATGCCCACACCGGATAGTACCAGTTCTCCAGCACTCGCGGATTGCGTGGCAGAACCACCGGCAAGATGTCCGGCGCAAAGTTCCACTTGATGCCCAGCAACTGGACTGAAGCGGCGATGTTTGCCACATAGTCACCGCCGATCTTGAGCTGTTTGGCGCTGGGGTTGCTGGCGATCTCCATTCCGGACAGGATCTGCATGAGCCCGTAGGCGCAACTGGTGGACGTAATGGTAGAGCCGTTCTGACCACGAGGCGTGGCAAAGGATGCCTGCCGCCAGCCGCTCTCGACCCAGCCGATCGCCTTGAGCAGGGCCGGCGGGACATAGGCCGGCACGGGGGCACCATCGCCATCGGGCTGCGTCTCCAGTGGCGCAGTGCGCAGATCAGGGTCGGTGGTGAGCTGCAAGTGACCAGCCTTGTTTTGGGCGCGAGTCACCTCGGTCAGCTGAGGCTGATACGACTTGAAGCTGTAGCATCCATCACCGCGCGGGGCAGCCACGCTCGTCGCCGATGGGGTGGCGGTGGCCCCGGCGGCGGGCACCGGCGTAGGCGCCGCCAGTGCGCCCGGCGGCGGACCGCTGGCCGGTACAACGGCCACCTGCGGGCCAGCGGCGACCTTGACGAAGTAGGCCCGGAATGGCGCCAGTGTGGTGAAGTCGCTGGCGACGGACGCCTCTGGATGATAGCCGTGCCAGAGCTGCCGGGCCGCATCCCAGCGCCAGACCGTGACATAGCGGCCACCAGCCGGCGCCAGCGCGTTGTTTACCGGTAGCTCGCGTCCCTGATAGACGAAGTTGTTCCAACCGGAGTTGAGCACGACCGCCGGCTGTGACTGCGGCACCGGCATGAAGAACTCGCCCGGGGCATTCATTCGCACCCAGTACGCTTGGTTTTGGCGTAGTTCGTTGAAATCTCCCGCTGCCGGGGCCAGCGGATTGTGGCCGAGCCAGCGCTGGGCGTTTGGCTCCCATGTCCAGATGCTGTCGTACTTGCCGGCCAGTGCTGCCAGCGCCTGGGGCACCGACCGGGTCGGGCCGGCATAGGCGAAGTTATTCCAGCCCTGGGCTAGCAACATCCCAATCTGAGGCGGCGTAGGGCTCTGCGCCACTGCGGGCCGCACCGAGAGTGCCCCGGCCATGAGCGTGATGATTGCCAGCAGGCGCAGCGCAGGGCGGCTACGAGCCATGGTCGCTCCAACCGACGAATTCGAGCGGCGCGGCGCCGGTAATCGGCCGCCGAACACCCTCGGCGTCGATTACCACGGGCTGCTCGGGCCCCGGGTCATCGGCGCTCGGCCCGCGGAACGCCCGAACATACAACATGCGGCCATCCGGCGACCAGCTTACCGGGACGTCAAACCCGGCACCGGCGCGCGCTACCCGCGTCCCATCGGCGAGCACCACGGCGCCGGGGCTCGTCCCCAGATCCACGACTCCGACCGCGGCAACGGGCGGGCTGACCGGCTTCCAGGCCACGCCTACATCTTCGGTCCGGGATACGGCGGGCAACAGCGGCGTTACGTCACCGCTCTGCAGATCAACGCCGACCGCGTGGTAGGTACCGGGCATGCCCTCCAGCGCCAGCATGACCGCGCTGGAGCCGTCTGGGGCAACGTGAATGTCACGCACGGCGCCATCACCAACGCGGGCGATCTGGCGGCCGGCACGCGAGCGCAGCTCCACACTGTGCAGGAAGGCGCCGCCCTTGCTGTAGCGCAGGTAGTAGAACCGGCTGCCGTCCGGAGCGTAACCGGCAGGGAAAAGCCGCTCGGGCCCGGTCACCCGGGCTAGATCGGTGCTGACAGCGGAGCGTACATCGACCTCGGCCAGCGCGATCTCGACGCCGTTCGGGCCGCCGTAGGTGAGGCGCTGGATCACAACCCGTGCGCCATCTGGCGACCAGACGGGTGCAATCCGCAAGTCAAGCCGTTCTGCCAGCCGGCGGGGTGTCCGTTCCTGGAGGTCAACCAGCCACAACACCGCTTCGGTGTCGGGCGAACGGGCGCCACTTGGCAGCACGGTATAGGCCACCGCCTCACCGGCCGGCGAGGTGGAGGCACGGGGAGCGTAGTTAGGCGCGTGATCAATGCGCAGCAATGTGCGGCGGTCATCCGGCCGATCGGGTGCCACGGACAGCAGAACCGAGAACGCGCCGTGCATCTCGGTGACAAGCAGGCGCATCCCACCCGGCTGCCGGGGTGAGGTACCGGTGAGGGAGGCACTGACGCCGCGACTGGAGGAGGCATCCTTACAGCCACCTACCAGGGTGGCCGCCAATAAGCAAGCCAGTGCCAACAGGAGCAGCAATCGGCGGGTCGTAGCGGTCATGGGTAACCCGGGCAGCGGACGGCAGTACCGGCCAATCAGAGCCACGGACGGCGCCGGCGGAGTGACGGGGCGCCGGCGGCCAGAGGAAGGCTGGTCGAGACGAGCAGGACGCTCGCCGGCGTGGCAGCGATCAGCGTGCAGTCGCTGGTGCGTTCCGCACCCCACCCCGGCGGCCGGAACGGCCCCACCCTATCAACGGCCGCCGTGGCCCGTCAAGGCGCGAGTGGCATCGCTCTGGCCATGGCCCGCAGGCCGGCCGCGCGGCCACCAGGGGTCAGGCGTACCCGCTTGGGGGCGTAAGCGCCGGGCAAGCGAGGGAGAGCAGTGGGGGCGACGTCGCGGGTATGCAACCAGCGCCCGGCGCCCCACCGTATCTACCTTGGTGGCCGCTCGGCCAGGTAGTGTGGGACAGTAGATCATGTAGCCTGCTCGCGGGCGGTGGCCGGAGGAGAAGTGTTCGGGATTGACTGGCATGAACTGATCAAGAGCATCGGCTACGCCGGCCTCTTTGTGATCATCTTTTCTGAATCGGGTCTGCTGGTCGGCATCATGCTGCCGGGCGACAGCCTGCTAATAACAGCAGGTATCCTAGCGTCGCAGGGTGTGTTCAACCCCGTGGTGCTGGCCCTGGTCTGCGTGACGGCGGCGATCTCGGGTGATGCCGCCGGCTATGCTTTTGGCAAGCGCGTCGGCCGCCGGTTGTACCAGCGCCCGAACTCGCGATTCTTCAAGCAGAAGCACTTGGAGGCGGCCGAGGCGTTCTACGAGCGCCACGGCGGCAAGGCAATCGTGCTGGCGCGCTTTGTCCCGTTTGTGCGGACGCTGGCTCCGATCGTGGCAGGCATGGCGCAGATGCGGTACCGGCGGTTCGCGCTGTTCAATGCGGCCGGTGGCGTGCTGTGGGGCGCCGGCGTCACCGCGGCCGGCTACCTGTTGGGTAGCGCCATCGAGGGCGTCGACAAGTACCTGATTCCGCTGATCGCAGTGGTGGTGGCGCTGTCGTTGTTGCCATCCGTGTGGCACATCTACAAAGAAAATCGCGAAGAGATCCACGCGCGCATTCGCCGGCGATCGTTGCGTCAAGCCACAGCCGGCAACCGGCATCAGGAAGCATTCGTTGCGAGTGAGCGTGCACGCGGGGATGAGCCGGTGGACTCCGGCACGGGCCGCTAGCGGCGTCTGAGGGGCCTCCATGCTGCAATTGCTGCCCACGCTCTGGGACGATCCGCAACTGTTCGTCCTCTTGGTGCTGTCCTTAGCGATCTCCCTGATCCTGGGGCTATCATTCCACGAGTTCTCACACGCACTCGTTGGCGACGCGCTAGGCGATTCCACGCCGCGGCGGCAGGGACGGCTGACGCTCAATCCCTGGCGGCACCTGGACCCAGCAGGGACGCTGATGATGGTGCTGGCCGGGTTCGGCTGGGCCAAGCCGGTGCAGATCAATGCCCGGGGGCTACGCATTGGCCCGGGCGTGGGCATGGCGCTGGTGGCAGTGGCGGGACCGCTGTCTAACTTCGCCCTGGCGGCCATGCTGGCCGCACCGCTCAAGGCAGGCATCCTGCCGCTGTACAGCCCCCGGGTCCTGGATCTGTGGGGCTTCGACAACTATCTAGCCTTCCTCCTCTACTTTATCGTGGTCATCAACGTCACCCTGGGCGTCTTCAACCTGCTGCCACTGCCGCCGATGGATGGCTCGCGTGTGGCACAACTGCTGCCCGGGGCAGTAGGGGAGTTCTTCCGTGCCATCGAGCCGTATGGCTTCGGTATTCTCTTCCTGCTGCTGGCGTTGCCGCTCTTCACCGGCGGTGAGATTGACCTGATCGGCGCCATCATCGATCCGATCCGCACGCGCGTGCTTGACCTGTTACTGACGGGGTAACGTGTGAGGGAACAGGGAAGCTGTACCAGAAAACAGGGGGCTGCCCTCAGCCCCGCGTTTGCAGCTTCACGCGCCCGCTACCGCATCCGGCAGTTTGTCCGCTCGGTGCGCGCGCGACCGGAGCCAGCCGGATTGGCGCTGGCGCGGTCGTACCTGAGCCCGGACGAGTTTGCATTGTTCTGCGCCACCGCGCCTCGTGACCAATGGCACCACATCCGTACACTTGAGCTGCTGCCACCCCGGTACCGAACCGATCGTGAGGTGGCGCGTGCGGCGCTGCTGCACGACGCAGGCAAGGGCTACATTCACCTGCACGAGCGGGTGATCTATGTACTGTTCGCCGCGGTCGCGCCGCGCCTATTACAGTGGTGCACAAGGCGTGAGGGACGAGGAACGCTCGGCGCGCTGTACCGCATTCGTCACCACGGCTGCATCGCCGTGGCCCTGCTGCAGCCGCTGGGCACCTCTGCGCGAGAGCTTACACTGATCGCCCGCCATCATGACCCTGACAAAGCAGACCCAGCGCTGGTGGCACTGGTGGATGCTGACGATCGCGCCTGAAGCAGACGCGTGCTGGTTCGGTACAATGCTGGCAACCGATGCCCCTCAGTGGCCGGTGGGAGGAGGGCCCGCGCGATGGACCGGGTAGCGATTATTGGGACGGGGCTGATCGGCGGCTCCATCGGCCTTGCGCTGAAAGGCGGCAAGGTGACGGGTCTTGAGGTCATCGGCTTCGATGATGACCGCAGCAGCCTGAACGAGGCAAAGAAGCGCGGCGCCGTTGACCGTACCGCCGGCAACCTGCGGGAGGCAGTGAGCGGCGCGCGCTTGGTGATTGTGGCCGCGCCGCCGCTGGCGGTTCGCCAGGTATTTGAGGACATCGGCCCGCATCTGAGTGAGGGCGCGATTGTCACGGACACTGCCAGCACGAAGGCGCTCCCGGCGCGCTGGGCCGGGGAGTATCTGCCGGCCGGCGTCAGCTACGTCGGCGGTCATCCCATGGCCGGCAAAGAGCAGCAAGGCATCAAGAACGCCGAGGCCGGGCTGTTCCAGGGGAAGACGTGGGCGGTGGTACCCTCAGCCCGCGCCAATGAAGCGGCGGTCCAATCCGTGATCGGTCTGATCACCATTGCCGGCGCCGAAGCACTGTTCGTGGACGCAGACGAGCACGACCAGTACGTCGCCGCCATTTCGCACTTGCCCCTGATGATGTCGGCAGCGCTGTTCTCACTGGTGCGCCAGAGTCCGTCCTGGGACGACATCGCGCCGCTGGCCGCATCGGGATTCAAAGACATGACGCGGCTCGCTTCCGGCGATCCGCGCATGGCGCATGACATCATGGCGACCAACGTGGATGCGGTGGGGCATTGGATCGACCGTTTCATCGTCGAACTGCAGCGGCTACGGGATCTGATGCAGGAAAACCGCAAGAGCCTGTTCCGCCAGTTCAGCGAGACGCAGTTGCAGCGTGATGCCTTCGTCGCCGGTGACTGGAAGAAGCGGCAGCCGCTGGCCGAGGCGCCGTCCGCGAAGGATGCAATGAGCAGCATGCTACTTGGCGGGCTGCTGTCCTCGCGCGTCGAGAAGTTCGAGAAGGACATGGAACGCGGTAGCCGTGGCCGGCGTGGCGTGCTGGATGACGACGAGGACTAACAGGAGTGGAGCGCAGGCGCGCTGATACGATAGCCTGCGTGAGGCGAGCAGGCGCACTCGCCGGCCGTATCGCCACGTGGAGAAGGTGACATCCTGCATGAATACAGAACTGATCCACGTTGGGTTTGGCAACGTGCTCGCGGTCAACCGCGTGATTGCGATTGTTGCGCCCAACTCCGCCCCCACCAAGCGCCTGATCCAAGAGGGCAAGCAGAAGGGCCTGACCGTCGATATGACCAGCGGCCGCAGGACCAAGGCCGTCCTGATCATGGACAGCGGACACATCGTCCTGGCCGCGATTACCCCAGAAACCATCACCGGCCGGGTTGCCGCCAACCGCGGCCCCTCCGGGCCGGCCCGGCTCATCCAGCAGGATAATGACGGAGAGTAGCGTGGTCCGCCCGCCGTGGGTGCCCGAGGGCTACGGCGCGCCGCTCCTGGTGGTGCTCACCGGCCCCGCCGCCGTGGGCAAGACCACGGTCCTGCGCCGGATGCGCGAGCTCGAGCTGCCGTACCACATCGGCATTACCGCCACGACCCGCCCACCGCGCCTCACCGAGGTCGACGGCCGCGAGTACCACTTCGTTTCCACCGAGACGTTCGACGCGTGGATTGCCCAAGACGAGCTGCTCGAGCACGCCTTTGTCCACGGAATGGCGTGGTACGGTATTCCGCGCGCGATGATCCGCGCGGCACTTGCCCGCGGCGAGGACGTGATCGTGCCACCGGAAGTGCAAGGGGCGGCCACCGTCCGCGCCAAGGTCCCTGGCGTGCTCTCGATCTTTATGGCGCCACCGGCCTTCGCCGACCTTGAACAACGCATCCGCAACCCGGAGCGTCCGGCGACCGAGGCGGAAATCCAGCGCCGCCTGGCCACTGCCCGCGATGAGCTGGCCCGTGTCCGCGAATTCGACTACCTCGTGATCAACGAAGCCGGCCGCGTTGATGAGACCGTTTGGACCCTGCACGCCATTATGCAGGCGGAGAAGCGTCGCATCGGGCGGATGCCAGTGGTGGTGTAGGTGGTTAGCCGGTAGCCGGAGATGATCGACCGGGGCCATCGACCGTTGGACCAGCCCGAGCCTTACTGTCCCCTCAGCCGCCAAACAGGCCCTTCCGCAGACATCCCCGGAACCGGCTCGCTTGACACCTTCTTGCGATGCTTGCTACGGTACCCCCACGCGTACAATCGAAGATAGACAGGCTACGAGCGGGACGAGTAGGACGGACTGCGGCGCTGCAGAGAGCCGGGAGGGTGGGAACCGGCGCGACCGCCCCGTGTGAATGGCCCCGGGAGCCGCAGCCCGAACGGACCATGGGTCCCAGTAGGCGTTGCCGGGATGGCGCCGTTACCAGAGCCACGGGCCTGATGCCTGCCTGAGCAGGCGCACGCCCGGACCACAAGGCCGGAGTGTGCCCGCGCAGGGCGAACGACGGCGAACCAGGGTGGCACCGCGAGTATCCCCTCGCCCCTCGGATGGGCGGAGGGGCTTTTTCTATTTCCGGCAGAACTGAAGGGAAGGTTGACGTGGACACCAAGATCCTGCTGCCCGAAGCTGACATCCCGCGCCGTTGGTACAACATCGCCGCTGACCTACCGGTGCCGATGGCGCCGCCGCTCCACCCGGCGACGCATGAACCACTCGGCCCGGAGGCGCTGGCGCCGTTGTTCCCGATGGAACTGATCAAGCAGGAGGTTTCCCAGGACCGCTATATCGACATTCCCGACGAGGTGCGTGAGGTCTACAAGCTGTGGCGGCCGACGCCGCTGGTGCGCGCGGTCCGGCTGGAGCGGGCGCTTGACACCCCGGCCCACATTTACTTCAAGTACGAGGGGGTGTCGCCGGCAGGCTCACATAAGACGAACACCTCGGTGCCGCAGGCCTACTACAACAAGCAGGAGGGGGTGACGCGCCTCACCACCGAGACCGGCGCCGGCCAGTGGGGCAGTGCCCTGGCCTTCGCCACCAATCTCTTTGGCCTGGAACTCAAGGTGTACATGGTCAAGGTCAGCTACGAGCAGAAGCCCTACCGCCGCTCGATGATGCAGATGTGGGGCGGCCAGGTGGTGGCCAGCCCGAGCGCCGATACCCGTGCCGGCCGGATGATCCTCGATGCTGACCCGGACTCTCCCGGCAGCCTAGGCATCGCCATCTCCGAGGCGGTAGAAGACGCTGCCACGCGTGACGACACCAAGTACGCGCTTGGCTCCGTGCTCAACCACGTGTGCACCCACCAGACAATCATCGGCGAGGAGACGATCAAGCAGATGGAACTGGCCGGCGAGGCGCCGGACGTCGTCATCGGCTGCGTCGGCGGCGGCTCCAACTTCGCCGGCCTGGCCTTCCCCTTCCTGCGCCAGCGCCTGACCGAGGGGCGCAACATCCGGTTCGTCGCCGTCGAGCCGGAGTCCTGCCCCAGCCTGACGCGCGGTGAGTTTGCCTATGACTTCGGCGATACCGCCGCCATGACACCGCTGATGAAGATGTACACCCTC
>CAUJGQ010000206.1 GCA_963170165.1 Chloroflexota bacterium | reverse complement strand
AGGACGACAATGTGCTCGTCTCTGGCGTCTCCGGCGATGACGCCGCCATCGGCTATTTCGGCCTGGCCTACCTGATGGAGAACGCCGGCAAGGTGCGGCCGGTGGCGATCGATAGCGGCAACGGCCGGTGCGTGCTGCCGGGACAGGAAACGGTGAAGAACGGCACGTATCAGCCGCTCTCCCGCCCGATCTTCATCTATGTCAAAGCCACGGCGCTGGCCCGGCCTGAGGTGGCGGCGTTTGTGCAGTACTACCTGAGCACGAGCTACACCCCGCTGATTGCCTCCCGCGAAGTGGGCTATGTACCGCTGGAGGACACGGTGTACCAGGCGGCCGCCCAGCGTGCAGCGGCGGGCGTCACGGGCACTATGTTCCCCCACGGCGCCGAGGTCGGCGCCACGCTGGAGCGGTATCTCGGCAAGACCGACTAGAGACCAGCGCTCACCCTCTTTCGCCGGCGTACGAGGGTGCGGGCGAGGGTGAGCCCCCCGGAGACGTATGATGAATGACGGGCAACGGACGGCGGGACCGCTTCCCGGACGGCAGCCGTTCCGGCGCAACCGGGCACGCGACCTGCGCGAGCGGGCGGTAGCAGGGGTGCTGGGGCTGGCAGCGGCAATCGGCATCTTCACCACGCTCGGCATTGTCGTGGCCCTGGGGGTGGATGCCGCTAAGTTCTTCAGCCAAGTGTCGGTGATTGACTTTCTTACCGACACCAAGTGGACGCCGCTGTTCTCGATTAAGGAATACGGCATCCTGCCGCTGCTCACCGCGACACTGCTCACCTCGGCCATTGCGCTCGGCATCGCTGTCCCGCTGGGGCTCCTGGCCGCCATCTACCTCTCCGAGTTTGCATCGCGCCGCGCCCGCGACGTGATCAAGCCGGCGCTGGAGATTCTGGCGGGCGTGCCAACGGTGGTGTACGGCTTCTTTGCCCTGGTGGTGGTCACCCCCTTCTTGCGGAACTTCGTGCCGGGGTTGTCAACGTTCAACTCGCTGTCGGCCGGTATCGTCATGGGCATCATGATCATCCCTCTGATCGCCTCGCTCTCTGAGGATGCGATGAACGCGGTGCCCAACGCCCTGCGCGAGGGCGCCTTTGGCCTGGGAGCGACGCGGGCCGAGGTGGCTGTGCAGGTAGTCGTACCTGCCGCCCTCTCCGGTATCGTCGCTGCCGTGATCCTGGCGCTGTCCCGCGCCGTCGGCGAAACGATGATCGTTGCCATCGCCGCCGGCATGAACCCCACGCTGACGCTGGATCCGCGCGTGCCCGTCGAGACGATGACGGCCTACATTGTCCAGGTCAGCCTGGGTGACACACCCTACGGCTCGCTTAGCTATCTCACTATCTTCGCTGTGGGAGCGGCGCTGTTCTTGCTCACCTTCAGCATGAACGTCTTCTCCCATTGGTTCGTCCGTCGCTACCGCGAGGTGTACGAGTGAGGCCGCGGCCCCTGCTAGGGTCGCGGGCGCAGCGCGTGAGGGGCCCCGCGAGGAGTGGTTGACCATGACACCGCACGTGAGCACCGCTGCCCGGTCCCTGTTTTCTCCGTCGCTGGCGGCGCGGCGGGTACGGGGAGCAATCATCGTCGTGCTGGGCCTGCTCAGCGTGGTGGTGGCGCTGGGCACGCTCGCCTTCCTGGTGGCGGATGTGCTGGGGCGGGGGCTGCCGTGGCTGAGCTGGGGGTTTCTCACCAGCTTCGACTCACGCTTCGCCGCCCGTGCCGGGCTCAAGGCCGCCCTCGCCGGCACCGCCTACATGATGGTCTTCACCATCCTCATCGCCCTGCCGCTGGGCGTGATGGCCGCTATCTACCTGGAGGAGTACGCCAAAGACAACTGGCTGACCCAGTTTATCCAGATCAACATCGCCAACCTGGCGGGCGTACCTTCCATCATCTACGGCCTGCTGGGATTGACCTTCTTTGTGCGGTGGATGGAACTGGGGCGCAGCGTGCTGGCGGGGGCGATGACGATGGCGCTGCTGGTGCTGCCGATCATCATCGTCGCCACGCGGGAGGCGATCCGCGCCGTGCCCGGCAGTGTGCGCGACGCCTCCTATGCGCTGGGCGCCACCCGCTCGCAGACGGTGTGGCACCACGTCTTGCCGTATGCATTTCCCGGTATCCTCACCGGCAACATCCTTGCCGCTTCCCGCGCCATCGGCGAGACAGCGCCGCTGGTCACCCTCGGCGCGCTCACGTACGTGCCGTTCGTACCGGAAAACCCGCTGGACCGGTTCACCGTGCTCCCCATCCAGATCTTCAACTGGACAAGCAAGCCTCAGGCGGAGTTTCATGACCTGGCAGCGGCGGGCATCATCGTGCTGCTGGCCGTGCTGCTGCTGCTCAACTCCGTCGCGATCTATCTGCGCCAGCGCCTGCGCCGGCGGTACTAAGGACGCGCGATGACGATCATCCCAACCCACGACCCGCGCCCGGAGCTGACCACCGAAACGGCGGGGGTGCGTGAGCCCTCCACCCTCACCGCGGAGGCGCCCGCCACCCAGTATCACGACCTGGATATCACCGACCCCGTGGTCGAGGTGCAGAACCTCAGCCTGTGGTACGGCAAGTTTCGGGCGTTGACCGGCGTCTCGCTGACCATTCCCCGCAACAAGATCACCGCGCTGATCGGCCCTTCCGGCTGCGGCAAGAGCACGCTGCTGCGCTCCATCAACCGCATGAACGACCTCGTCCCCGGCGTGCGTATCGAGGGGCGGGTGACGATTGACGGCGCCGATATCTACGCCAGGAGCGTGGACCCGGTAGAGGTGCGCCGCCGGGTGGGGATGGTGTTCCAGAAACCCAATCCCTTCCCCCGCTCCATCCGCGAGAACATCCTGTTCGGCGCCAAGATCAACGGCTATCGCGGCGGGCATGAGGAGCTGGTCGAGGCTTCGCTGCGGCGGGCGGCGCTGTGGGACGAGGTCAAGCATGATCTGAAGAAAAGCGGGCTGGCACTGTCCGGCGGCCAGCAGCAGCGGCTGTGTATTGCCCGTGCCATCGCCGTCTCGCCCGAGATCATCTTGATGGACGAGCCCTGCTCGGCGCTGGACCCGATTGCCACCCTCAAGATCGAAGACCTGATGCGCGAACTGGCCGAAAGCTACACGATCATCATCGTCACGCACAGCATGCAGCAGGCGGCGCGCGTCTCCGACTACACCGCCTTCATGCTCTCCGACGAGAGAGTCCGCGGCCGTCTGGTGGAGTTCGGCCCCACCCATACGCTGTTCACCACTCCCAAGGACAAGCGGACGGAGGACTACATCACCGGCCGGTTCGGGTAACGGGGCAGCAGGTCGCAGCCGGTGGTCCTCGGCCGGATGCCGCGCGTAGCGAAGCGGAGCGCTCACCATGACACGCGTCCAGTTTGACAAGGCGTTGTTGGAGTTGCGGCACGACATCCTCGATGTCGCCAGCCTGGCCGAGCAGGCCATTCGCCGCTCGATGGAGTCATTGCGGCGGCGGGATCTGGCACTTGCGCGCGAGGTGGTGGACGGGGACCGCGACATCAACCGCCGGCGCTTCGCTATCGAGGACCGGGCCGTGTACCTGATCGCCACGCAACAACCGATGGCGATTGACCTGCGCGTGCTGGTGGCCGCGATACACATCGCCACCGAACTGGAGCGTATCGGCGATCACGCTGAGGGCATCGCCCGTATCAGCCTGATGCTGGGCGAGCAATCACTACCGCCCCTCGGGCGGCTGAGTGAGATGGCCGATGCCGGCATCGATATGATGCACCGCAGCATCACCGCCTTCATCGACCGTGATGTCGAGCTGGCCCGCCAGATCTGCCACGACGACGACCACCTCGATGCGCTCTACGACGCGAACTACGCCGAGGTGATCGGCCGGATGCTGATGGAGCCACAGTCCGCCAAGGTGCTGACGTATCAGTTGTGGACCGCGCACAACCTCGAACGCATCGGTGACCGCTCCACCAACATCTGCGAGCGCGTCATCTACCTCGTCACCGGCCACATGGAAGAGGAGAACGTCTCGAAGTACTAGCGCGGTGCGGCGCCCGGGAGCCCCCTCCTCTGGACAGCGCTAATCTGCGGTTTGCGGGCGGATGAGGAGGGTGGCGGCGCCGGCGCGGATGACGCGGTCGGCGACACTGCCGAGAATGGCCCGGCGCAGGCCGCCGTGGCCGTGGCTGGTCATCACCGTCAGGTCGATCCGCTCGTGCTGGGCGAAGCCGGTGATTGATTCAGCGGCGCGGCCACGCAGCACCACGCACTCGCTGGGGAGTGGCTGCGGCAGCCGGGCGCGCACACCCTCCAGGTAGGTGGCCGCCTGCTCGTGAGCGGCAGCATCGGCCGCGGCCAGCTCGGGATGCGCGGCGCTGCCCGGCTCGGCCAGCCCTTCGGCCCGCCAGGGTTCCACCCGCACCAGCGTCAGTGAGGCGCCGGCGGCCGTGGCGAGCTTGACTGCGAGGTCCAGGGCTGATTCGGCCAGCGCAGAGCCATCGAGCGGTACCAGCAATTGGCGCAGCGCCAGCCGGTGGCGAGGCACGGGCACGTAGGGCGGCCGCACCAGCAGCACCGGCCGCTCAGCCAGGCGCATCACTTTGTCCGCCACACTGCCGATGCCCGAGCGTTCCAGCCCGCCGCGGCCGTTGGTGGTCAGCGCCACCAGCGTCACTTCCGGTGCGGCGGCCGCGGCCAGGATGGTATCGACCGGCGAACCTGTCAGGATCACCTGGGTGAGATCGAGACCGGCCGCCTGTAACCAGGCGGCAGCGCTGGCCTGGCGCTGGGCGAGGCGGGCGTGGGCGGCCGCTTCCTGCTCTGCCGCCACCCGCTCCGAGCGGCTGGTCAGGCCGCGCGGCTCCGGCTCGACGACGGACAGCAGCCGGACGCGCGCGCCCAGCGCCGCCGCGACCGCCGCCGCGTGGGGCAACACCGCCTCGGCAATGGCCGATTCATCCAGCGTCACCAGCACGTCGCTCACACCGCCGCTCCCAGGGGCAGATCGCCCGTACCCAGTGTTTCATCGACAGCGCCCGTGGGGCAATGCGGGCAAGAGGGGACAGGAAACGTTACTCCCCTTCTCCGCCGTGGAGAGAGGGCCACGGGTGAGCGCCGGCCGCTGCTGCAGCGGCTTATCCTGTCGATGCGGTTTATCGATGTTCCCAGCCGTCGTGCGTGCCCGCGGCGGAAGCGGCCGCTGCGGGCGGGCGGCGGAGCGCTTCTAGCGCCGCAAGTTGCGCCAGGCCGCGGCGGGTGTCTGAGGCGACGCGGGCGGGGTCCAGGTGTTTTACGCGATACTTGAACAGCCAGTACGTGAACTCGCGCAGCTCCACCAGACCAATCACGCCGGACTGCGGCAGGCCTCGCTCGGTGCGGAACTCCGCAAGCATGGTCTCGCGCGGGCGGCCGTAAATGCGCTCGAAGACGGTTTCATCCACGCGCCGGTCGTTGCCCCAGACGCGGCAACGGATCTCCTTATGCGCGTCCTGCTCCACCGCCAGTTGCAGCGCCTCCTCTACCACCACGCCGTACCAGTAGTTCAGGTGGGCACGGTGTTTGGCCGGGCCAATCAGCTGCCGAAACTCCTCCGGATCAAGCGGCTCTCCCTCCGGCGCGTGGCCGTAGGTGACCAGCGCCTCGCGCTCCGGCTCGGGAACCAGGTCATGCAGCTCGTCGGCCAGCCGCTCGGCCAGGAGCAGCCAGTCGAACGCCTCCCCGCCGACGAGGTACGTGTACTGGCGGCCATCCACTCGCTCGGCGGGCAGCCGCCAGCGGCCGGCCGCGGCGAGCAGTGCCCGGAACCACGGCACCCCGGCCAGCACATCAGCGCGCAACGCCGCGATGATCGCCGCCGGCGTGTGCTCGGCCTCCGCCTCAGCGGTAGCGGTACGTGTCTGCGTTTCTGCCGTCATCGATCAGGAGGATACGAGCGGTTCAGCGCGCGCCACAACGGGACGTTGGGCCGTTGGCAGCGCCCGCCGCCCATGCGATACTACTGGTGGGGTCAGGCGGGTTGCCGGGCCCCATCCGTCATTTCTGGAGCACCGTCATGCCGCGCTATCCGTATGTGTGTAATGTGTGCGGAGTCGCGTTTGAACGGGTGCGGCCGATGAGCGAAAGCGGCGCGCCGGCCACGTGCCCCAACGGCCACCCCGGCGCCCGCCGCACCTTCGGCGGGGTCGTCGCGCTCGGCCCAACCACTGAGGGCCCCTCGCTGGAAGAGCTGCAGCACCAGCATCATCACGCTGAGCACGCACACCACCACTCGCCCGGATGACGCATGAGGGGGCCACCGTGCCCCGCCGGCCGCTCGTTAGTCTCCGGCTAGGGCCGGAACGGGCTCGGTGGCCGGCGTGCGGCGGGGCAGACGGGGGGCGAGAGCAAGCAGGATGGGGATGGTGAAGGCGGTCATGGCAGTCATCGTCTGGTGGAGCACCCAGTCTTCTGCGATCAGCCAGAAGTAGGGAATGTACATCAGCATCGAGCAGGCAGCCAGCGCCCCGCCCACCAGCGCGATGCGCGAGCCGGGATGGAGCGCCGCCAGCGGCAGCACAAACACCACGTACCACGGCCAGTACCACCAGGTGGCGATGGCGAGCAGCAAGAACACCGCCCAGAAGCTGGAACGCACCAACTGCACCAACCCGGCATCGCGGCGGATGCGCCACAGCAGCACGCCGTACGCACCGAAGAACAGCGGCGACACCACCAGCTTGGTCAGGCTGAGCGCGGCGTTCTGGTCCAGATCCAGACGGACGATGAAGATCGTGTCCAGCAGCGCGCTCGGTGAGGAGGTGTTGAAGCCCGCCTGCCGCTGGAAGTTGGCGAGGGTCTCCACGCCGGTGAAGAAGGGGATGTAGACGGCGATGCCGGTGAGGGCGCCCAGCGCCAGTGACAGCATGATCTGCCGCCGGGGGATATCGTGGCGGCGCAGCATCCACAGCAGCAGGACTGGCCCGAGCAGCACCAGCACATACTTGACCGCCACCGATAACGCGAGCAGCGGAAATACCGCCAGCCACCACCGGCGGGTGACGGCATACAGCGCCGCCAGCGCAAAGAACACCATCACCACATCGTTGTGGGCGTTGCCCGCCGTCTCGAACAGCGTCAGCGGACACCACCCCACCAGCACCCCGGCCGCCGGCGCCGCTCCCGGGCGGATCCGCCCCGCCACCAGCATCGTCAGCAGCGTCGTTCCCAGCAGGAACCAAGCGGCGATCACCTTCTGGCCGATGACATTGCCCCACAGCCCATCGCCGGCGAACGGCACAGCCATCCCGGAGACGGCATACCACACCGGGCCGTAGACCGAGGCAAAATCCTGCCAGGCGACGACATGCGGATAGAACGGGTCGTCGGGGAAGGCGTTGGGCGGGAGGACGTTGGGATTGTCTCCGTACCGCACGAAGGTGCGAGCGTCGGCAGCGTTGTGATAGATATCCTGCGCGCCAACGGGGTTGATGGGGATCAGGGTGGCGGCGAAGATGGCCGTGCCACCCAGGACGATCAACCAGGTGGCCCGGCCGTGCAGCCCGCGCGCCGCCCAAACGGCCAGCGCGAGCACCGCGAATCCCGCCACCACCGGCACGCCGAAGCGCAGCGCCCCAGCGGGATGCAGCCCCAGCACGGTGGCCAGCGGATGCGCGTCGGGCACCACCTCGGGGTTGCGCCAGATGGACAGCGGCCACAAGAAGCCGAAGACGAACACCGCCTCCAGCAACAGGCCCGCCAGCACCAGCGTTGCCGTCTGTCCCCGACCCAGGGGCGGCAACAGCCAGTGCAGACGGCGCGCCTGCCCGGCCGTCGGGTGTGCAGCTCTCACAGGCATTGACCAGCGACGCCGGGCCCACCCAACGCCGCGCGACCGTCTTCGGGCGAAGACGGCGCCCTCCTTGCCGATTCTACGGTGTAAACCACGCTGTGGAAAAGGCTACGATGGGTATTGCGGGCACACAGGGGGAAAGGAGTCTTCTATGGATAGCGCGGCGCGGCGGTTCCGTATTCGCCGGGTGTGGTGGATGCGCCCCCTGCTGACAGTGCTGGGCGGCACGTCCTCCCGCTCATTCGTAGAGCTGGACGGCGACACCGTGCGGCTGCGCTTTGGTCCCCTGTTCGTGGCCGATCTCCCGCGCTCCGCCATCGTCCAGGCGCAGCGGACGCGCTGGCCGTGGTACGGCGGGCTGGGCTGGCGGCTGGGCGCCGGCAAGACCGTGGCTCTCACCGGCGCCCTGGCTGGGACGGTGGAACTGGTGCTGGACGCGCCCCGCCGGGTGCGGTTTTGCCTGCTGCCGCTCAGCTGCCGCCGGATCGTCGTCTCGCTGGAGGAACCAGAAGCGCTGCTGGCGGCGCTGCGTTCCTAGCGGACCGCACCCGCTGCGGCTGCCGCCGGCTGCGGATGTGCGTGCGCATGGCCGGGATCCGGCTGCGCCGGCGGGACAAAGCCCATGATGCCGGAGGAGAACAACAGCGGCAGGGCCGTGAGCAGGTACAGCGCCGCGCACACGGCATAGACGGGACCGAAGCCCGCGCCATCCACCGCGAAGGAGACGATCAACCCCGCAAACGGCATCACGCCGCTGAACATCAGCCCGGAGATGCTCATCACCCGGCCGCGCAGGTGGCCCGGCACGATCTGTTGCACGGTGGTGGCGTTCAGCCCGGCGAACAGCGAGAAGCCGACGGAGATTGAACCCGTGGCAACGGCTGCCACCCACACGTTGGGGAAGCCAGCCATCGTCGCCATGGCTGCCGCCGCCAGCACCACGCCGCCGGCCATCACCAGCCCGCGGCGGCGCACCGGCACCCACAGCATGGCAAAGGCGCCCAGCATCGAGGCGCCGCCGGAGACGGCCATCAGGAAGCCGATGGTGCCCGGCCCCATGTCCAGCTCTTCTTTGACGTAGCCGGCGGGCAGCACCGCCATCGCCGGAAACACGAACATCACCGACAGCGCCATCACCAAGAACAGCTGCCGCAGCATCCGCTCGCGGGCGACATAGCCCAGACCCTCCCGCAGTGATTCCCACATCGAGCCATGCGCCCCACCCCGGCCATGGCCGGCAGGCAGGCGGATCAACACCAGCGAGGCGATGACGGCCAGGAAGCTGAGCGCGTTCAGAAAGTACAGCGCCGGCAGGCTGAGCAGCGCCAGCGCCGCTCCGGCCACGCCCGGCCCCAGCAGGCGCGAGCCGTTGAAGATCACCTGGTTCATGGCGATGGCCTGGGGGATCTCCTGCGGCGCCACCAGGTCGGGCGTCATCGCTTGCTGCACGGGCATGTCAAAGGCGACGGCCACGCCCATCAACACTGTCACTGCCAGCAGCAATCCGTACGTCAGCGAGCCACCGGCCAGCATCAGGCCCATGACCAGCGCCAGCACCGCCAGCACCAGCTGCGTGACGATCATCACCTTGCGCCGCTCCCAGCGGTCGGCCACGACGCCGCCGTGCAGCATCAGCAACAGCGATGGGGCAGACATGGCGAAGTTGACGATGCCCAATGCCGCCACCGACTTGCCCAGCACCTCGAGCAGCACCCAACCCTGAGCCACCCCCTGCATCCAGGTGCCTGTCAGCGAGACGAGCTGTCCCAGCCAGTACAGCCGGAAGTTGCGGTTATAGAGCACCTGCATCTGACGGGGAAGGGGCACACGCATGCACAACCTCACGGGCTCGGCCATATCCGGATAGGGGGAGGGGTGGTATTCGGGAAGCGTAGCATAGCCCTGCTGCAGACGCCCCGGCCAAAGGTCCCGTATCTGGAACCACAGGCCACGCTCTCCCCGTCCCGGCGTAGCGACGTTCAACCGGCGTCGCGCTCGGGTTTCCCCAGCGCAAGGGGGTTCACGAGGGCAGGGGGCGGGATTCCGTTCCCTCGGTGCCACTGCGGGAGCCGGCTCCCCGGATGCGGCTTGCCGGTACACTGAGATGGTGAAGCGCTCCCGGTTGCTCAGAGCCACGGCGCTGCTCATCGCCTTTGTGCTGGGCGCGGTGTCCGTGCGCGTGGTGGAGCGGGTGCGGCTGGGTGACGCCGCCGATGACCTAGCGGTGTTCGAGGCCGCGCTGCGCATTACCCACGACAACTATGTTGAGAAGCAGCAGGCCGCCCCCCGGCAACTGGTGTATGACGCCATCGACGGCATGATTGATGGGCTGGGCGACACCGGCCACTCCCGCTTTCTCACCGCCGAAGAGCGCCGCCGCGAACGCCGCGGCCTCGAGGGCACCGTCACCGGCATCGGCGTGGAGATGGCCGAGCGCGACGGGCAGCCGGTCATCGTCACCGTCTATCCCGGCTCTCCCGCCGAACGTGCTGGGCTGCGCGCAGGTGAACGCTTCCTCAGCATCGATGGCGAGGATGTCTCTGCCCTCAGCCTCAGCGGGCTCGGCGAGCGGCTGCGCGGCCCAACCGGCAGCACCTTCCGCGCTACCCTCCGCCGTGCCGATGGCGCCACCTATGAGGTCGAGCTCCGGCGCGAGGATTTCCACGTCCCCTTCGTCACTTGGGCGCTGCTGGCAGACAGCGGCCTGGCACACATCCGCATCAGCCAGTTCGGCGAGGACGCCGCCGAGGAACTGGATCGGGCGCTGGCCGGCGCCAAGCAGGCCGGCGCCCGTGGCATCGTGCTGGACCTGCGCGATAACCCCGGCGGCCTGCTGGAGCAGGCGGTCGAGGTCACCAGCCGGTTCTTGCGCGAGGGCGTGGTGTTGATCGAGCGGGACCGCTCCGGCGACCGCGACACCACCCGTGTCAAGCAGGACGCCCCCCGCACCGATCTGCCGCTGGTCCTGCTGGTCAATGGTGGCAGTGCATCCGCCGCCGAGGTGACCGCCGCCGCTCTTATCCACCATGGCCGCGCCGCCGCCGCCGGGGACAAGACCTACGGCACCGGCACCGTGCTCCGTACCTTCGGCCTGCCCGACGGCTCCGCCCTGCTACTGGGGGTGGAGGAGTGGCTGACGCCGGCGGGCGAGCCACTGCGCGGCCGCGGGGTCACCCCGGCCATTACGGTGAAGCTGCCCCAGGGGACGCGCCCGGTCTTCCCCGTCCGCGCCGAGCCCGGTGCGCTCGACCCCTGCCGCACGCCGGATACCCAGCTACGCGCCGCCGCCGCCCATCTCGGCGTCACCTGCCCCACGCCGTGAGCGGACAGCGGGTGAAGGGCCGGCCGCTCAGACCGCTACCGGTGCCGGGGTGGTTGCGGCCGCCAGCGTCGCACCCCAGGCCCGCGCCCGCTGCTCTTCGCCGGCCAGGAGCGGCCCCTTCTCACCGAACTTAACAAAGAAGGACTCCGGCGGCGTCACCATAACGCAGCCTGCTGCGGCCAGCCGCGTGGCGATCACGTCGGCCGCCGAGCCGGCCAGCCACTGCGGCATCTTGAAGCGGGTGTCGAAGGTGGCAGCCGCCACGCCGGTGAGCGTGCCGCGGCCGAGGGTGCCCATCAGCACCTTCATTGCCGGGCTCATGCCGCGGCCGTGGGTGGGACCGCCGATGACGAGCAGCGCGCTATCCGCGGGAAACGGCGCCGCCTCCGCCGCCGGCATCACCTGCACCTCGCAGGTAGCCGCCAGCCCCTCGCTGATGGCGTGCGCAATCGCGCGGGTGTTGCCATGCAGCGTGTCATACACAACGAGCGCTTTCATGACGCACCTCCCCGCGGGATCGCGCCCGCGGGCCGTCCCGCTACCCTCACCATGCACGGCCGGCGGTGCGCCGTCTGTCAGGCAGCACAACCGAGCTACCAACCAGTCAGCCCGTCACGCCGTCCGGCGAAATGCGGGAAGACGGGGCAGCCCGCGCGCGGCCACACGCCCGATCACTCAGGCGTTGGTGCGGACGGCTTTCGTGCTGTTGCGCTCAGTCCGGCCGGTCAGGATGTCCGCGGCCATCGCCACCAGCGCAGGTGGCTCAGCGCCAGGCTTGCGCCAGTCATACCCGCGAGGGAATGAAAGACGGCCATGACGAGGATGCATGCCCGCCGCCTGCGGCCGGTGTGCGCGGCGGCCCGGTGCTTGAGCGGGCGATGGGTCATGGCCCTCCCAGCACAGCACCGCGCCCGGCGGTTCATGGTGAGCGCATCGCCGCCAGCGCCGCCACCAGTGCATCTAGTTCGGCACGGGGGTTCATCTCCGTGGCGGCGAGCAGCAGCGCATCGCCTATCGCCAGCCCGCCGATGATGCCCTGCTCCAGCAGCCGCCGGTTCACCTCTGCCGGCGCCAGCGGCCCGCGCGCCACAAACTCGCAGAAAAACTCCCGCTTTCCCCCGCTCCCCACGCTCCAGCCGGGCAGGCGGGCAATCTCCGCGGCCAGGTAGTGCGCCTTGTGGTAGCACAGCTCGGCGATATGGCGCAGACCGTGGGGGCCAGTGGCGGCCAGGTAGACCGTGGCGGCCAGGGCAAGCAGTTGCTGGCTGGTACAGATGTTGCTGGTGGCGCGCTCGCGGCGGATATGCTGCTCGCGCGTTTGTAGGGTGAGCACGTACGCCGTTCGCCCGGCCGTGTCCTGCGTCCGGCCGGCGATGCGCCCGGGCATCTGGCGAACGTACTGCTCCCGGCAGGCGAACAGTCCGGCGGATGGCCCGCCGAAGCTCAGCCCCGCGCCCAATGGCTGGGCATCGCCCACGTAGATATCGGCGCCGTAGCTGCCGGGGGTGGCCAGCAGCCCCAGCGACAGCGGATCGGCGCTGACGATGTACAGCGCCCCGGCCGCGTGCGCCGCCTCGCCCAGGGCGTGCACCTGCTCCAGCTCACCAAGGAAGTTCGGCTGCTGGACAGCGAGGCAGGCATGTTCGGCCGTCAACGCGGCGGCGTCCGCCACGATATCGACGAGGATGCCTGGGCCGAGCGTATACGTCTGCACCGTGGCGATAGCCGCAGGGTGGACGGTATCAAGCACGGCGACGCGCGTGCGGCCGGTGAGGCGCACCGCCATCAGGCAGGCCTCAGCCAGGGCGCTGGCGCCGTCGTACATGCTGGTGTTGGCGACGTCCATCCCGGACAGCTCGCACACCATGGACTGAAACTCGAAGGCGGTTTGCAGCGTGCCCTGGGCGATCTCGGGCTGATAGGGAGTATAGGCGGTGTAGTACTCCGAGCGACCGGTGATGTGCGCCACCACGCTGGGGACATAGTGCTTGCGGGCGCCGCCACCGAGAAAGCAAGGCCGCTCCCCCGCGGCCTGGTTGGCTCGGGCGATCTCCGTCAGCTCGCGCCATAGATCCGACTCGGACAGCGGCGGCGGCAGCGCCAGCGCCGGGGTGCGGTAGGCAGCCGGGATATCGGCGAACAGCGCATCGAGAGACGGCGCACCGGCGACTGCCAGCATCGCCGCCTGCTCAGCGGGGGTGGCGGCGATGTAGGGGTTTGTGCGGGTGGGATGGACGATGGGGAGCGCCGTGGCGGGCAGATCAGCCTTGGGCCGCGGTGTGCGCTTCATACTCCTCCGCCGTCAGCAACTGCTCCAGTTCGGCCGGATGGCTCATGCGTATGCGCAGCAGCCAGCCATCACCGTAGGGCGCGCTGTTCACCACCTCCGGCGCGTCGATCGCGGCGGTGTTGCGGGCTGTCACCTCGCCGGAGACGGGGGTGAATAGGTCTGAGACGGACTTGACGGACTCGATCTCGCCGATCTTCGCCATCTGGGCGATGACCGACCCTTCCTCCGGTAACTGCAGAAAGACGATGTCACCGAGCATGTCTTGGGCAAAGTCGGTGATGCCGATCACGGCAATATCACCATCCTCCATCCGCACCCACTCGTGCTCTTTCGAGTACTTCAAGTCCTGGGGCGTCTCCGGCATGGCGCGCCACCTCCGCGACGTATCGTATCACGCAGGGCCGGGAGGTTAGCGGACAGCACTCCCCTGTACCCGGCCGGCCGCACCACACCGGACGCCTGCACCCTCGTGCGCGGCAGCGGGTACACTGCTTGCGATGCGCCTGATGACCATCCTTGGTACCCGCCCCGAGATCATCCGGCTGTCGCGTGTGATCGTGAAGCTGGATGGGCAGTGCGCGCACATACTGGTACACACCGGCCAGAACTTCGACCCGGCACTGAGCGACGTGTTCTTCCAAGAGCTGGCAGTGCGCGCGCCCAATCTCTACCTCGGCGTCACCGGCGACAGCGTCGGGGAGCAACTGGGGCGGATGCTGATTGCCTCGGATGCGGTGCTCCGACAAGAGCGGCCGGACGCGCTGTTGATTCTAGGCGACACCAACAGCGGCATCGGCGCGATCGTCGCCAAGCGGGCCGGCATCCCCGTCTTCCACATGGAGGCGGGCAACCGCTGCTATGACGACCGTGTACCGGAGGAGGTCAATCGCCGCGTCATCGACCACAGCAGCGACGTGCTGCTGCCCTACACCGAGCGCAGCCGCCAGAACCTGCTACGCGAAGGTATCGAGGGGCGGCGCATTTACGTCACTGGTAACCCCATCCGCGAGGTTATCCAGCACTACGAACCACAGATCGCCAGGAGCCGGATTCACGCCGAGTTGGGGCTGACCCCTGGGGGCTACTTCCTGGTCACGATGCACCGCGCGGAGAACGTGGACGTAGAGGAGCGGCTGCGCGGGCTGACGGAGGCGCTCGGCCGGCTGCAGGCGGCGTATGACCTGCCGGTGATCGTCAGCACCCACCCGCGCACCCGTGCCCGCATGGCGCAATTCGGCATGGCAACCGCGGCGGACGGTGGCATCCGCTTCCTGCCACCGTTCGGCTTCTTCGACTTCATCGCCCTGGAGCGCGACGCCTTCTGCGTGCTGAGCGACAGCGGCACCGTGCAGGAGGAGTGCGCCCTGTTCGGCGTGCCCAACGTCACGGTGCGCGATGTGACTGAGCGGCCGGAGACGCTGGAGTGCGGGAGCAATATGCTGGCAGGGGTGGAACCGGCGACGATCCTGCGCTGCGTGCGCGCCGTCACCAGCTTGCGCGACGGCTGGCGGCCCCCACCCGAGTACCTGGCGGACAACGTCAGCGAGACCGTGGCCAAGATCGTGTTGGGGTATCTGCACCAGGGATGACAGCGACGCCGCTGGTCAGCATCATCACGCCCGCCCGCAACGCCGCCCGCTACCTGGCAGAGACGGTGGAGAGCGTGCGCGCGCAGGATTGGCCGGCCGTCGAGCACATCGTCATCGATGACGGCTCCACCGACAGCGGCGCGACCACGGCGGTGCTGGCCCGCTACCCCCACCTGCGCGCGTGGAGCCGGGAGAACCGCGGCCAGTACGCCACCATGAATGAGGGGCTGCGGGCGGCGCGGGGTACGTGGGTGCTGTTCCTCAGCGCCGATGATCTGCTGGCGCCGCATGCCATCCGTCAGGCGATGGCCACCGCTCACCGCCACCCTGCCGCCCAGGTCATCTACGGCCGCTGGCGCAAGATTGACCCTGACGGCCGCCCGCTACCGGTGCAGACGCAGCTCAGCGGCCGGCTGCCGCGGCGGCTGTTCGTCTACCTGGACCACATCTCCCACTGCGCCCTGTTCGCCCGGCGCGAGGCGCTGCTGAGTGGGGAGCACAGCTTCGATGAGTCCGTGCGCTACACCGGCGACGCTATCTGGATTCAGCGGCTGATTGACGCCGGCCTGCCGATGCGCTTTGTCGATGCCGTACTGGCGGAGTACCGCGTCCACCCGGCGCAAACAGTGCAACGCGCCGGCCGGCAGGCCATCGAGGCGGAGCAGCGCCGCTATGTCGCCGCCGCCGGGGCAAGCTGGCGGCTGGTGCAGGCCACCGCCGCCGCCGAACGCTGGCGGTCCCGCGCCCTCAAAGCCGCCTGCATCCTGCGCACCGGCGGCCCGCCCGCCCTGATTCGCACCGCCCGCGGCTGGCAGCAACGCAGGAGGACATAGGCAAGCAGGCAGGCACGGGGGAGGCCCCTCCATCGCCACCAGCGCGATTGATCGTGGGGGCGGCGCCGGGCCGGGAGGCGCCCATCAGGCTCCCGGCGCTCAGCGCCATTGTCAGATGGTACTATCAGTAGTATCATGCGGATCGCGGATGTCACGTGATGACAAGCTGATCGCACGCTTCTAGCGCCGTCCACCAGAGGATGACTTCGACGACGTCCGCATGCTGCTGGACTTGTTTGGCTACCGGATGCGCGCAGTCGGGAAACACACCGGCGTCTTCGCGCACCCGAGCCTGCCGCCCATCACGCTGCCGGCCGTGAGCGGGCGCAACGTGAAG
>CAUJGQ010000205.1 GCA_963170165.1 Chloroflexota bacterium | reverse complement strand
CGTATTACGCCCTGGGAAACCACTTCGCCAAGCAGTCCAAGTGGCGCGAGGCGTACGAGTCCTACCGCAACGCCCTGATCCTCAATGGCGATGACATGGACGCCAAGGTCAATCTCGAGATCGCCTTGCGCAAGATGACCGCGCAGCAGGAGCAAGAGCAGGCCCGCCGCCAGGAACAGCAGCAACAGCAGCAACAGCAGCAGCAGGGGCAACAGGGGCAGCAAGGGCAACAGGGACAACAGGGACAACAGGGTCAGCAAGGGCAACAGGGCCAGCAAGGACAGCAGGGCCAGCAAGGACAACAGGGACAGCAGGGCCAGCAGGGCCAGCAGGGGCAGCAAGGACAAGCGGGCCAGCCTGGGCAAGGTCAGCCCGGCGCCTCGCGCGAGGAGCTACGCAACGCGCTGGCCGAGTTCGAGCGCAGCGTCTCCATCGAAGACGCCCTGCGCATCCTCGACATCATCGCCGAGCAGCAGCGCATCCGGCAGGCACAGATTCCCCAGGCGCCTCCGGGCATCCGCGACCAGTAACCCGAGATTCCGGAATTGTCCTAACCATCTGACACCTTAAGCTTCCTGCCACCGTGTCGATAACGACTGCGTGGGGTTCAGGGTGGGGCGAGGTTTCACGATGGTGGAGGAGAACGTGCGCAAACCAGATCGGAATCGGGTTCGGTGGAAAGGCAGGTCATGGGCCAGCAGGGCGGCCGTTACCCAGCGATTCACTGGTCTTGGCATCGGCGCCAAGCTGCTTGGGACCTTCGCCATCTCGCTGATTGGCCTGGTGGTGGTCGGCTTCATCGGGTACCGCAACACCTCACAGTTCGCCAAAGACTTCGAGGTGCTGTACGACCAGCGGGTCGATCCACTGGTGCGGCTCGGCAGCATGCATCAGGCGGTGCAGGAGATCCGCATCGGCGCCGCCGCCTTTGCCACTGCGGACGAGTACAACAAAAAGAAGTCCATCGACACCGAAGGCGCGCTGCTCAAGCAGATTGACGACAACCTGGCTGCCTTCCGGGCGCGCCCGCTGCTCCCCGCCGAGCAGCAGGAGCTTGCCACCTGGGAAGCCACCCACAGCGCCTACCTCGCCAGCCGCGCCAAGGTGCTGGAGCTGGAAAAAGAGGGGCAGCGCACCGCGGCGGGAATCTACCGCTCGGGCGACGGCGCACGCCTGCTCGGCCAGGAAATCGAAGTCATCAACCGGCTGGAGGAGATCCAGCGATCGGCTGCCGCCGCGACAAAGTCTCACGTCACCGCGCAGGCCGCTTCGTCTGAGCGCATCCTCCTCGGCGCCCTGGCTCTGGCGCTGGCAGCCGGACTGGTGGCGGCGCTCGCCATCTCCCGCGGCGTCACCAGAGGGGTGCGCGATGTGCAGCGGGTCCTGTCCTCGCTGGCTGAGAACTGCGCCGCCAACCTGGAGCGCGGCCTCCAGGCGATGGCGCGCAACGACCTGACCGTGGAAGTGGTGCCAGTCACCAAGCCCATCACCCGGTTCAGCGGTGATGAGATCGGCCGCACGGCCGCCGTCACGAACACTTTGGTCGAGAGCGTCCAGCGGGCGCTGACAGGGTATGAGCGCGCCCGCGCTGGCCTGCATGACCTCGTGGGGCGCATCCGTGCCGCCGCCGGCGACGTTGACAGCGCCGGCCGCCAGATGGACGCCGCTGCCGGGCAGGCTGCCGTCGCCGTCTCCCAGGTCACGGCTGCCGTCCACGATATGACTCAGGGACTGCAGGAAACCAGCGAGAGTGCCCAGGCCGGCAGCACGACCATGGACGATCTGGGCAATGCGATTGACGGTATCGCCCGCGGCGCCACCGAGCAGGCCGGCCAGGTACAGATCGCCTCTGCCACCGCCCAGCGGATGGCCGGCGAGGTCCAGCAGGTCGCGCAGGACGCCGGGTTGGTGGCCACTACCGGCGACCGCGCCCGCGAGACCGCTGAGCGCGGCGCCGTCGCCGTGCGCGAGACCGTGGCCGGAATGGGGCTGATTAAGGATGAAGTAGCACAGGCGGCCGCCCGCGTGGAGGAGCTGGGGACGCTGGGCGAGCGCATCGGCGCGGTGGTGGAAACCATCGACGACATCGCCGAGCAGACCAATCTGCTGGCGCTCAACGCCGCCATCGAAGCGGCGCGGGCAGGTGAGCATGGCCGCGGCTTTGCCGTGGTAGCAGACGAGGTGCGCAAGCTGGCCGAACGCTCCCAGCGCGAGACCAAGTCAATCTCGGCCCTGATTGAGGCGGTGCGGGCGGGCACCCGCCAGGCGGTGCAGGCGATGGAAAGCGGTTCGCGCCGCGTCGTTGATGGTGTGACACGGGCCGACGGCGCCGGCGCGGCGCTGGCCGAGATTGTCACGGCCGTCGGTGAGGCCGTCGCCCAGGTGAACGGCATCGCCGTCGCCGCTCAGGGCCTGGCCGGAGGCGCGCAGGCGCTGACCGATTCCATGCACGCCATCAGCGCAGTCGTGGAGGAGAACAGCGCCGCCACCGAGGAGATGGTCGGCCAGTCCGCCGAAGTGGCGCGTGCTATCCAGGCGATGGCAGCCGTCGCCGAGCAGCAGACGGCGAGCTCGCAATCGGTGAGCGAGAATGCGCTGTCGGTGTCGCTCCAAGTTGAGGAGATGAGTGCGCGCGCCCGCGATCTCGCCACCACCGCCGCCGAACTGCGGGAGCTCGTCGATCACTTTGTGCTGGACACCGCTGCGGCTTCACACCGCGAGCCGGTAGCGCTCCGCCCGGCAGCCTGACACAGGGCGAGGACAGCCGGGGACCGGCGCGATGCCGGCCCCGGTTCGTCAGGTTCCCCACCCCCGGCCGGCGCTGCCTCTCATCCGAAGGCGGCGCCGGCCGCCTAACCTCCGGTCTTCTCCCCTGTCCCCTCCTCCCTCCGCCCCGTTACCATCCGCGCATGGGCGTCATTTCCTCCTGGCACAGGCATCTTCCCCGGTACGCGGGTGAGTTCATCGGGACATTCGTGCTGGTGTTCATCGCCGCCGGAGCAATCGTTTCGGATGTGGTCACACGCGGTGCGCTGGGTCACACCGGGGTTGCCATCGCCACCGGCTTAGTGGTCACGGCTCTGGTCTATGCCCTGGGCCATCTCACCGGCGCCCATCTCAATCCAGCCGTGTCGCTGGCGTTCGCCGCCGGGCGGCACTTCCCCGTGCGCGACCTGCTGCCCTACGGGCTGGCGCAGTTCGGTGGGGCTGCGCTGGCCGGCCTGGCCATACGCTGGCTATGGGGCGATGTCGCACACCTGGGCGCAAGCCTGCCCGCCCTTAGCGCCGGCCGGGCACTGGCGCTGGAGGTGCTAATGACTTTCGTCCTGATGTTCGTCATCACCGCCGTGGCCACCGATGCTCGTGCGGTCGGGCACGCGGCGGCACTGGCCATCGGCTTCACGGTGCTGCTGGAGGTGATGGTAGCCGGCCCCGCATCCGGCGCATCGATGAACCCGGCGCGCAGCTTCGGCCCGGCGCTGATCTCCGGCGTCTGGGCGCATCAGTGGATCTACTTTGTGGGTCCCCCTGCCGGCACCGTCGCCGGGGTGCTCACCTACGAGTGGTTACGCCGGGCGGAGCGGCAGTGAGGAAGGCCGCTGACCGGCACGGTGGCTATTCTGCCGCGGCGCGCAGCGCCTCCGTGAGCCGGCGGGCGCTCGGCTCGGTAAGCACCGTCCCTTCACCAATGATGATGGTGGGGACGGAGCGATAGCCACGGTTCAGGCGCTGCACCTCATCAGCGGCAGCGGGGTCATCGTCGATATCGACCTCGCGGTACGGCACACCCAACCGTTCCAGCACGGCCTTGCTCTGGCGGCAGTCCACACAGTAGCGGGTGCTATACACCGTCACGGCGGGCCACTGATCCCCATTCATGCCGCACACTCCGTTGCGATAGCCATGCATCCAGCGTACCAGCGACCGCCGGTTACGCACCTACCGCCACGGTTGGTCGCGCCATCCACCGTGGGTGGTAGCCGCCCATGCACCTCTCGACACGCTGATCGAGGACACAACAGCGGAACCGCTCCGCGCTCGCCTCCTCCACCCATCGAGACGTCGAATGCACTGCCCCGGGGGACGCCGGCTAGCCCAGCCTGCCTGCCATAGTCATGGCCAGCAGCAACACGGTCAGGGTGATGACGACAATCACCGTGACGGTCGCAACGGCATTGAACACGCGGCCATTGCGGTGCATGCCCATGATCTCCGGATCGTTCGAGAGCCGCAGCGCCGAGATCAGGATGATCGGCGAAAGAATGCCATTCACCATTTGGATCGCAAGCAAGAGCGGGATGATGGGCAGGCCCGGCACCAGCGCCACCGTCGCACCGAGGACGATCAGGCCGGTGAAGACGCTCATGAAGGCCGGCGCCTCGCGAAAGCCGCGGGAGATCCCCTTCTCGAAGCCGAAGGCCTCAGACAGCGAGTAGGCGGTCGTCAGCGGCAGCACCGCCCCGGCCAGCATACAGGCGCCGAACAGCCCCACACCAAACAGCGCCGAGGCCAGCCCGCCGGCCAGCGGCTCCAGTGCACGGGCGGCGTCCGCTGCCGTGCCCACACCCAGCCCGTTCGCGTGCAACGTCGCACCGGTGGCGATGATGATGAAGGCCGCAATCGTCACGGCGAAGATCGAGCCGGACCACACATCCAGCCGCGCCTTGCTCAGTTCCTCCGGAGTCGTTCCTTTTTCGGCCACGGATGACTGCACGAACAACTGCATATACGGCGTGATCGTGGTGCCGATCAGGGCGATCAGCAACTGTACGAAGGCGATATCGCCCCTGGCAGACGGCACCAACGCGCCGCGGGCGACATCGCTCCAGTCTGGGCGCGCCAGGATGGCGGCGATGGGGTAGGCAAAGAAACCGAGCGTCAATGCCAGGAATACCCGCTCGACGGTGTGGTAGGAGCCGTACACCACCAGCGCCCACAGCGACAGCGCCGCCACCGGTACCAGCAGCCAGCGCGGTACGCCGAACAAGTCGGCGGCGGCAGCAATCCCAACGAACTCAGAAATGGCGACGCCGGTGTTGGCTACGGTCAGGCCAAGCATGGCGAAGAACGTCCAGCGAATGCCGAAGTTCTCTCGGATCAGGTCGGACAGCCCCTTGCCCGTGACGGCGCCCATCCGCGCGCACATCTCCTGCACGACGGACAGGGAGATGATGATGACGAACATCACCCACAGCAGGCTGTAGCCGTATTCTGCTCCCGCTGAAGCGTAGGTAGCGATACCGCCGGCGTCGTTGCCGGCGTTGCCGGTGATCAGCCCTGGCCCGAGGACACCGAGGTAGGCGAGCAACGGCAGATAGCGGCGGCGCAGCATCGCCCGCGCACCATGGCGGGTTTGGCGCACGGCCCGCCGGGCAGCGGCACGCATCCGCCGGCGTCGCTCCAGCAAGGTCCGTCGCTCGCTCATTGTTCGCTCTCGGCAGCTGGGTCACGGGCTGAGACAGCCCCAACGCACCGGCTCGCCCGGGAAACACGCAGGCAACCAAGCCACACCACTAGCTGAAGACACGAGGCAGGTGCCGCTTCCAGCCTTCGGGCAATAGCAGGTCCATGGCGTCATCGACCGTGATGACGCCAAGCAGGCAGCCTTCCTCATCAACCACCGGCAGTGCCAGCAGATTATAGTCGGCAATGGTTCGGGCAATTTCGCGGGCATCCGTCTCGGGGGTAGCCATCTGCACGTCCACCTCCATCACGTCTGCCAGAGGGGCATCAGGATCCGCCAGCAGCAGGTCACGGAGTGACAGGACGCCGAGCAGCCGGCCGTGGCTCGCCGAGTCCACCACGTACACGTAGTAGATGAGCTCGGGCAGCTCCGGCAGCCCGCGCATATGGCGCATCGCCGCGCTGACGGTCATATCCACCGGCACGGTCACCACCTCGGTGGTCATGACGCCGCCGGCGCTGTCCTCTTCGTAGGCCATCAGGTCGCGCACGTCCTCTGCCTGCTCGGGGTCCATCTTCTCCAGCAGGGCAGCGGCGGTCTCCTCATCCAGCTCACCGAGGGCATCGGCGGCGTCATCCGGCTCCATCTCTTCGAGGATGTCGGCGGCGCGTTCCGGGTCCATCCCTTCGAGAATGTCGGCCTGGCGGGCCGGGCTCACCTCTTCCAGTGCGTCCGCCGCTGTCTCCGCGTCGAGCGACTCCAGCAACTCCGCCCCCTGACGGTAGGAAAGGTGATCCACGATCTTGGCGATCTCGACCGGGTGCAACCGCGCCAGCCGATCATGCGGCACCTTCAGCTTGACCGCCGGCAGCTGCCCGGCGAATACCTCGACATCGGCCCAGTCAATCAGCTTGCGGGTCTGCCCCCGCCGCCGCCAGGAGCGCGGCAACAGCCGTTGCACGATGGCGCTGGGGGAGACATCGACCGCGACGATGCCCAGCCGCCCATGACGCAGCGCCAGTTGGGCATCGTTTGCCCGCACCACGCGCCGGCCCTCGATATCTACGAGCTGCTTGTCCAGCACATCACGCGCCAGCAGAACTTCGCCCTCGCGCCGGCGAAAGGGTTGTAGCGACAGGTCCAGCGAGTTGAGGGTCACGCCCTCCAGGCCGATGGAGCCCACCTGCTCCCAGGGGATGAAGAACGAGCGGCCGCGCAGCCGGGCAACCAGGCCCGACACCGGCGGGTACGGCTCGACGAAGTCCGGGCGGATGATCAGATCAAGCAGGCGTGCGAGCGGCGCCCCGGCGCGGTCACGCACCGGCAGGCCGACGAGGTCAGTGAGGTACATCGTCCGGCCTTCCCCATGGAAGTGCGTCCCCGCTCGCAGTGTAGGCGCTCACCTGCCCGAACAAAAGCAGCCGGGGGCGGTATCCTCCGCCCCCGACGATTCTTACGCGGTCTGCACCACCAGCACTATTCGTCCCAGGCCGCCTCGAAGGCGCGCAGGTCATCAGGGAACTCCTGCCAGCGCGTGAAGCGGCCGTCCTTGATCTCCCAGGCGTGAATCGTGCGGTACTGCTGTGGCCTGCCCTGGGTGGTGAAGCGGTGATCGAGGAGGACGAAGCCATGCCCGTCCCCTGCCCCCAACCCGATGATCTCCTCTCGGAATGTGCCACCGGAGATCGCCATCACCTTGGAGATGAGGCCGGAGACAAAGGTCTGCTTGTCATACACCCCAGCCATCACACCGGTGCCCGGAACCTGGAAGGTGATACCGTCATGGCACAGTGCCAGCACGCCGGCCATGTCGCCCTGGCCAAAGCGTGTGTACAGCTCGCGCAACAGCGTCTCGTTCGGGTGGCTCACCTGGTCCTCCTGTGGTGCTGCCCTGGGGTAGCTCGGAAGGGGGATACGGTGAATCGCACGGGACAGATCACCCGGTCAGCGCAGACGGCGGACGGTGGGGCCGGCGATCAGTGCGAGAGCGACGGCCAGCGTCAGGGCGCCGGTGGTGTAGAACAGCAGCCGCAGCCCCAGCACCTCGGACAGACCGCCCGCCAGCGCCACCGCCAGCGCGCGGCCGCCCTGTGAGACGCTCTCATAGAGGGCAAACACCCGCCCTCTCACTTCGTCGGCCGTGTGGCGCTGGATGATCGTGGTCTCTGCCACCTCCAGCGTGGCGATGGCCGCGCCGCCGAAGAAGGCGAGCACGAAGATCGCGGGCAAGGGTGGCCCGGTCCCGAACAGCATCACTGCCGCGCCTGCCATCACCATCGCCCCGAACACCGTCCAGCCCAGGGGCAGCCGCGCACCCAGCACACCCATCAGCGCGACTCCCAGCAGGAAGCCGGCGAAGATCACCGACAGCGTGGCGCCAAAGGCCGCGGAGCCCAGTCCCAGCGTTCCCACGAAGAACAAGGGGATGATGATCGGCAGAGGCGACAGCAGCACATTATCGAGCGTGCCGTACAACAGAATCAGGCGCAGTACCGGCTGGCGGCGGACGTAGCGAAATCCGGCTCGAACCTCTGCCCAGAGCCCCGCATCGTGTTCCTGCCCGCGGGGAATCCCGGCCGGCATGTCCGCCGCGCGGCCACTCGTGCGCATCCGCGACAGCACCGCGGCCGAGAGCGCGAACGAGGCGGCGTCCACCCAGAAGACCACCATCGTGCCCGCCCCGGCGATCAGCCAGCCACCCAGCGACGGCCCGATAATGAACATCACCTGGCGTGTGCCGGAGAGCAGGGCGTTGACCCGCACCAAATCGCGCTCCGGGGTGATGGCCGGCACGAGCGCGTTCTTGGCCGGGTCAAAGAACTGCCCAGCGCTCGTGAGCAGAAAGGCGACGGCGGGCGCCATCCACAGGTGCAGTACCCCCAGCGTATCAGCGATGGGCAACAGCGCGACGATCAGCGCACGGGCAAGGTCTGCCGCAACCATGGTCAGCCGCCGGTTCCAACGGTCGGCCAGCGCCCCAGCTGCGGCGCCCAGCAGCGCGTACGGTAACAGCTGCGCGATCAGTGTGCCGGACAGGGCGAGGCCGGAGCCGGTGCGGTCCACCATCAGCCAGACAATGCCGACGGTGAACAGGCCATCGCCCGCCTGCGACACCCCCTGAGCCAGCCACACCAGCCGCAGATCACGGGAGCGCAACGCCGCCGGCCGCTGATACCAGCGGGGAGGAGGCGGTCCGGGGATCTGCTGGACGCTCATCCTGCTTCCCGTGGCTCCGCGGCACGGACACGGGCACGGCCATTCGCCGCACGGGCGGCCGCGGTGTCCGGGGCGAACGGGTCTTCCGGTGGGGCGGCATCGCTGCGGAGGCGGCCCCGCTTCATATCGTAGCCATACTCGATGAACACCCGCAGCGCGGCGGCCGCGGGCAACGACAGCAGCGCGCCGGCGACACCCAACAGCTCGGCGCCGGCCAGGAGCGCCACCAGCACCGCAATGGCTGGCAGGCGTAGCGTGGCGCCGTACACCCGCTGCACAAGAAAGCGGTTTTCAAACTCCTGATAGGCCATCAGCAGCCCAGCGACCAGGATCGCCGTGGGCAGTGAGACCGACAGTGCCGCAAGCGTGGCCGGACCCACGGCGAGAAACACACCGATCATCGGGATCATATCGGCGATACCGGCCAGCACCGCCAGCGCCAGCGCGTTAGGAATGCCGAGCACCGTGAGTGTGACGAAGGTGAACACCGTGATGAAGCCTGAGGTGACGAGCTGGCCACGGATGTAGCCGCCCACCACCCGCTGCAAAGCAGACAGCAGGTTGCTGATGTGCTCATGAAACCGCACCGGCGTGGCGAAGTACACGAACCGCTCAATCCGGCGGGCATCGTACAGGATGTATGCAGTCAGCACGATGATCGTGATGATTGAGGTGACCACGCCGAGCACGCGGCGGCCGGCGCTGGTCACCTGCCCCGGCTCGATGGCTTCGCCGGGGCTGAATGCACGGACTTCGGCGCCAAGCTGCACCGCCCCCTGGCGCTCGATGAAGCGCGCCGCGCCATCCCGCAGTGCGGGGATCCGGTCTGCCAGCGCTTTCCCCTGCTCGATCACGACCGGCGCCACCAGCAACCCGATCAGCGCGGCCAGCGCCACCATGATCACGACCAGCACCAGCACGGCTGCCGCCCGGTGACACCCCCGCCGCACCATCCACTCCATGAACGGCAACAGCGCTGCAGCAAACATCAAGCTCACGATCACCAGCAACACCACCGGCCACAGCCGGGCAAGGAGCCACAGCCCGGCCAGCACACCGCCAACCAGCGCGAGCCCGCGCGGGTTCACCTCTAGCCGCAGCATCTGCCGTCCTCCCCGTACCTGCTTTAAACGTAGGCGGACGGTGCATGTGCGCGCATACCTCACGGGGGCACAATCAACGGAGCGCCGGGCGTGGGAGCCGGCCTCCCAGATCCTGCGGGCATCTCAGAGGACAGCTGGAGCCCCTGCCCTGCGGGCATCCTCCGTGCTAGGGGCAATGACGAGGTGGGGCGACCCTGCCCGTCCCCCCAGTACGGAGGCGCGAACCGCCACCGCTCATTCTCCCCAAAGCACGGGACCGTGAGCGCACTCCTCCCGTTGAATCCCCCTGGCAGGGGGTTCCGCCATCGACAGACCACGGGCACAGCGGTATGCCTTGCTGACCGCTACGGGACAGCCATTGCCCGTTGCCGGATGGCCGGTAGACTGGGGACGGTCCGGCGGCCGTCACGGCGCCGGGATCAGCCAGCATGGGGATGGGTGGGGATGAAGCCGGTCAGCGGGTTTCTACAACGCGAACATGTGCGGCTGCACTACGTGGACTGGGGCGGAGATGGGCCGCCGCTCGTGCTGGTCCACGCCACCGGCTTCCATGCGCGGCTGTGGGACTGGTACGCCGAGCGGATGGCTGGGCGCGCTCGGGTGATCGCCATCGACCAGCGCGGGCATGGCGACTCCAGCATCCCCGACGATGGCTTCGCCTGGGGCTGCTCCACCGAGGACCTGCACGCGCTGATCGAGCACCTCGGCATCGCGGGCTGCACCGCGGCGGGGCACTCCTCCGGCGGCACGGCGGCTGCTACCTGTGCCGGGCGCTTTCCCGGCAGCATCGGCGCCCTGGTGCCGATTGACCCCGTACTACCGTGGGGCGAGCGGCGCGAGCACCTGCGCAGCAATCCGATGGCCGAGGCTGCCCGCCGCCGCCGCAACGTGTGGGAGAGCCCGCACCAGTTCGAAGCGACCATGCAGCAGCGCGAGGCGTTCCGGCTGTGGCGGCCGGAGATTCTGGCGCATTACGCCCATCACGGCCTGCGCCGGCGCAAAGAGGACCATCACTACGAGCTGAAGTGCGCCCCCGAGAGTGAGGCGCTCGTGTTCGAGGGCGCAGGACGCGATGACCCGTGGCCGGCGCTGGAATCGTTGCGGATCCCCGTCACGGTGCTGCGCGCCACCGCCACCGCCACCGGCGTATCGCCCTGTCCGCCCGGCGCGGCAGCCCGCATCCCCGGCGCCCGCGAGCTGCTGGTCCCCACCACCCACTTCATCCCGATGGAAGCGCCGGAAACCGTGCTGGCAGCGTTGGAGGCAGCATTGATGGAACGCGAACCACGAACCACGGGCCGTTGACCTGCGGAGCTGCGCGGCGCGCTGCAGGTTAGCTGACTGGCTGGCCCGCATCATAGAACGCCGCGTTGAACCGCTGCGCGTAAAGCCCGGTGGCCTGCGTCAAGTCCACGTCGTACACCAACAGCTGCTCCTGGCCGTAGGGCACATGTGCCAGGCAGCTGCCGTCCGGGCTGATCAGGCTGGTGGCGGAATCCTGGTAGCGCAGCGCGCAGTTGACGGAGGCGAAATAGATGGCGTTCTCCACCGCGCGGCCGATCATCGCCTTCTCGTAGTACGGAGCGCCGGGGTCACCCCAGCGGGTGATCGTGTGGCCGGCCCGGTCGCTGCCGGTAAACTGGGGATGGAAGACGATACGAGCGCCGCGCACGGCCGGCCAGCGCACGCTCTCCGGATAGCGCCAGCCCTCGTGACAAATAGCGATGCCGAACGGCACGCCGTCCACCGCAAACAGCTGCCGCCGGCCGTCCGGCACGTAGAAGGCATCTTCCTGCGGCGCGAGCTGGTTCTTCGCCTGGTATCCCTGCACCGTGCCATCCCGATTCACGACGAAGGCAACGTTGAGCAGCCCGGCGGCGGACTGCCACTCCATGCCCATGATCACGGCGACCTTGTTCCGTCGAGCGATGGCGCACACCTGATCGAG
>CAUJGQ010000204.1 GCA_963170165.1 Chloroflexota bacterium | reverse complement strand
CCGATGGGCGAGGGCAAGACCGAGGCGGCGCTGCTGCTGGCCGATCACTGGGGGGTTGCCCCCGGCCCGCGTGGGTTCTACATCGCGCTGCCCACGCAGGCCACCAGCAACCAGATGTTCGGCCGCGTGCGCGATATGCTTGCCCGTCGCACCGCCGCTACCGGCGATACGGCCAACCTGCTGCTGCTGCACGGCCACGCCTCGCTCAGCACGGACATGGAGGAACTGGAGCGCGCCGGACGCGAGCGGTTCCGCCCCGGCGATGTCTACAGTGAGGAGCGGCCCGGCCAAGGCGGCGTGGCGGCGGCAGCCTGGTTCCTCGGGCGTAAGCGCGGCCTGCTCGCCCCCTTTGGCGCCGGCACGGTGGACCAGGCGCTGCTGGCCGCTCTGCAGGTTAAGCACGGTTTTGTGCGGCTGTTCGGCCTGGCGCACCGCGCCGTGATCATCGATGAGGTGCACGCCTACGACGCCTATATGGAGACGCTGCTCGTGCGACTCTTAGAGTGGCTGGGGGCGCTAGGCTCGCCGGTGGCACTGCTGTCCGCCACCCTGCCCAGGGCGCGCACGGCGGCGCTGGTGCAGGCCTACCTGCGCGGCCGGGGGGAGGCGGCGGACGTGCCCCCGGAGCCGGAGCCCTACCCGCGCATCACATGGGCGTCCCCCGGCGCTGCGCCTCGGTCCCGCCACATCGCCGGTACGAGGCCCATGGCACCGCTATCGCTGGAGTGGGTGGATGGCGCGTTGCCGGAGGATGGCGCCCCGTTCCCGCTGGCGCAGGCGCTACGGGAGGCGCTGGCAAGTGGTGGCTGCGCGGCGGTGATCTGTAGCACCGTACGGCGGGCACAGCAGATGTACCGCGCGCTGGCTCACCACTTCCCGCCCGAGGAACTGTCGCTGTTCCACGCCCGCTTCCTGCAGGAGGACCGGGCGGCGCGCGAGACGCGGGCGCTGACCGCCTTTGGCAAGGACGGCGCGCACCGTCCCCACCGCGCCGTGCTGGTGGCCACCCAGGTGATCGAGCAGAGCCTGGACCTGGACTTTGACCTGATGGTGTCGGATATGGCGCCTGCCGACCTGCTCTTGCAGCGGGCCGGGCGGCTGCACCGCCACACCCGCCCCCGGCCGCCGGGGCTGGAGCAGCCACGGCTGTGGGTGTGCCGCCCGGAGACGGTAGAGGGTGGCGTCCCCCGCTTCTCCCGCGCCGACCTGGCAATCTACGATTCGCACGTGCTGTTGCGCTCCTGGCTGGCACTGCGCGGGCGCGAATCGCTCGCGCTGCCCGACGACATCGAGGATCTGATCGAAGCGGTGTACGACGGGCGTCCCTGCCCGGTGGGCGAGCCGGAGGCGGTGCGGGCCGCGTGGGCAGCGACGGGCGAGGAGCACACGGCCTTTGTCAAACAGCAGGAAGAGCAGGCGAAGATGGCGTACCTGCCGCGTCCCGGGGCAGATGCCGCCCTGTGGGAGATGGTGCGCCAGCCGCGCGAGGAGGATGCGCCCGAGTTGCATCCCGCGTTCCAGGCGCGCACCCGCCTGGCGCCGCCGAGCGTCACCGTCGCCGTGCTGCATGCCACACCGGCCGGACCGGCGCTCGGCCGTGACGGCCCGCCCTTGGATCTGACGGCGCGGCCGGACCGGCAAACGGCGCGGGCGCTGCTGCGGCGCTCGGTGTCACTGTCAGACCGCAGGGTGGTATTCGCGCTGCTGGCGCAGGCGCCGCCGGCCGGCTGGGCGCGGACAGCGGTGACGCAAGGGTTGCGTTGCCTGGCGGTGGATGCGCGGGGAGCGGTCGCCGTGCCGGGAACGGAGTGGCGGCTGCGACTAGACCCAGAGACCGGAATCGAAATCGTGCGAGCGGAGAGCGACGAGCAGGGGGACGTGGAGGCGACGGAGTGACCGAGTTCAACGTGATCGAGGAGCCGTGGCTGCCCTGCGTGCAGATGGACGGGCGCACGGAGGAGTTGGGTATCCGCGCGGCGCTGGCGCGGGCACACGAACTGAGCGAACTGGCCGCCGATACGCCGCCAATCACGCTGGCGCTGCACCGGCTGTTGCTGGCGCTGCTGCATCGTGCGCTGGACGGACCGGGCAGCGTCGATGGCTGGGCGGCGCTGTGGGAGGCGGGCCGGTTTGACATGGCGCCGCTCAATACCTATCTGGAGCGGTGGCGGGAGCGGTTTGACCTGTTTGACCCGCGCTATCCGTTCTACCAGACCGCCGGGCTGCCGCCGGAGCGGGCCGCCCCCAGCTCACGCCTGCGCTGGCAGGGGGACAACAACGCCACGCTGTTTGACCACACGCTCGCCGAGCGGCCCCCGGCGCTGGCGCCGGCCGAGGCGGCGCGGCTGGTGGTGGCGTATCAGGCGTTCGACACCGGCGGGCGCATTGCCGGGGATAGCGGCGGCGATTCGGCGCTGGCCGGACCGCTGCTGCAACCGGCCCTCACCCTCGTGCGGGGCCGCTCGCTGTTCCACACGCTGCTGCTCAACCTGACGCGCTATGCCCCGGAGGACGCCCAACCGTGGGAGTATGACCGGGCGGCGGACCTGCCCGCCTGGGAGCGCGGACCCGTGCGGCCGGAGCAGCGCCCGCTCGTTGGCTACGTGGACCTGCTCACCTGGCAGGGTCGCCGCGTGCTGCTCCTGCCCGATGAAGACGGCGCCGTGCGGCGGGCGGTGCTGATGAAGGGCTGGGCGCTGCCGGCAGGGGCAGGCCGCCATGGTCACGAGACGATGACCGCCTTTGCCCGCCGGCGCGACGCCAAGCCGAACGAGGAAGCGTATATGCCGCTGCGCTTCGAGGAAGGGCGGGCGCTCTGGCGGGACAGCCTCGCCTTCTTCCAGGCGGGCGCGCAAAGCGGTTATGACCGGCCCCGTAGCCTCTCCTGGCTGGCGCGGCTGGCGGAGGAGGAGGTCATCGGCGGGGGAGATCGGCTGCCGGTGGATGTGCTGGGGTTGCGCGCCGACCAGGCCAAGCTGCTCTTCTGGCGGCACGAGCGGCTAACCGTGCCGCTGCCCTACCTGAACGATGCGGCGCTGCGGGAGACGCTGGCCGAGGCGCTGTCCACGGCGGAGCAGGTGGGGTACGCCCTCAGCGGCCGGCCCGCAGGAGCGGTGTTCGTGCTCGGCAAGGAGCTGGCGGGCGGGGACAAAACGGCGGCTGCAACCGTCGCCTCGCTCGGCATCGGCGGGCGCTACTGGGCGGCGCTGGACGGCCCCTTCGCGGCCCTGCTGGCGGACCTGCCCGGCGATGGCCGCGACGAAGATGAGCCGCGGCCCGCCCGTGACCGCTGGCGGACGGCGTTACGGCAGGCGGCGCGTGACGCCTTCGCCGAGGGCACGAGCGGGCTGGAGCGGTCGCCGCGCTCGATGCGGGCGGTGGCGCTGGCGGCCCGGCAACTGGAGTGGGACCTGTGGCGAGCGCTTGGCCCGGCGCGCGCGACCGAGACGGAACCGGCGAGGACAGGAGGAATGGTATGACCGCAGAGACGCGCACCCGCGCGCACCCCTTCATCGACTATCTGCGCGGGTTGACCGGCGCCGAGGGCCGCGACCGTGACCGGGCGGCGCTGGCGGCGCTGCGGCGGCTGGCGGGGCGCGGGCCGGGCAGCACACCGGAGGCCGACCGGCGGCTGATGGGCTGGACGGCCTCCCTCAATCGTTGGGAGGAGGCGCGCTATTACCTGGTGGCCGGGCTGTTTGCCCGCTATCCGGAGGCGCCGCGCTTCGCCGAAGGCTGGCGGGGCGAGAAGGACCTCGGCGCCTCGTTTGCGCAGGTGGCGCGGGCCACCAGCAGCGCGAGCACCGAAAAGCGCTTCATGGCGCTGCTCGCCGCCGATGCGGAGGACCTGGGCGAGCATCTGCGCCACGCTATCAGCCTGATGCGCGCCCATCAGGCGGCCATCGATTGGGAGCAACTGCTGAGCGACCTCGGCCGCTGGGACGACGACGACCGGCGGATACAGGCACGCTGGGCGCGCTCCTATTGGGGCAGCGCCGCCACGGACACCGAGCAGAGCACGGAGCAAGGAGAGAACCCGGATGCTGATTGAACTGCATATCCTCCAGAACTTCGCCCCGGCCAACCTCAACCGCGACGACACCGGCTCGCCCAAAGACTGCGAGTTCGGCGGCGTGCGCCGGGCGCGCATCTCCTCCCAGGCGCTGAAGCGGGCGGCGCGGCAGATGTTCAAGGACCAGGGGCTCTTGCCCGCCGAGCAGCTCGCCGTGCGCACCAAGCGCGCCGTCGATGCCCTGGCGGCGCGGCTGACCGAAGGCGGGCGTGACCAGGAGCAGGCGCGGGCAGTGGCGCAGGCGGCGCTGGCCACGGTCAAGCTGAAGGCGGAACGGGAGAAGGACAGCGCGGAGTACAAGTCCCAGTACCTGTTGTTCCTGGCTGAACGGGAGATCGCCCGGGTGGCGGAGATCTGCGCGGCCAGCTGGGATGCGCTGATGGCGCTGACCGCGGCCGAGCCGGCAGCCGGGGGACGCAGCGCACGCGCCGCCAAGCAGGCCGGCAAGGAGGCGGCGCCTGAGGTGACGAAGGCGATGCAGGCGGCGCTGGACGGCGGCAAGGCGGCGGACCTCGCCCTGTTCGGCCGGATGCTGGCCGACCTACCGGACAAGAACATCGACGCCGCTGCCCAGGTGGCGCATGCCCTGTCCACCCACCGGGTCAGCATCGAGTTCGATTACTACACCGCCGTCGATGACCTGCGCCCCAACGACACCCAGGGGGCGGACATGATCGGCACGGTGGAGTTCAACTCCGCCTGCTACTACCGCTACAGCAACGTGGACACCGGCCAGCTTCTCGAGAACCTCGGCGATGATGCCGAACTGGCGCGGGCCACGCTGGCGGCCTATCTCCAAGCGGCGGTGCGCGCCATCCCCACCGGCAAGCAAAACAGCTTCGCCGCGCAGCAGGCCCCCAGCTTTGTGCTGGCTGTGGCGCGGCCGGGCGGGCCGTGGTCGCTGGCTAACGCCTTCGCCAAGCCGGTGCGTCCCCGCGGCGAGACGGACCTGGTGGCGGAGTCGGTAGAGGCGCTGGCGGAGCACTGGGCGCGCAGCGCGCGGATGTACGGCGCGAACTTCGCCCCGGCGGGGGCGTGGCTGGCGACGATGACGGACACGGAGACGCTCGGCGCGCTAGGCGGCTACGACGCTGGCAGCGTACAGGCAGTGGTGGCGGGCGCGGTTGCGGCGGTCTTCGGCCCCGGCGCGGGGGGCACGGTATGAGTACCCTGCTGCTGCGGCTGGAAGGCCCGATGCAGTCGTGGGGGGTGGACAGCCGCTTCGAGGTTCGCTTTACGGAGCGCGTCCCCTCCAAGAGCGGCGTGCTCGGGCTGGTGTGCGCCGCGTTGGGCAAGCCGCGGGAGGAGCGCGCTGGCGACGGCCATCCCGCTCTTGCCGCCCTGGCGGCGCTGCGCATGGGCGTGCGCGTGGATCAGCCCGGGACGGTGGCGGTTGATTACCACACCGCCGGGAAGCCGTATGCGGACGGCAGCGGCGGGGTGATGCGCGCCAGCGGTGGCCTGCGTCAGGAGACCGTCATCTCCCGCCGCTACTACCTGGCGGACGCCTCCTTTCTGGTGGGGTTGGAGGGGGAGGACGGCGCGTTGCTCACGCGGCTGCACGCGGCGCTGCGGGCGCCCATGTGGCAGCTCGCGCTCGGGCGCAAGGCCTTTGTCCCATCGGCGCCGGTGTGGCTGGCGGACGGCGGGCCGGAGGGAGCGTGCTGGGCTCTGCCGCTGGCGGAGGCGCTGGCGCGCTACCCCTGGCCGGAGGATGCCCCCGCTCGGCTGCCGCTGGTGCTGGAGTGCGCGCCGGGCGACGAGGCGGCGCTGGGGCGGCGCGACGTGCCTCTGGACTTTGCCGGCCGCCGGTTTGCCCTGCGCTATATCCGCGCGGATTGGGCGGCACGGCCATCCGTGGAGAAGGAGGACGGCGATGTATCTGTCCCGGCTGACGCTGAACCCGCGTGACCGCGGCGCCCGCCGCGACATCGGTGATTGTCACGCGCTGCATCGCTCGCTGCTGCGCGCCTTCGACGACGGCATCGCCAGCGAAGGTGAGGGAGCGCGGTCGGTGGCCGGGCTGCTCTACCGGCTGGAGGCGCATCCGCGGACAGGGGTGGTGACGGTG
>CAUJGQ010000203.1 GCA_963170165.1 Chloroflexota bacterium | reverse complement strand
TCTGCCGGGGTAAACCGACGAATGACGAGCCGTTGGGTTTCAATGGGCTGCACCAGCATGTCGCTCTCCCCCGGGTGAACCCTTCCGGTGGCCGGCCGCAACCCGCGTTCGGGTGCATGCAGCGTCCGGCCGGGCAATGATGATACACCCGCACACTGCCGGCGCCCTCCCATTCATGTGGATGACACTGCTGGGGCTGTCCGGTGATGCTCGTCCTGGCGGCCGGCCGTCTGGTGCGTGCCTGCTCCATCTCCACCGCGTGTCAGGTGATGAACCGCAGGCCCGCCCTTTGGCGCGGACGAGCGGATATGGTACCCTGGTGCGTGGGATGTCTCTTTCTCTCGTGCTGCCCGGTGCGGCGGCGTCGAATTGACCTCTCCCTGCCATGGCTGTGGCCAGGTATATGCCCGGGCGCCCGCGCCGGCGGCCGCGGTGGGTAGCCCGGTGTCCCTTGATTCAGGCGGAAGCGGCCTCGGCGCAGGCGCTCCCCCGTTCACTCTGCAGGAGGCGCAGGCCGATGCTGTTGGTTCAGGCACGTGAGGGTGAGTCCGGCGAGGCGATGATTGGCCGGTTCACCAAACTGGTTCAGCGCGATGGCGTATTGCGCGAGCTCAAGCGCCGCCGCCACTTTGTCTCCAAGAGCGAGCAGCGCCGCCTCGATGCCCAGCGCGCTGCCCGCAAGCGCGCCCGCCGTGCCGCCAAGGCCGCCGCCCGCGCCAACCGCCCTGGTGGCCGCCGCGAGCGCTAGGCTGCCCGCGCCGGCCCATCCATCCCTGAAGGAGCTCTGACATCACCTTCGATGCGTTTGCCCTGCGGCCCGCGACTCGGGACGCGCTGGCGACCATGTCGGTCCATACACCGACACCGATTCAGGCCGCCGCCCTCCCGCATCTGCTCACCGGCCGCGACGTCATTGGCCAGGCGCGCACCGGCTCCGGTAAGACCCTGGCCTTTGTCATCCCCATGCTGGAGCGCATCGACGAGCGTCACCGGCACGTCCAAGCGCTGATCCTGACGCCCACGCGTGAACTGGCCGCCCAGGTGGCGGGAGTGGTGCGCGATACCGCCGCCGGGCGGGATATACGGGCGCTGCTGCTGGTCGGCGGCGCCGCGCTCGGCCCTCAGCGGACGGCGCTGCGCTCTGGCGTGCAGGTGGTGGCTGGCACCCCCGGGCGTATCCTCGATCACCTCAACCAAGGCGACCTCAAGCTGGACCGGCTGCGGTTGCTGGTGCTGGACGAGGCCGATGAGATGCTAGACCGGGGCTTTGCCCCCGATGTCGAGCGGATCATTGCCCGCACAGCCCCCGAGCGGCAGACGGCGCTGTTCTCCGCCACCGTGCCGGAGTGGGTGAGCGGGGTCGCTGCCCGCCATCTGCGCACCCCCGCGCATGTGCAGGTAGACCCCGGTGTCCAGCCGGTAGAACATGTCAGCCATACGGTTTACGACGTGCCCGAGGGCGGCAAGCCTGCCGCGCTGCGCGCCCTGCTCGATGCCCCCAGCCACGGCGTGACGCTCGTCTTTGGCCGCACGAAGCACGGCGTCAAGCGGCTGGCGGCGCAGCTCCAAGCGGCGGGCTACCCGGCGGTGGCACTCCAGGGCAACCTGAGCCAGAATGCCCGCGAGCGGGTGATGGCCGCCTTTCGCAGCGGCGAGACCTCGATCCTCATCGCCACGAACGTCGCTGCCCGCGGCCTCGATGTAGCGCATGTCGCCCGCGTGATCAACTACGAGCTGCCCGAGTCCGCCGCGCTGCTCACCCATCGGGTAGGCCGGACCGGGCGGATGGGCCGCGCCGGCGAGGCTATCACCCTGCTGAGCCGCGAAGATGAGCCCGCCTGGCGCAAGTTGCTCCGTGAGCTATCTCGCCATCCTCACCGTCGCCCCTGGCCCGGCCGCCACGAACCACACCGCCACACCCCGGCCCCGCCTCGTCCCGCTGCGGCTCCGTCCTCCGTCCATGTTCCGTTTGGCGGGCGTCGCACGGCGGCGGCGGAGCGCGCTACAGGGATGGCAGCTCCCTTCGGCATGAACGGTGCTGCCCCGCGCCCGGCTGCTGGTGAGGCGGTGCGTCCGGTGATTCGCCGCCGCTCCCGCCGCCGATCAACCCGCCCCGGTGCTTCCCACGTGACCGGTTCTCGGTAGCAGCGGCCCCCATCTCGAGGAACCTGGAGGACGAGCCTAGCCGATGAGCACACGCACGCCCGAACTTGCGCGGTCGATTCCGCGTGCCAGCGCCCGCACCGTCCGCCCCAAGCGCCGGTGGGTGGATCTGCTGAACAAGAGCATCATTCTTACCACGGTCGTCGTGCCGCTGCTGGGCACGCTCTATGCCATGATCCTCCTGTGGAACCGGTTGGTGGGCTGGGGGGATGTCGCCCTGATGCTGGGCCTGTACGTGCCCATCTCGATGGGCGTGACCATCGGCCTGCATCGCTACCTGACCCATCGCGGCTTCCGCACCAACCCCATCATCAAGGCCACGCTCCTGATCCTCGGCTCGATGGCGCTGGAAGGGCCGGTCATCACCTGGGCCGCCAACCATCGCAAGCATCATGCTCTGTCTGACCGTGCGGGCGACCCGCACAGCCCGCTCGATGGCTTCTTCCACGCCCACGTCAGCTGGCTGTTCAACACCGAGCCCGCCGACCCCAGCATCTACGCCCGCGACCTGGTGAAGGACCGCCTGGTCGTGACGATTCACCGCCTGTTCCCGCTGTGGGCGGTGCTCACCTTCCTGATTCCGTTTGCCATCGGCGGGTGGCAGGGGCTCCTGTGGGGCGGGCTGGTGCGCGTCTTCCTCACCCACCATGTCACCTGGAGTGTCAACTCCGTCTGCCACACCTTCGGCAGCCGTCCCTTCCGCACGCGTGATCAGTCGCGCAATCAGTGGGTGGTGGGGCTGCTGGCACTGGGAGAAGGCTGGCACAACAACCACCACGCCTTCCCCCGCAGCGCCTTCCACGGCCTGCGCTGGTGGCAGTTCGACCTGTCCGGCCTCACCATCCGCCTGCTGGCGGTCACCCGGCTGGTCACGGAAGTCCAGTGGGCGCCGGCCCTCGCCATCCAGGAGCGCTTCCGTCGTCGCTCGGCCACCATAGACGAAGCGGCCTGACAGGCTGGCCAGCCGGTCCGCGCTCAGCCGTCTGGGAACGGCCCGCGGGAGACAAATAAACAGTGGACCTGCCGGGTGGAGTCAACCTCCATCCAGCAGGTCCACGTTCGTTGTGGCTCCCAGACGCCCCGCTTCCCCTACCCGCCGGTTTGCGGTTGGGCCTGGGCCATGGGTGCAGGATTGGGAATGCCGGCGGTGAGGGCGCCGGGGATCACTTCCTCCAGCTCGGCCACGGTCCAGCGGCTGTCCTTGGAGATACTGCGGATAACACGGCGCGGCGCATAGCGCGATGCCTGCCAGCCGCTGGTGCCAATCACCTGGCCAGAGATGCCGGCGGCCTCGGCGGTGCACAGGAACACCGTCGTTGGCGCGTTGTTCAGCGGGTCACGCGGGCCGCCGCTGTCTCCGGCCGGTGGCTGGACCTGCTGCGGCACATCCGTCCGGCCCGCCAGCTGACCGCCGCCGACGATGCCCGCCGCCGCTCGCCGCTCGCGCGCGCTCTGGGGAACGGTGGCGGTCATGCGCGTGGCGCCGCCGGGATAGATGGCGTTGACATTGATGTTGTACGGGCCCAGGTCGCGCGCCAGCGCCCGGGCAAAGCCAACCATGCCTTCCTTGGCTGCCGAGTAGTTGGCCTGGCCAGAGGAGCCAAGGCCGGAGCCGGAGGAGAACAGCAGGATGCGGCCATAGCGCTGCGCCATCATCGGCTCTACCGCGTGGCGCACCGTGTTGAACGCGCCCTTCAGGTGGACGGCCAGCACGGCATCCCACTCCTCCGGGGTCATGTTGAAGACCATGCGGTCGCGCAGGATGCCGGCCACGTGGCAGAGGATGTCCAACCGGCCGAAGCTGTCAACCGCCTGGCGCACCATCCGCCGCGCGCCTTCGAAGTCGGCCACCGAGTCCGTGTTGGCCACGGCCCGCCCGCCGGCTGCCGTGATCTCGCGCGCCACTTCAGCTGCCGGGCCGGCATCGAAGCCGGAGCCGTCCACCGCCACGCCGGCATCATTGACGACCACCGACGCGCCTTGCTCCGCCAGCAGGTGCGCCACGCCGCGCCCGATGCCGCGGCCGGCCCCCGTCACCAGCGCCACCTGTCCTTCCAGTCGCTTTGCCATCTGTGTTGCTCCGTGTGCTGCTGCGAAACCCGTCGCTGGTGACCTGGCTACAGCGCCGGGGCAGGATGCTCGATGCCCTCGCCCAGGCTGCGCGGGCCGAGCGCCACCAGCTCATCGACGGTGAAGCGGCGGCCCCAGGTGAGGAGGCTGCGCTCGATGGCCGGATTGCTGTACAGGTACACGTCACCGCCGCGCGCGCCGAGCAGCTGGCCGTTGATGCCGGCCGACGCATCGGTGAGCAGGAAGACGATGAGCGGGGCGACGTTCTCAGCCGCCCAGGGGCTGCCCTCACCTTGCCAGGATGCCTCCGCCGGAGCGGGCAACTGCGCCACTTCGCCCGGGTCCAGCAGGCCGCGGCTGGGGCGGTGGGCGTCGGTGGAGGCGGCAAACAGGCGGGTATCCGCCTGGGCGGAGACGGCGTTGCAGGTGACGCCGTACCGTCCGGTGTCGCGCGCCACGGTGCGGGACAGGCCGATGACACCCTCCGAGGCGGCGGCCAGCGCCGAGCGGCCCACGGCGCCCAGGCCGGCGTCGGAGGCCAGCATCACCACGCGCCCGGTGCGCTGCTGGCGGAACAGGATCGTCGCGTACTTGGTGGGCAGGAAGTAGCCGCGCAACATGCGGCTGACACCTTCATCCCAGTCATTCTCGCCCAGCGCCCAGATTGGCCGGTCGCGGCGGATGCCGGTTGACAGCACGATGCCGTCCAGCCGGCCGAACTGGTCCAACGCGATACGCACCACCTCTTCGGCGCCAGCCTCGGTGGTGACGTCGCCGGTGCTGACCGTGCTGCGGCCACCGGCAGCAGCGATCTCCTCGGAGACACGCCGCGCGGGCTCCGGCGAGTTTCCCGTGCCGTCGGTGTCGCAGCCGGCATCATTCACGACGACCGCCGCACCTTCAGCGGCCGCCAGCAGCGCCACAGCCCGGCCGATGCCGCGCCCCGCGCCTGTGACCGCAATCACCTTGCCGTCCAAACTTCCCACGGCTTGCACCTCCATCATTTCCCCGCCGGAACCACGCCCGGCATAGGGCATGGTGTCGCGTGCGCGATTAGTGTCAAGTATCGGGAAGGGAGCCCCCGCACCGCCCTCACGCCCGCCCCTCCTCGTCATCCCCTCAGTAGGAGGATGCCCGCACGGTTGGGGGTCCGGTTTCTCCGGCGAGATTTTGGGGGGGCGGGCCCTCACGACCAGGCAAGAAGCTATCGCTGTCAGGGGAAGCGAGCACGCCGGATAGGCTCTGCGTTCGTCCCCTTCCCTTCCCTTGCTATCCCCTGTCACCGGGGAGACAGCCAACGTGTGCGCGCGCTGACGGTGGTGGTGTGTGCAGGGGAACAGCCGGGGCGGGCGGGGGCTGGCATCCTACAGACACAGCGGACGGGGCACACGGGACGGTCCCGCCGGTAGCAGCACCAGGGAGGCACCCCATGATCAGTGGCGGCGTGTACAACAGCGGCAACAACTTCGGCT
>CAUJGQ010000202.1 GCA_963170165.1 Chloroflexota bacterium | reverse complement strand
GAAGCCGAAGGGGGCGCCCTCATCCAGCGCCGTGAGGGTGATGCGCGGGTCGTGGCGCAGCGTGCGTGCCTTGGTGCGCTGCTCCGTGGTGGAGAACAGCAGCGTATCCCCCTCCCGCGCGTAGAACACCACGGAGCTGGCGGGGCTGCCGTCCTTGCGCAGCGTTGTCACCACCGCCCACTTGTTCTTGTTGATAAAGCCGTCCTGCGCCTCGGTGCCGATCATACGCGGCCGTCTCCCTTCAGCTGCGCGGCGGCCGGCATCCGGCCGGCGGTCCGCGTGCGGTCCCAGGGGCGTCGCTCACCGCCTGGGCCGCCGTCAGCGTACCAGCCACCCGGCCAAACGCGGAGCACAGGGACCGAACATGCTACACTGACGGCGAACTAGTTCATAGCCGAACGTCCTGTACAATATCAGAACAAGTCGTTGTGAAGCCTGCTTGCCCCGGCAGACGGAGGCCCTCGTCATGCAGTTATCGACGACTTCTCCCACCAACGGGCTGCTGGCGGCATTGCCGGCCGCCGAGCGCGGGCAGCTGCTGTCTCGGTCGGCGGTGGTGCAGCTGCGGCACGCCCAGATGTTGTACGAGGTGGGCGAGCCCATCGCCCAGATCTACTTTCCGCTGACGGCGATGGTCTCGCTGCTGATCGTGCTGGATGACGGCCTGGAGATTGAGACGGCCGCCGTGGGCCACGAAGGGATGGTGGGGCTGCCGGTGGCGCTGGGTGCAGAAGCCGACGGGCACCGCGGTGTCGTGCAGGTGCCAGGCGAGGCGCTGCTGCTGGAGGCCGGCGCGCTGCGCGAGGCACTGGCCGGGCTGCCTTCGCTGCAGCCGCTGCTGCTGCGCTATGCCCAGTTCTGCTTTGTCCAGGCCGGAACGGCCGCCGCCTGCAACGACCGCCACGCCATCAACGAGCGCTGCGCCCGCTGGCTGCTGGAGGCGCACGACCGGGTGCACGCGGACCGCTTCCCGCTCACGCAGCATTACCTGGCCGCCATGCTCGGCGTCCAGCGCCCCAGCGTGACGGTGGCCGCCGGGATGTTGCAGCAGGCCGGTCTTATCACCTACCAGCGCGGCCATATTACGATTCTGGACCGCGAACGGCTGGAAGAGGCCTCCTGCGAGTGCTACCGGCGGATTGTTACTGAGTACCAACGATTGCTCGGTCACGCGTGGTAATGGTCTGCTACCAGACCGACAGGCAAGAGACAGGCTCGTATCATACATCCAATCATTGCCGCCCCCTGCCGGAGTGTTGCGTGTCGTACTCCACGGTTCCCGCCCCACCTGCGATCCTTGTGATCGATGACGACTACGACCTGCGCGGTCTGTACGGAATGGTGCTCGGCAGCGAGGGCTACGAGGTGGTGATGGCGGCGTCGCTGGCCGAGGCGAAGGCGGCGCTTGGCCGGCCGCTCGCGCTGGTGATCAGCGATCTGGTGCTGCCCGATGGCCTACCCCATGCCGTGCTGGAGCTGCTCTCCGGCTGCGGCCTGCCGGTGCTGCTGTGCACGGGCGCGCTTCACCACCTGGATACCTTCGCCGAATACGTTGACGGCGCCGCCGTGGCCGTGCTCACCAAACCGTTCGATATCGATACCATGCTGGCCCATGTCCAGCGGTACTGCCCGGTGGAGGAGTGGAGAGCGGGCGAAGGATGAACGACCGGGGATGCAGGGGGTTCCCTCGCCCCTACTCCCGCGGCTTGCCGGCAATCGCCACCTGCTCTTCCAGCCAGCGAGCGAACTCCGCGTCGGGATCTTCGACACCCAGATCATCGGCGGCGCGGCGGCGAGAGGTGATGCCCGCCCCTACCAGCGCGCGGGCGTCTTCCACCTGGCGGCTGCGGTCCTGGGGCAGCACGGGCCCCCAGACAATGCGCGTCCGGTACGGCGCGTATGGCTCCCCCGTGAACCGCTCCAGCAGCCGCAGGATCAGCTCGTTGCGGCGGCGGTAGGCGGCGGCGCGGATCAGCCGCTTGCGCTGCACCTTCTTGAGCAGCGGGTCTAGCTCTGTGTTCAGCGCCACGCCGGACAGCCCGCCGCGGTTCTCGCCGAAGGCGGTGCGCGGCGACTCGCCCAGGTCATGCAGCGTACGGTACACCAGGTCAATGTAGTCCACATGCAGGCGCACCCCGCCGCCCTGGAGCAGGTCCAGCAGATATGCCTTGGCGTCCGGCGGGATCTCCCACACGGCGCCAGGGGTGACGGCGATGTCATGCGCGTCGGTGACGTTCTCCAGCACGGCGATGGGATTGCCGGACAGCTCCAGGATCAGCGACAGCTGCGACAGGGCGCGGTTCAGCTCGCGCGCCGGGTCCATGATCGCTGCCAGGTCGGAGACACCCCAGAACGCCTTCGCCTCGCGCAGGTTGGCGTACAGCACAAAGGGGATGAAGCCGTACGGATTGGGGCCGCGCTCCACCAGCCGGTCATCCAGCCATAGTTCCATCTCGGTGTCGGTCCAGCCCTCGACGACGGTGCACGGGGCATCGCCCCGGGGCGTCATGGAGAACAGCGCCGCCGCTTCCTCCGCCGCCAGCGTGTAGCGGGAGGCGACGCGCCACACGCGCGCCGGGTCATCGCCCCGCCACCAGGCAAAGAGCCCCTGCACGTCCGGGGCGGTGACGCGCACCCGCGCTTCGGCCGCGTCCCACGTCACCTTGAAGGCGGCATCGCCGAGGATGGCGGCGTCAATCTCCGTCTCGAAGTCCAGCTGGTCGAGCGCGTTCTGCTCCCACACGCGGCGCAACGCCGCTTCCGTGCGGTTGGCCAGCGCCCGCCCCTCCGCCGGCGCCATCCCCTCCGGCGGGTCTACAGCAAAATCGACGCCGGTGAGCAGGTACGAGGTGATCTTGTC
>CAUJGQ010000201.1 GCA_963170165.1 Chloroflexota bacterium | reverse complement strand
CCCGTTTGCCTCTGGATGAATATGTTCACTGGAACCGCTGGGGTGAGTGACGGCGACCCCGGCCCGGCTATCGCCCGAATGCCGGATGCCGGTTGCCGGAACACGCGCCTACGCTGGGATCAACCCGCCGCCGCAGGAGGGCTCAGCATGGCGAAGCGCCACACCGTCAAGACTCCAGAGAACCAGAGCAAGAAGGCGCATGTGCCGCTGCCGCCCAAGGACCTCCAGCCAGAGGGCGAGACGATGGACGGACAGCGCGGCGAGACCGGGCAGTTTACCGGCCAGGGTGCGCCCGGGATCGGCAAGCGCTAGCGGGTAGGCGGGCGCGGCGCCATTCCCATCCCCTATTCGTGCCCGCTCCCCGCCAGCCATGCGGCCAGTGCCGTGGTGACGGGCACCGCGGCCACGATGCCGATGCTGCCGGCCAGCGTGCGGACGATCTCCGTGGCCAAGAACTCGCGGCTGATCAGCGTTCCGGCCGGCTCGGTGCCGCTCGCCAGCAGAATCAGCAAGGGCAGCGAGGCGCCGGCATACGCCAGCACCAATGTGTTTACCGTGGAGGCGATGTGGTCACGGCCGACGTTCATTGCCCGCCGGTACAGCTCAACACCGGATAGCTGCGCGTTTGCCCGCCGTAGCTCAAACACCGTTGATGCCTGCGCGACGGTGACGTCATCGAGCACTCCCAGCGCGCCGACGATGATCCCCGCCAGCAGCAGCCCCTCCGGGTTAATGCGGCCCTCGGACAACGATTGCAGCGTTGTCACCGCCTCATCGGCGGTGCCGGTGAGCCGGAAGAGGGTGATGCTGAGCGCAGCCAGCGCGGCGGTGATCAGCAGGCTGGCGGCCGTGCCGGCCAGTGCCACCGTCGTCTTGCGGTCCACGCCGTGGGCCAGATACAGCGCCGGCAGCATGATCAGCAGCGCTCCCAGCACGGAGATCAGTACCGGGCTGTGCCCCGCCAGGATGCCGGGGATGATAAAGCGCAGGATCACCAGCAGCGATGCCGCCATCCCCACCAGCGACCACACCCCCTGCACCCGCCCGACCAGCACCACCAGCACGGCAAACAGCGCCGCCATCAACCACAGCGGCGTGCGACGGGCATAGTCGGCGAAGTAGTAGATATCGCCGTCCGGTCCCGGGGTGACCCCGACGAGGATGCGATCGCCGGCCTCCGGCAAGTGTGGTCCGGCGGCCAGCGACTCCTTGCTGTACTCGATGACCTCGCGCCGCCCGTCGATTGCCACCTCGAAGCGGCGCAGGTGGATGTCACCCCGCTGGCTGGGCAACGTGCGGTCCTCCAGGATGCGCGTCACCGTCCCCTCGCGTACCCGTTCCAGGGCGACGCGCATCGGCGGCCGGTCGAAGACGCCAAGCGCCGGGACGAGCACCGTGGCGGCAAACAACACCGTGGCGAGTACGGCAACAGCGGCAAGTGTGGCGCGGGGCATAGTCACTCCGGCGGCGATCAGGGAAGGAATTGGGGGCCACTTCGGTGTTACCGGCGCCGGGGGGCGATGAGCAGCGCCACCAGAAACAGCGCGGTGGCGGTGAGCACCATCGCCGCACCGGAGGCGACGGAGGCGTAATAGGAGATATACAGGCCGGCGACGGCGGCCACCGCTCCCAGCAGCGCCGCCACAGCCATCATCACTGGTACCCGCCGCACCAGGAGTTGCGCCGTGGCCGCCGGGGTCACCAGCAGCGCCACCACCAGCACGATCCCCGCGACCTTGATGGCGATCACCGTCGTCAGTGCCAGCAGCGCCAGCTGGCCGTACTGCACCGCCGCCACCGGTACACCCGACGCGGCGGCCATCGTTGGGTCATAGGCGGTGAACAGCAGCTCGCGGTAGAACAGAGTCACCAGCGCCAGCACCGTCGCCGCCAGCACGGCCATGATGCGCACGTCGGACCAGCTTACCCCCAGCACATCACCAAAGACGAAGCTGAGCAGGTCCACCGTATAGGAGCGGGAGGCACTGATCAGCATGATGCCGAAGGAGAAGGCGCCGACGAAGAGGATGCCGATTGCAGTATCGAGACTGACACGAGCGCGGCGGGTGACAAAGCCAATGGCCAGCGCCGTGGTGACGCCGGCCACAATCGAGCCCAGGTAGGTGCTGCCGCCCAGGACATAGGCAGTCGCCACGCCGGCAAAGGCAGAGTGGGCCAGCGCATCGCCGATGAAGGCCAGCCCTTTGAGCACCACGAACGTCCCCACCACGCCGCCGACAGCGGCGATGATCAGCGTGGCGATTAACGCCCGCTGCATGAAGGCCAGCTCCAGCGGTTCGAGTACCGGCTCCAGCACGGCATTAGCTCCTGATTCCGTAGCTTTTGCCGCCCGCATCCAGCAGCACCAGCGCCCGGCCGAACGTCTCGCGCAGCACCGATTCGGTCAGCACCGTCTCCGGCGGGCCGTGGGCGATGATGCGACCGTTCAAACACAGCACGTCGTCGTACGAGTGGGCGACGTGGTGCAGGTCGTGGGTGGCGACCAGCAAGGTGCTGCCGGCAGTAGCCAGTTCGCGCAGCAGCCGCTCCAGATCTTCCTGCGCGCCGACATCGAGCCCGGCCAGCGGCTCATCCAGCAACAGCAGTTCAGCGGAGCGGGCCAGCGCCCGGGCGAGCAGCAGGCGCCGCTGCTGGCCACCGGACAGCTCGCCGATCTGGCGGCGGCGCAGATCCCACAGATTGACGCGCTCCAGCGCGTCGCGCACGACCGCCCGGTCTTCGGCCGAGGGCGGGCGCAACCGCCGCAGCCGTCCGTACCGCCCCAGCGTCACCAGCTCCTCCACCGAGACGGGGAAGGCCCAGTCCACCAGCTCGATCTGCGGCATGTAGCCGATAGCGGCGCGGACGGCATGCACCGCTTCGCCAAAGGCGCGCACTTCCCCCTGCCACGGCGGCAGCAGCCCGAGTATCACCTTGATCAGGGTGGACTTGCCCGCGCCGTTGGGACCGATCAGCCCGGTGAGCGTGCCAGGCTGCAGCGCGAAGCTGACGTTGCTCAGCACGGTCCGGTTTCCGTAACCTGCGTGGATGCCGGTCAGCGTCAGCGGCGCGGTAGCGGACATCTAGCGCAGCCCCCGTACCAGGTGCTCGCCGTTGCGGCGCATCATCGCCACATAGGTAGCGATGTCACCGGTAAGGGCGTCACTGTACAGCACATCCACCTTGACGCCGGCGTCCTTGGCTGCCTGCTCCAGCAGCTTGGCGTTGAGTTGTGGCTCCTTGTAGACGGTCCTGACGCCCTGGGCGCGCAGCGTTTCGCCCAGGTCCTTCACCTCACGGGCGCTCGGCTCTCGGCCGGGCGAACGCACCACAAACCCTACCAGCTCCAGCCCGTAGGCCTGGGCGAAGTAGGGGAAGGCGTCATGGAAGGTGACGAGCTTACGTTGGGCAGCGGGGATGGTGGCGATCTGCGCGCGGAGATCGGCGTCAAGCTGGGCCAGCTCGGCCAGATAGCGAGTGGCGTTTGCCTGGTAGGCGGCCGCGCCTTCCGGGTCTGCGCCGCTGAGCGTGTCGCGGATGCGCTCGACGTAGCGGGCGGCGAGCGTGGCATCGAGCCACAGATGCGGGTTGGCGCCGTGCTCGTCACCCTCGAGGGTGGGGAGCCCCGCGGCCAGCTCGACGACAGGGGCGGACTTGGGGACGTTGTTGGCGATCACACCGGCCAGCCGCTCTTCCAGCCCCAGGCCATTCAGGAAGACGGCGCGCACATCTGCCAGCTGCTTGACATCGCGGGGAGCGGGCTGGAAGGTGTGGCCGTCGGCGCCGGGTGGGATCAGGCCAATGACGGTGACGCGATCACCGCCGACCTGTGCTACCAGGTCGCCCAGGACGGAGATGGAGGCAGCAACGCGCACCGGGCCGGCGCCGCGCTGCCCGGCGGAGGTCGTGCGATCGTCGCCACAGGCAGTCAGCAGTGTCACCAGGACGAGCAGCGAAGTCAGGGTTACACGCAAAGCCAAGCGATACTCCGTA
>CAUJGQ010000200.1 GCA_963170165.1 Chloroflexota bacterium | reverse complement strand
CCCGGCTGCTTGGGGGCTTAACGCGGGGGGGGCCGCGGGGGGCCCCGGTGCTATGGGGTGAACACGAGGGGGGACGGCGCGCGTGACCCTGCTGCTAGGGGGTTATCACGAGGGGGGTCGGCGCGCGCCGGGCGGTGCTGGGGGGGTTTGGCGGGGAAGCGGCTGCGCGCTCGCGCCCCCCTGCTGCCAGTCATGCAAGCTCAGGGTCCGGCATGGGCGGCATCGGCGGAAGAGGACCCCCCCGCGCGCGACCCCCCTGCTAGGGGGGTTTAACGAGGGGAGGCTGCGCGCCGCCCGTTGCTAAGGGGCTAAACGAGGGAGGCTGCGTGCGCGACCTCGCTGCTAGGGGGGTTAACGGGGGGCTGCGCGCGGCCCGCTGCTAGGGGGCGGGGTGGGCGGTCATGCGCCGGCTGCAGGTTGAACAAGGGGGGCTGTGCGCAGCCCGCTGCTAAGGAGCTTAACGGGCGGGGTCGCCCCCCCTCGTAATCCCCCCTGGCAGGGGGGATGCCCGCAGGGCAGGGGGGTCCGGCCGCCCGGGACTCCGCCAGCCGCAGGGCAGGGGCGGTCCGGCGTCACTCCTGGGCAGGGGCCCCACGGCCCGGTGGCCAGGAAACTGCCTACCCCTGGGGGAGGGAACGGGCCGCAGGCCGGCGTTCCGCCGGCAGCGTGGCCGGCAGGTGGATCGTGAAGGTGGAGCCTTCGCCCAGGCGGCTGGCGAGGGTGATGGCGCCGCCGCAGGCCGTGACCAGGCGGCGGCAGATGGCCAGGCCCAGCCCGGTGCCGCTAATGTCGCGCGTGGCCGCGCTCTCCACCCGATAGAAGCGATCAAACACCCGCTGTTGGTCCTCAGGGGCGATTCCGATGCCCTGGTCTGTGACGGCGATCGTCACGCCGCCGTCCGCAGCGGCCGCCAGGCTCACGGTGACGTCACCGCCGGCGGGTGAGTACTTGACCGCGTTATCGACCAGGTTGGCCAGCACCTGCTGGAGCCTGCGGGCGTCGGTCTCGATCAGCACGTCTCCGGGGGGCAGGGTGAGCGCAATGCGGCGCCCGGCGTGGCGGCGGCGGCACTCGTCCAGCGCCGCCGCCAGCATGGCCGGCAGCGCCACCGGTGCGGACTCGATGGTGAGCATCCCGGACTCGAGCCGCGCCAGCTGTAGCAGGTTCTCCACCAGCTCGCTCTGCCGGCCGGCCGCCGCCATGATCTCGTCCAGGAACTGCGCTCGTTCATCCTCCGGTAGCTCCGCGCCGAACTGCTGCAGTGCGCTGGCGTATCCCTTGATCACGGCCAGCGGCGTGCGCAGCTCGTGGGTGACAGTATTGAGCAGCTCGGTCTTCAACCGGTCTGTCTCCAGCGCCGCCGCGGCTGCCGCCTGCTGCTCGTGCAGGCGGGCACGGTCCAGTGCCTGGGCGCACTGCCCCGCCAGCGCCAGCATGAAGTCGCGGTCCTCATCGTCAAACGTGCGCGGCCGGGCAAACCCGAGCGACAGCGTGCCCAGGTTGCGACCTTCCACGATCAGCGGCAGCTCGACAAACGCCTCGTTGCCTGACTCGTAGCCCGCCAGGTGCGGATACGCCGCGTCGCGCTCGGCCCGGCTGGCCGCGAAGATCGCCTTTCCGGAACGAATCACATCACCCGCCGGTGTTGCCACCGTCTGCACCAGCTGCCGCCACTGCGTCCCGACCGATGGCGGATAGCCGATCCCGGCGGCGGACTCGATGGCAGCGCCGTCCGCCGTGACCAGCGCCACGCTGGCGCGGTGGGCGCCCATCTCTGCCATCGCCTGGTGCATCACGGTCTCCAGCGTGGCGGCCCGTGTGCGCGCAGCCGATAGCGCCGCCGTGACCGATTGCAGCCGCGTCACCCGGCCAGCCGCCCGCTCGGCCGCCTGCCGCGCCCGTTGCTCGGCGGCATACAGGCGGGCGTGTTCCACGGCCACCACCGCCCGCCGCGCCAGTTCTTCGGCCAGCTGCAGATCATCTTCCGTGTACGGTGGCTCGCCCTCGCCACGCGCCAGGCCCAGCGCGCCGATGCTCTGCCCAGACACCATCAGCGGCACGCACATCCACGAGCGAAAACCGAGCGCGGTGATGATGGCGCGGTGTTCGGCCTCAGGGAAGGCGCGCCGGAACTGATCGTCCTCCACCACCGGTACGAACGCCGGCTCGCCGGTGGCGATCACCCAGGAGACACCGTTGCGCCGCCGCGGGTCAGACGGGATCACATTGTCGAAGGTGCGCAGCAGCGGTATGCGCTCCGGGTCGGCGTGCATGCCGCCGGCCGCGTAGATGGCGCCCTGCGCGTCGCGCAGGTAGATCTGGCACCAGGTTCCCAGCGAGGCCACGAGCACCGGAGCAATGCGCGCTAGCGTCTGGTCGTAGTCCAGCGAGGAGGCCAGCAGCGCGCTGGCCCGCGCCATGATGCGCAGCGACTCGGCGGCACGGCGCTGCTCCGAGATATCTTCGATCACCAGCACGAGGTACTGAGCGACACCCTCGGTATCCCGGATGATCGTTGCCGTCTCGCGCACCCACAACCAGTGACCATCGCGGTGCAGCAGCCGGCATTCAATCGATGACGGCACGTCACCACCGGTATCCAGCTGCTCCATGCCGGTCACGAACGGTGGCCGGTCATCGGGGTGAATGGTGTCCAGCGGGCCGCAGGCCAGCAGTTCGGCCTCGGTATGGCCGGTCAGCGCGCAGCGGGCGGCGTTCACCCGCAGCCGCGCATAGCCGGGGCCAAACAAGACCATGGGGAGCGACGACCGCTCAAAGGCCGCTCCCAGCAACGCCGCAAGCATGTGTGCGCCGTCGTCCGGCAACGAATGCGCCGGGGCAAGCCCCGGTCGCTCTGCGTGCTCTGCACCTGGCCCTGCCATCGCGCTCCGCCTCTTGATCGCACTGGTCCCGGCCCCCGGAGCATTCTACACCGGCTTGTCCGCCGGTTGAGCCGCCTGGCATGGCAGAATGGTGCGGTGAGGTGTGCGGGTATGCTGCTGGTGACAGGTGCCACGGGCTATCTGGGGCAGGCGCTGGTGGCGCTGCTGGTGGCGGAGGGGGCGCCGGTGCGGGCGCTGGTGCGCACACCGGCCAAGGCGGAGGCGCTGCCCGCCGCGGTCGAGCGCGCCGCCGGTGACCTCGCCGATGAAGATGCGCTGGCGCGGGCGCTGTCCGGCTGCGAGGGGGTGATGCACCTGGCCGCCGGGCTGGGCAGCAGCTTTGACGCGGCGCGCGAGAACAACGTCGCGGGCACCCGGCGGCTGCTGCGAGCGGCGGCGCGGGCGGGGGTGCGCCGCATCGTCCACACCAGCAGTAGCGCCGCCATCATCGACCCCGCCGGCCTCGTCTCCGAGCGGGCCGCCAATCAGACGGCGCTGGTGGACCCCTACTCCGTCACCAAGGCCGAGGCGGAGGGGGTGATCTTCGACGCCGTGCGCGAGGGCTTCGATGCGCGCATCGTCAATCCTGTGAACATCTTCGGCCCTAGCCCGGCGGGGGCGCTCAGCTATAACCTGCTGTTTCTCGCCTTCCTGCGCGGGCAGCTTGTCCAGGCGGTGGATGCGCCGGTGGGCTGGGTGACGGCAGCGGACACGGCCCGCGCGCACCTGCTCGCCTACGAGCGAGGCGAAGCCGGCCGCCGCTATGTCGCCTGCGGCGAGGTGGCCCCCTTCTCCGCCGTGCTCAACACCGTGGCCGAGCTGTGGGGTAGCCCGCGGCGGCTGGTGGCGCTGCCGCCGGGCAGCGAGCTGGGGCCGGAGGCGCACCCCTTCGCTCGCCGCTCCGAGGTGTACGGCAAGCTGCCCCCCGTGACCATCGACGACGCCCAGGCCCGCGCGCTCGGCTTCACCCCCCAGCCCCTGGCCGCCGCCCTCCCGGAGACCGTGCGCTGGCTGCGAGCGTTCGGGAATGGGGGAGGAGCGGGGGCGGGCGAGGGGGAGCAGGTTGGTGGTCAGGCTCAGGTCTCGCTGCCGTCCGCTCAGTCCCCCCTCGCCCGCCGTGCGGGAGCGGGGAATCAGGGGGGTGAGGGTCCGCCCGCCCCCGCCGGTCCCTTTCCTCCTATCGCCGTCGCCAATGTCTCGCGCTGGTTTGGGGCGGTGGTGGCCGTCTCGGACGTGTCGTTCACGGTACAGCCGGGAATCACGGGGCTGCTGGGACCGAACGGGGCGGGCAAGACGACGCTGCTGCGGATGCTGGCCGGGCTGCTGGGGCCATCGCGCGGCAACGTGCGGGTGCTGGGCCAGCCGGTACGCGGCAACCCGGAGATCTACCGCCACATCACCCTGATCATGGATAAGGAGGCGGTCTATCCGTTTCTTACCGCCCGCGAGTTCGTGACGATGAACGCCCACCTGCAGGGCATCCGCGACCCGGCGCCGGTGGAACAGGCGCTAGCTACGGTGGAGCTGGCCGACGCGGCAGACCGCAAGCTGGGCGGCTACTCCAAGGGCATGCGCCAGCGGGCGCGGCTGGCGGCCGGGTTGGTGCACAACCCCCAGGTGCTGCTGTTGGATGAGCCGTTCTCCGGGGCGGACCCGCGTCAGCGGGTGCACCTGATGGGGCTGGTGCGGCGGCTGGCGGCCGAGGGCAAGACGATCCTGTTTTCCTCGCACATCCTGGAGGAGGTAGAGCAGCTGGCGGGGGAGGTGCTCGTCATCACCCACGGCAAGCTGGCCGCCGCCGGCGATGTCGGTGGCATCCGCCGGGCAATGCTGGACCGGCCCCACCGCGTGCGGATCCGCGCCTCCGATGTGCGGGCGCTGGCCGCCGGGCTGGTGTTCGATCCGGCCGTCACCGGCGTGGAGATGCAGCCGGAGGAGGGGCGGATCGTGGTTGAGGCGCGCGAGCTGCTGGCCTGCGCCCACGCCATCCCCCGCGTGGCAAAGGCCACCGCCGTCCGCCTGTTTGAGGTGGCGCCGGAAGATGAATCGCTGGAGCGGGTGTTTGCCTATCTGGTGGGGCAGGCCGGCTGAGCGATGAAGGGAGTGGTAGGACCGGGATACTTCAGCGGGTTGATGGCACGCAGACGGGCGGCCCCCACCATGGGAAATACGCCCCGCCGTCAACTGGTGCGAAGGAGACTGACCCGGTGAGCAACCACAACCCGAGCCAGACCAAAGAGCAGGCGCGCGACACCGCCGGCTACGCCGCGAAGGAGACGAAGGACTCCGCCAAGAAGATGGCAGAGGAGACCCGCCACGCCTGGAGCCAGGCGAAAGAGGAGCCTACCCCCACCGGTATCCAGGGCGCACTGGAGAATCTGCCCGCCCCGGTGTACCTGTACGCTACCTTCGGCTCGATGGCCGCCTCGCTGCTGTTGCGGCTGATGGGCAAGCGGGAGTTCGCCAACTTCATCGGCCTGTGGCCGCCGACGATTGTCGCCCTGGCCATGATGAACAAGTCGCTGCGCCCCAGCCGCGAGATGTAGCAGGGCAGCGGCCGGTACCAGCAATCAGCGGTCAGCCGGGTTTCCCCAACACCCCGCTGACCGCTGATTGCTGCCGGCCCGCTCACGCCGGCGCGGCGGCGTAGAACGCTTCCAGCGTGTGATAGTACAGCTCCGGCTGCCCGGCGAAGATGGCGTGCGGGGCGCCCGGAATCACCACCAACCGGCCGCAGGGCGCCGCCGCGGCCGCTGCCTCCGAGTGGGGCAGCAGGTTGTCGCGGTCACCGCACAGGAACAGGGCGGGGACGGCCAGCGCCCGTAGCCGCTCGGTGAGCGACGGCAGGCGGCGCAGCGCGGCGTACTGCGCGTGGAGCGCCCGCGGACCGGCGCCGCGGATATGCTGCTCGTACTCGGCGCGGCGCTCGGGGTGGCGGGGAGCGCCGCTGAGCAACGGCAGGAAGGCCTCAATCCCCTGGTCGCGCAGCACCCGCTGGTAGTTGCGGAAGCGGATATCGCGCTCGGGCGTGACGCCGAGCAGCGGTGAGGCGGCGGCCGCGGCGGCGCGCACCCGCTGTGGGTAGCGCACCGCCAGCTCCATCACCGTCCGTCCCCCGCGCGAATGGCCGCCGAGCAGTGCCCGCTCCAGCCCCAGCGCGTCCATCAACCCCAACAGATCGGCTACATATCCGGTCGGGTCATAGGCGTGGTGCTCGTCCGGTGCATCGGAGCGGCCCTGCCCGCGCGGGTCCATGCAGATCAGGCGGAAGCGCTGCGCCAGCCGCCGGTGGGCATACAGCATCAGCCCGGCATGATCATTGCCGCCCGGTAACCACACCAGCGGCGGGCCGCTGCCCTCCTCCAGGTAATAAATCCGCAGCCCGTTCGCCTCGACATACGGCACCGGCAGCCTCCTGATGGGAGATGGGGAGCGGGAGCACGCTTTCCCCTATCCTGCGGCCCCTCGGAGCGCGGCAATGTTCTCCGCGGGCGTGCTGGGTGCAATGGCGCAGCCGGGGGTGATAAACAGCCCGGCCACGCCGGCCGCCACGGCCGCCCGTGCCTGCTCGGCGATGGCGGTGGGCGGGGCGGTGGCGATGGTGCGTTGATTGATGCCGCCCATCACCGCCTTGCCGCTCAGCCGCCGCCCCTCCGCCAGGCTGACATTCTCCGCGCCGTGCGTATCCCAGTTGATCGCCGCCACGGGGTAACCGGCCAGCAGTGGCAGCAGGTTGCGGTCGCGGCAGACATGCAGCACGTTCAGCGGCGCATCGCGCACCGCCTGGAGCACCTGGAGGTCGTACGGCCGGCCGAACTCGCGGTAGAAGCCGGCATCTGCCGCGTCGGTGGTGCCCCAGTCCACCGTCGCGAAGAAGATGCCGGCCGCCCCTGCCGCGATCGACTGCGCGGCATAGCGCGCCAGCACGCGGGTGATCGTCGCCAGGCCGGTATGCACCGCCGCCGGGTCCTCCCGCGCCGCCCGGCGCAGGATGGCGGTGTCCTCACCCATCAGCCGCCCGGCCACCGACAACGGATGAAACAACGTCTGCACGATATCGACCTCGGCGCCGGCCTCGGCCATCACCAGCCGCAGGGCCGCTGTCTGCTCGCCGAACGGGCCGGTGGTGGGGTCAATCTCCGGGATCGCAGCCAGCTCTGCGGCGCTGGCGATGGCGGCATGCAACAGCCGCGGCTGGCGCTGGGTATCCGGCCGGTCGTAACGGTTGCCCCAGGCCTCGTAGTAATACGTCGCCCGCGGGTTGAGCTTGATCAGGTCGTCGCCGTCGCGGCGATAGCGCTCCACCGTATACGCGGCCAGGTCCTCGGGGGTGTGCTCGCGGAAGAAGTCATGGCCCCAGGTGGCCACGGGGGGCCGGTCCACCGCCGCTCCGGCCAGCGCCGCACGGACCCGTTCTTTTCGGTTCATCAGCGCATCTCCTACCTGCTGACTGCTCCCCCCCAACTCACTGACAGCCGCCCTCCGCTGTTGCCCAGGATACAGCCGGGCTCCCCATTGCCGCGCACACTACAGGAGAAGCAACAAACACACCAGCGCGGACGGCCACAGCGGCCGGACCGCGAAGCGAAGGAGCACGACCATGGTCATCAGCAATCATCCGTTCCGCCCTGCCACCAACGGCTTCAACCCCACGAGCAACCTGGGCCTGGGTGGCCTCCACTTCGTCGGCGTCGCCTCCCATGTCTACCCGATCACCCCGGGCGCCAGCTCCCGCCGCCTGCTGGTGGTTGGCTTCTAAGCCCCACCGCCCGCTATCACCGCCGCGCCCCGGAGTCACGCGCTCCGGGGCGTTTTCGCGCCGTGGCCCGCCGGGCTGTCATCGGGGCAGCAGCACGATGACCACCGCGGCTTGGTCTCGGGCTGGGCGAGTAACGCTCCAGCGTGAGACCAAGCCGCAGCGCGCGGTGACGGCATAGGAACGGGCAATACCCCACCGATTGCAATCTCCATAACGGGCAGCGCCCCGCACGCGCTTACGCGCCGGATCTGCTATGCTTGCGCGCGCAGCCCCCATGCCAGGGGGTGCATGTACCGGGAACCACGCCGGAAGGCAGCGCACGGGGCGCGCCTGAGCGGCCAGCAAAGGAGTAAGAGGCGGCAGATGGAACTCCGAAACGTCGTGATCGTAGACGGCGCGCGCTCGGCCTTCGGGCGCGGCGGGCGTGGCAAGCTGGTAGCCACCCGCCTGGACGACGCGGGCGCCAAGGTGCTCCGCGCGCTGATCGACCGCAACCCCAAGGTTGAGGACTGGATGATCGAAGACATCGGCCTGGGCAATGTCGCCCCGTCGCCGGAGTTCTCCGGTATCGGCGGTGACAAGCTTGCCCGCCTGGCGGGGCTGCCCGCCGAGGTCTCTGGCTTCGACACCAACCGCCAGTGCGGCTCCTCGATGGAGACGCTGCACCGCATCGCCCAGAGCATCATGGTCGGCGCCACGGACTGCGGCGTCGCCATGGGCATCGAGCGCATGGGCCGCACCCTCGGCGGCGGTGGCGGCGCCCGCCAGAGCAACCGCAACACCGAGTTCAATCAGAAGCTGCTCAAGCAGAACAGCAACCAGCGCAACATGGCGCGGAACCACTTTGACGACTTCTCCGTCGCCTTCCCGGATTACATCCTGGACAGCACGCCGGTCGTCTCCATGACCCAGACCGCCCAGAACGTGGCCGAGGTCTATGGCCTGAGCCGCGAGGAGATGGACGAGTTCGCCGTCCAGAGCCACAAGAAGTCCGTGGCCGCCTACGAGCGCGGCGCCTACAAGGACGAGATCATCCCGCTCGAGGTCGAGACCCCGGTCTTTGACGACCAGGGCAACTGGCTGCCGGACCAGCGCGGCGCGATGACCGTCTTCGACCGCGACGAGTGCATCCGCCCCGGCACCAACATCGAGGCGCTCAGCGGCCTCAAGCCCGTTGCCGGTATCCAGTCGTACGGCGGCAAAGAGCTGATGATCACCGCCGGTAACTCCTGCCCCACCAACGACGGCGTCTCCGCCGCGCTGCTGATGAGCGAGGAGATGGCGCTCAGCCTCGGCCTCACGCCGCTGGCCCGCATCATCGGCTTCGGCGTGGCGGGCGTGAAGCCACAGGTGATGGGCCTCGGCCCGGTGCCCTCCACCAAGAAGGCGCTGCGCAACGCCGGCATCACCGCCGACCAGATCGACCGCGTCGAGTTCAACGAGGCGTTCGCCGCCCAGGTCATCCCCTCCTGCAAGGAGCTGGGCATCCCCCTGGACCGCGTCAACGTCAACGGTGGCTCCATCGCCATCGGCCACCCGCTGGGCGCCACCGGCGCGCGGCTGGTGCTGACCGTCGCCCACGAGCTGCGCCGCTCCGGTGGCAAGTACGGCCTCGCCACCCAGTGCATCGGCGCCGGCATGGGCATCTCCACCATCATCCAGAGCCTGGATAACTAACCGCTTCCGCTTCTTCTGCCATCCAGGCCGGTGCAGGCGCGGGCTCCCCCCCGCGCCTGTCTCCATTTCTCCTCCCCCTCCCGGCCACCGCCAGACCGCAAACCGACCGCATCGTGACCGGTTTCGGATCAGTCACGGCGGCCGGCCGCTGGTACCGTGCGCTCGGGGAACCCCGCCGGCCGGCGACCGCCCCGGCGGGCAACAACGCGGGAGGAGCAACCACGATGCAACAGCGATGGTTCTGGGGGGAACGAGGCGCGTGGCGGCGGCTGTGGGGGCTGGTGGCCCTGACCGCCGTGGCCTGGATGGCGCTGGCGCCGCGGGTGGCGGGCGCGGTGGATATTGCCTGGACGCAGATCGCGGTGCCCGGCCCCGTCGCCGATGCCGGCGCTGGCCCGGCGGGCCAGGTGTGGATCACGCTGCGGGACGACCGCATCTTCCGCTGGGATGGCGCCGGCTTTGTGCAGGTGGATGGCGCGGCCACCCGTGTTGCCGTTGGCACATCAGCAGGGGCCGCGGCGGTCGTCAACCGCAACGGCGACGGCTTCATCCGCACGGGCAACGGCTGGCAGCACGAGCCGCGCATTGCCGGCGCCACGGACATCGGCTTCGGGCCGAACGGCGGCATCTGGTTCACCAACACCGCCGGCGAGGTGGTGGTGCTGCAACCGGACAGCGCCTTCACCTATCGCAACCTGGACGCCGTCCGCATTGCCGTAGATGGCGACCTCAACCCGTGGATCGTCCGGCGTGACGGCGGCATCGCTCACCGGCTGGGCGGCGCCGGCGGCACGTTTCAGCCGGTCACCGGTCTCGCGCAGGATATCGCCATCGGCGCGAACGGCGCCGTGTGGGTGCTCGGCACCAATGGCAGCCCCTACCGCTGGACCGGCACAGCCTGGGACATGGGGCCGGGACTGGGCACGCAGATCACCATCGCCTCGGACGGCTCACCCTGGGTGGTGACCGGCGCGGGCACGCTGTTCCGCGGCGCCACCGGCGGGCAGGGTGCGCCACCGCCACCACCGGCACAGACCACCGGACCGAACCGGCCGGTGCTGGCCCTGCTCTGCCGCTTCGCCGATGTCCCCGGCACGTACGACTTCGCCGCCGACCGCATCGGCGCGATGTTCACCGGCGACCAGTCGCTGGATGGCTGGGTGCGGGAGATGTCGTACGGGCAGATCAACTTCGCGGGCAGCCGGGGGAGTGGCTGGCACGTGCTGCCCAAGAACCGGGCGGCCTATCTCTCCGGTGACTCGGTGCCGCTGGATAACGTCAGCCAGGATTGCGCCGCCGCCGCGCAGGCGGCCGGGGTGGATCTCAGCCCGTACTTCTACTTCGCCGTTTTCCTCAACGACGAGATAGGCGCGAACATCCAGGGGCGGGCCGGCACGATCGGTTACCAGATCGGCGGACAGCAAAAGCAGGTCCCGACCGTGCTGCTGAGCACGCATGGCATCACCTCGCCGGCGTTGGTGCTGCACGAGTTTGGCCACCTGTGGGGCGGCCAGCACACCGAGTCGCGCATCGACCCGCTGGGCGGCGGCTCCTACATGGGTGACAACCCCAAGCAGCCGAAGTGGCCACTGCCGCTGAAGTCCGCCAACAGCGGCCCCGGCTTCCACGCCTTCAACCGTGACCTGATGGGCTGGGTTCCGGCGGCACGCAAGGCCCGGTTCGCGGGCGGCACGCAGCAGTTCACCCTCACCCGCCTCACCCAGCCGGCCGCAGACGGCTCGCTGATGGTGGAGGTGCCGTTCGGCACGGGCGGCAGCCGCTACACGGTGGAGGCGCGCACCCGCATCGGGTTCGATGCCGCCACCCAGTACCCGGACTTCCAGGTGTGCGCCGGTTGCTTCTCCGCCACGCAGTTCGGCTTTGTCATCCCCACGGAAGGGGTGTATATCCACCGCATCGACAATCCCAACGGTGATCCGGCCTCGGTGCCCGTGCTGTCGCAGCCCGGAGGTGACCCGAACTCCGCCGCCGGCGTGTGGCTGACCGGCCAGACGTACACGGACACCGCCAACAACCTCACCATCCGGATTGACCGGTTTGACGCGAACGGCGCGCAGATCACCGTGACCGGACCCGGCGCCGCCGCGCCGCCGCCGCCTGCGCCCGCCGCCACCGGCAATCAGCCGGCGGATACCCTGGGCGCTGCCGGGCTGGTGACGCTCCCGGCCACGCTCGGCCCGCTATCCACGGCGGCCGCCACCGAGGAGGGCGGGGAACCCCGGCCATGCGGCACCATCGGCAAGACGCTGTGGGTACGGTTTACCGCCACCGCCGCCGGGCCGGTGACGGTCGATACGGAAGGCAGCTCATTCGATACCGTGCTGGCCGTGTATCGCAGCGCCGGGGCGGCCACCGGCTTCGCGGCGCTCACCCTGGTGGAATGCAACGACGACACCGGCGCCAGCCGGCAGTCACGCGTGACCTTCACCGCCGCGGCGAACGAGACGATCTACGTGCAGGCGGGTGGCTACAACGGCGCAACGGGTGACCTGCGCCTGCGCCTCGCCGCCGGCGCGCCGTAACCGGCCGGTCTGCGGTCCGCCGAACCGGACACCGGCGCGGGCGTGAGTGCCCCCGCCGGTGTCTATCTCTCCGCGCAAGGCGCCGGTCATGCTCCGCGGCACGGCGCATACGCGTATTGCCACACCGCCACCACTCCCCACCAGATCACCACCCCGCAGGCCACCGCGGCGGGGGCGCCGTCGCCGGGCGGCCCGCCGTCCTCCGGCGCCGCACGGTGGCATAGCCGGTTACGGCGCTGCTTTCCCGCAGCGGCGCAACCAGGGACGATGAAGGCAAACCACCAGGGAGCAGGAGCACATGAACCAACTGGAAGAGGGGACCGCGCTGACGCTGGACTTTGACAAGCTG
>CAUJGQ010000199.1 GCA_963170165.1 Chloroflexota bacterium | reverse complement strand
GGCCGGCAGAGCACGCCCTTGGTCTCCATCTGGGCGTGGTAGATGCGGCTGGTGGTGAACTCCCGCTCCAGCACCAGATCGGCCTGGGCGAAGCCGGCCTCGAGATCCCCCACCTCAATCGTGCGGCTGACGGCGATGTTGCCCGCAATCGGGATCTCGTTGTCGCCCAGCCGCACACTGTCATGGATCGGCTCGGCGCCGGGGCGCATCGCCTGATCCGGGTCGGTAATCGTCTCCAGCACCTCGTAATCGACGCGCAGCGCGCGCACCGCCCGCTCCGCCAGCTCCGGTGTGGGGGCGGCGACGGCGGCGATGGCCTCACCGACGTGGCGGGCCTTGTCCGCCAGCATGTAACGGTCCCGATAGAGGTAGGGCGGCGCGCTGACGATGCGCTCGTTGTACTTAATCTTGGGGACATCGGCGAAGGTCAGGCAGACGGCCCCCAGTGCCTCGGCCGCGCTGGTATCGATGCTGCGGATGCGGGCGTGGGCGTACGGGCTGCGCAGCACGCGGGCGTGCCACATGCGCGGCAGGGTGATATCGCAGACGTACTCCTCGGCCCCCGTCACCTTGGCAATCCCGTCTTTGCGCCACGCCGAGCGCCCGACGGTGTTGAGTGGATGCGTCATCGCCGTCTCCTCCCCGGCCTTACGGCGCCGCGTCGCGCATGGCGCGCCACACCCGCTCGGGCGTCAGCGGCAGTTGGGTGAGCCGCACCCCCACGGCGTCATAGACGGCATTGGCGATGGCCGGAGCGGTGGGCACCATGGCGGGTTCGCCGATGCCGCGCGCTCCCCACGGCCCTGAGCCCTCGCCGGACTCCAGGACAATCGTCGTGATATCCGGCACATCTAAGGCGGTGGGGATCAGGTAGGTCATGAGGTTGGGCGTGCGCGGCACCCCCTGCTCGAGGATGTCTTCCTCGGTTAGCGCGTAGCCCAGGCCCATGGCCGCGCCGCCTTCCATTTGGCCCTCAACCGAGTTGCGGTTGATCACCCGGCCAACGTCGTAGCAGGTGGCCAGCTTGGTGACGCGCACGGCGCCGGTCGCCTCGTCTACTTCCACCTCCACCGCCTGCGAGCCGAAGGTGAGATCGGGGAAGACCCGGCCCTGGCCAGTCTCGAAGTCCATCACCTTACCGGCCGGCGCGTGGAACACCGAGTGGCGGTAGCGCTCCCGCCCGGAGCGCGAGCAGGAAGCGGCCAGTTCCTGGAAGGAGATGCGCTTGGCGCCATCGACCTGCACCACCGCGCCGCCGTCCATCGTTAAGGCAGCCGCGGGGACGCCGAGCACGGAGGACGCCTGCTCCAGCAGGCCGGCGCGCAGCTCCATCCCGGCCTTATGCACGGCCGAGCCGGACATGTACAGCTGGCGGGTGGCGGTCGTCGTCCCGGCCAGCGGGGTCAGCGAGGAGTCGCCGATGTGGATGGTGATGCTGGACATGGGGATGCGGAAGATCTCAGCGGTGATCTGCACCAGCGACGACGCCTGGCCACCACCGAGGTCCGGCACGCCGATGCGCACCATGATGGTGCCGTCCATCTGGAGCTCGACCCACGCCGCTGACCAGTCGTGCAGCCAGACGATGCGGCCGAAGGAGGTCAGAGTAGAAGCGATCCCCCGGCCAAGGCGCTTGCCTGGCGGCGCGGCACAGGACGGGCCGAGAGCCTCCCATGCCCGCCGCGCCGTCTCTGTCAGCAGTACGGCGTGGTCCACCGGCTGGCCGCAGGGCAGCGACTCGCCCTTGCAGACGTAGTTGCGCTCGCGGAAGGCCAGCGGGTCCATGCTGATGGCGCGGGCGCAGGCGTCCATTTGGCTCTCATAGCCGAAGGCTGGCTGGGCCGAGCCAAAGCCCCGGAAGGCCGAGGTGGGGGTGTTGTTGGTCAGCACCGCCGTGCCGTCCACCTTGACGTTGGCGCAGCGGTACGGCCCCGAGGAGTGCACCATGGCATACAGCAGCACCAGCGGCGACAGATAGGCATAGGCGCCGGCGTCGCTGATGAACTCGGCCTCGATCGCGGTGATCGTGCCGTCCTTGCGGACGCCGTGCTTGTAGCGCATCCGGAAGGGGTGGCGCTTGGTGGGGGTGATGATTGACTCTTCGCGGGTGTACAGCAGCCGCACGGGGCGGCCGGTCTTCCACACCAGCAGGCCGATGTACACCTCGACGGTGACATCCTCTTTACCGCCGAAGCCACCGCCGATGAACGGCGCGATCAGGCGCACCTTGCTGTGCGGCAGGCCGAGCACGTTCGCCACGTCGCGGAAGTGCTCAATCACCTGGGTGGCGACGCGGATCGTGATCACCCCGTCCTCATCCAGCCAGCCGACGCCGATCTCCGGCTCGATGAAGGCGTGATCGATGAATGGGGTCTGATAGGTGTGCTCGACGATCACATCGGCCGCGGCAAAGCCGGCGTCAACGTCGCCCTGGCGCACCCGCCAGCGGGAGATGACGTTGCCCGTCTCCTCCAGTTGCGGCGCCTCCGGGTGCATCGCCTCCACCGGGTCAAACACACCGGGCAGGTCCTCGTATTCGATCTCTACCAACCCGCGCGCCTGCTCGGCGATCTCCTCGGTATCGGCGGCGATCAGGGCGATGGGCTCGCCGAAGTAGCGCACGCGGTCGGCGGCCAGCACCTGGGTGCGGGCGCGCAGCGCGCCAACGACGGTGGTCTGCCCCGGCACATCGGTGAACAGCACGTTGTGGGGCACATCCGCGGCGGTCATGATGCAGCGCACGCCGGGCAGGGCGGCGGCTTTGCTGGTATCGACGCGCACCAGCCGCGCAGACGCCCGCGTCGAGCGCACCACCTTGGCGTACAGCATCCCGCCCAGGGAGAAGTCATCGGCGTAGCGGGTGATGCCATGAATCTTGTCGCGGGCGTCGCGCCGGGGGGCGCGCGTCCCCACCATTGCGAACTCGCTGGCCGTCAGGTCCTTCACGCTTGCACCGCCCTCATCTGCCGGGCCGCGGTCTCGGCCGCGTCCAGAATCTTGTGATAGCCCGTGCACCGGCAGAGATTACCCGCGATTGCCTCACGGATCTCCGCGCGCGTGGGCGCCGGTCGCTCGCTGAGGAAGGCCTGAAGCGTCACGAGCATGCCAGGAATGCAGAAGCCGCACTGAGCCGCGCCCTGCTCCAAGAAGGCTGCCTGCAATGGGTGCGGCGCATCCGGCGTGCCCAACCCACGCACCGTGGTCACCGCCTTGCCGTCAACCTGCACCGCCAGCGTCAGGCAGGAGTTGACCCCACGGCCATCGACCAGCACGGCGCAGGCGCCGCAGTCGCCGCGTTCACAGCCGGACTTGACCTCGGCCGCCGCCGCCCGCTCGCGCAGGACGTGCAGCAAGGTTTCATGCGGGTTGATCTCAAGGCGCATCGGCTGGCCGTTGAGCGTGAAGCTGATCGTCCGCTGGCTCACCCGTTCCTCCATCCGGCTGGCACTCATGACCGCACCGCCGCTGCTTGCGCCGCATCGATACCGCGCCGCACCAGCGCCTGCACCATCGCCCGCCGGTACTCCGCCGAGCCGCGCACGTCGCTGATCGGCTGAGCCGCCCCGGCCGCCAGCGCCGCTGCCTGCTCGGCGCGCTCCGCGCTCAGCGGCTGGCCCTCCAACCGCTCCTCAGCGGCGCGGGCCCGGAACGGCCGGGGAGCCGCTGCGCCCAGGACAATGCGCACCCGCGCACCGCGGCCGGCGCGGACATCCATCACGACGGCACAGGACACGACGGCAATGGCGCCGCCGTGCTTGAGCCCGAGCTTCTCGTAGGCCTGGCCGGCCGGCGCCGAACGCGGCAGCACCACCTCGCGCAGCAGCTCACCGCGGCCCAGCGCCGTTTGCCGCGGCCCCAGCAGAAACTGATCGAGCGGCACCGTCCGGTCTCCGGCGGCGGCGGCGATGGTGACCGCCGCATCCAGCGCCAGCAGCGGCACGAGGAAGTCGGCGCCGGGGCTGGCGTTGGCCAGATTGCCGCCGAGCGTGGCCTTGTTGCGCGTCAGGTAATCGGCAAACCAGCGCGCTGCCTCAGCCAGCGCGGGAAACTCCGCCTGGACGGTGGCATCTTCGCGTAGTGCCGCCACCGTCACACCGGCGCCGATATGCAGCGCGCCGTCCTCGGCGCGGATCGCCGCCAGCTCATCAAGCTCGCTGATATCCACCAGCAGCGCAGGCGCACTGCGGCGTTCGCGCAGGTCTACCAGCAGGTCCGTGCCCCCGGCCAGCAGCCGGGCGCCGGCGCCGTGGCGGTCGAGTAACGCCAGCGCGTGGGCCACCCCTTCGGCCCGAACGTAGTCAACGTGCGGCAACATGGGCGGCTCCTCACCCTCCCTGAATCGCAGGAATCAGAATCAGCTCATCGCCATCGCGCAGCACCGTGGCGTCGGGCACCTGCTCGCCGTTGACGGCCGGCAGCAGCTCCAGCGCGGACAGGCCCAGCGCTTGGAGCGCCTCAAACACCGTGGCGCCAGGCGGCAGCGCCAGCCGCCGGGGGCGGTCACGGTCGCCGTCGCGCAGGGCAAAGATGTAGCGCACCTGCACGTGCATCACATCCGCGGCGGCGTCCGGCTGCCGTGCTCCCTGGGCGTCCGCTTGGCTCACGGTTGTTTGCCCCCGCGTGCCCGGCGGGTTCGTGCCGCCGTCGCGCCAAATCGCGGTTGAGCGCTCGCCCGTGCCGCATGCTGGACCAAAGTGCTTGCATATGGCACAGTACTCCCGCAGTCTGTACGCGCGCTGCAAACGCTGTCAAGTCAAGGGGTTCGCATCGTGGAACCGTGGCCGGACGGAACCCTTCGGGTGGTGGAGCTGGGGGGCGGGATTGCCGCCGCTTACGCCGCGCGGCTGCTGGCCGATTTCGGCGCCTCCGTGATCAAGGTCGAACCGCCCGGCGGTGGCGATCCGGTGCGGCACGCCGGCCCCTTTCCTGGCGATGTGCCGCACCCGGAGAAGAGCGCGCACTTCCTGTATTTGAACTTCAACAAGCGCTCGGTCACGCTCGATATCACCACCGTCACCGGCGCGGCACTGCTGGCCCGGTTGCTGGCAGAGGCCGATGTGCTCGTTGAGAATCTGGGCGCCGGCCGGCTAGACGCGCTGCCGCTCCCGGCCGGGGCGCTACCCGAGCGGCTGACCGTCTGCTCGATCTCGCCCTACGGCCAGGATGGCCCCAAGGCTGGCTACCTGGGCTCGGAGATCAGCGCCTACGCCGCCGGCGGCATGCTGTATATCACCGGCGACCCGGACCGCCCGCCGGTCAAGCACGGCCTCAACCAGGCCGGCCATCTGGCGGGGGTCAACGCCGCCGCCGCCGTCCTGGCTGCGGTGATGCTGGCGCGGCACACCGGCCAGGGGCAGCGGATTGACATCTCCGAGCAGGAGACGGTGGCGCAGACCGTCTTTCCTGCGCTCAACATCTACTCGCACACCGGCGGCGTGATGAAGCGCGCCCCCAGTGAGCGCAACTTGCTGATCATGTCCAGCCCGATGCCCGCCAAAGACGGCTGGGTGATGCCCTCCTACGCCGGCCTGGGTGGTGAATGGGAGACGCTGGCTGCCTTCCTCGAAGAGCCACAGCTGACCGAGGAGCGGTTCCTCACCCCGGCCGGGCGGGAGGCGAACGCGGAGGAGATTGACCGGCTGGCCGGCCCGCGCCTGGCCGCTCGCAGCAAGCACGATATCTTCCACCAGGGCCAGGAGTGGCGGCTGACGTTCACCGCCATCCAGGATGCCGAGGACCTGGCAAACTGCCCGCATCTAGCGGAGCGCGGCTTTTACATTGAGCAGCATCACCCGGTCGCGGGCACCGTGCGGATGCCGGGGATGACACCCTTTGCCAGTGCCGTGTCGCGCTCGCCGGTGGCGCCGGCGCCGCTGCTGGGCGAACATACCACCGCGGTGCTGACCGCGCTGGGCGTGCGTGCCGAAGACCTGCCGGCGCTGGCCGCCGCCGGCATCATCTAACCGGCGGACCGGTGACGCCGCCCCCCACGGGAGAGACCGGATGAGCAACGACGATGTGCTGCTGGAACGCGACGGCGCGACCGCGATCCTGACGCTGAACCGTCCCGACCGCGGCAACAGCCTGACCGACGGCATGCTGCACCAGCTACAGGAGGCGCTGTTCGCGCTGGAGGACGACACCGCCGTCGGGGCGGTGGTGCTGCGCGGCGCCGGGCCCAGCTTCTGCGGCGGCTTTGATCTGGGCAGCGGCCCGCCGCGCACCGGCCGCCGCGCCTTTCAGGCCCATGCCGACCTCGCCGGGCGCACCTTCTGGCACATCTGGAACAGCCGTCTGCCGTTCATCGCCGCCGTGCGCGGCTACTGCCTGGGCGGCGCGGTGTACCTGACCGGCGTCTGCGACTTTGTGCTGACCACGGCGGACGCGCAAATCGGCATGTCCGAGCTGAAGTTCGGTATGGCGCCGCCGCTGTTCAACCTGTTTCCGTGGCTGCTCAGCAACCGCCATGCTCGCGAGTTCCTGATGACCGGCGACGCTATCCGCGGCACACGCGCCGTCGAGATTGACTTGATGACGCGGGTGGTGCCAGACGCAGACCTGGATGCGGCGTGCATGGCCCTGGCGGCCAAGCTGGCGCGGATGCCGGATGGCGCCGTCCACACGATGAAGCGCTCAATCAACGTGCGCTGGGAGCTGGCCGGCATTGTCGCCGGTGTCGAGGATGGCATTCGCGGGTTCGTGGAAAACAAGGTCCAGATGGGGCCGGTACAGGCGGAGTTCCGCCGCCTATCGCGCGAGATCGGCTCGGGCGCGGCGCTGAGGCAGCTTGGTATCGACCTGGGGCTGGAGCCGTTGCCCGGCAGTACGTCGGACTGGCCCCAGACCCGCTAGGGGGAGGGCGCATGACACCGCAGACCGCGTCACGCCTGCCGTTGGAGGGCGTCCGCATCCTCGAGCTGGGGATGGTGTTCGTCCTGCCCTACGCGATTACGCCGCTGGCGGCCCTGGGCGCCGATGTGGTGAAGATTGAAGCGGCTGCCCGCCCGGACCAGGTGCGCTGGGGACCGCCGCCGGACAACCAGCCGCGGGAAGATGGCTACAACCACGGCGCCCACTTTCAGATGCTCAACCGCAACAAGCGGGGTATCACCATCGACCTCACCCTGCCCAAGGGGCGGGAGCTGTTCCTGCGGCTGGTGGCCGTCGCCGATGTCGTGGCGGAGAACTTCACCCCACGGGTGCTGCGCAACCTTAACCTGACATATGATCACCTGCGCGCCGTGAACGAGCGCATCATCCTGCTGTCCTCCAGCGGCTACGGCCAGACGGGCCCCTGGCAGAACTACCGCGCCTACGGCCCCAACACCGAGTCGGTGGACGGGCTGATGCACCATACCGGCCACCCAGATGGCCCGCCGGTACGCGGCGGCGCGGGCGGGCTGGGGGTTGCGTTCACCGACGCGGCCGGCGCCTTCTTCGGCACGTACGCGCTGCTGGCGGCGCTGGAGTACCGCCAGCGCACCGGCAAGGGCCAGTGGCTGGACCTGTCGCACTACGAGGCCGGCGTCGCTACCATCCCCGAAGCGGTGCTGGAGTACACCGTCAACGGCCGGGCGCCGGTGCGGATGGCCAACCGCCACCCCTGGCGCGCGCCCCAGGGCGTCTATCCCAGCGCGGGCGATGACTGCTGGGTCGCCATCTCCGTGGCCACCGATACCCAGTTTGCCGCGCTGGCTGCCGTGCTGGGTTGCCCTGGTCTGGCTGCCGATTCGCGCTTCGTCACGCTGGACGCCCGCCGCGCGCATCACGATGAGCTGGATACCCTGATTGACGCGGCGACGCGCGGGCGGGAGGCGGCCGAGCTGGCCGGCGCCCTGCTGGCGGCCGGGGTGGAAGCCGCCGCCGTAGCGACGCCGCGGGACGTGTGGGCCGACCCGCAGCTGCGGCACCGCGGCTTCTTTCAGCCGGTACCGCCGCCATCCTCCGCGCCGGAGATCGGCCCGCGCCCGCACCTGCGGCCCGCCTGGAGGATGTCCGCCACGCCGGCCCAGACGCGGCGGCGGGCGCCGGAGTTCGGCCAGCATACGCGCGAGGTGCTGGCCGAGTACCTGGGCATCGACGCCGGTGAGGTTGACGAGCTGGAGCAAGCCGGGGTGGTGGCGCGCGCCCCGCGTCCGGGACTCATCGCGCGGCCAGGACCGATGAATCTTGCCGGGATGGTGGCCGGCGGCCGTCTGCGCGAGGTGGACCCGGAGTACCGCACGCGCCTTGAGCCGTGCCTGAATGACGGAAAGGAACCGCGCATGTAAGGTGCCCCGTTCGTACGGCGCCGCACGGCGGCGTCTCCCGCACGTACCGGCCGGGCGCACCGATGCAACCGGCCAGCCGCCGGAGGAGGGTGGCGGAGATGGCTCAGCACGACAAATGGACCCAGTGGAGCCGGCGGCCGGTGCCGCGCCGGAGGGCGCTGACCATCGGCGGATCGCTGGTGGCGGCGGGGGCGTTCGCCGCGGCCTGCGGCGGCGGGGATGATACAAAGACCACCGCGCCCAGCAGCGGCGCGGCGGCCACCACCACCGGCGCCGCGCCGGCCGGCACCCAGGCTGCCGCCCCAGCGAAGGCGCCAACGGGCAAGATTACCGTGGTGATGGCCGGCCTGGGCACGCAGGACTACGACCCGGCCCTGGACAAGAACAGCGCCGAGGTGATCGTCAACGCCCACGCCGGCGAGGCGCTGGCGATCATGGGCCCGGAGAAGAACGTCTACATCCCCGGCCTGGCCACCAAGTGGACCACCGCGCCGGATGGGCTGAGCTGGATCTTCGACATCCGCAAGGACGTCAAGTTCCATGACCTGACCACGGTCACCCCTGAGGACATCAAGTTCAGCATCGAGCGCTTCACCGACCCGGCCAGCAAGCCTGTCTCCGGCGCCCGGCTGGCGCAGCTGCTGGACGGCATCCAGACCACCGGCGAGCAGGTGACGCTGAAGCTGAAGATGCCGGAGGCGAACCTGATCCCGATGATCGCCTCCTGCCAGATCACCCCCAAGGCGGCGGTGCAGAAGGCCGGGGCCGACTTCGGCAAGAAGCCTGTTGGCGCCGGGCCGTTCAAGTTCGTCTCCGCGACCAAGGACAGCGACGTCACGCTGGAGGTGTTCGAGGGGCACTATCGCAAGGTGGCGCCGTACAAGACGCTGGTGCTGCGCATGGTGCCGGAGGTGACCACCCGGCTGGCGGCGCTGCAAACCGGCGAGGCCGATCTGATGCTGGGTGTCTCCGGCCCGGCCATCCCGGCCATCGAAGGCAACAGCAAGCTGAAGCTCAACCAGGTCGAGAGCACGTCCATGAACGGTATCGTGTTCGCGGACCTGGTGAACAAGGACACCTGGACCGGCAGCAAGTGGGCTGATGTGCGCGTCCGCCAGGCCGCCGCCCACGCCATCGACCAGAAGCAGCTGATCGAGAAGATCTACTTCAAGAAAGGTGTGCCGGTCGCCATCCCGTGGGCGGTGCCGGGTATCCCCGGCATCGATAACACGCTCAAGCCGTATGAGTACAACCCGCAAAAGGCGAAGGAACTGCTCAGCGCTGCGGGCTTCCCCAACGGCTTCGAGATCCAGATCTACACCTACAACTCCGGCGCCATGCCGGGCAACGTCGATTGCGCACAGGCGATTGGCGGCTACCTGGAAAAGATCGGCATCAAGAACACCGTCAACCCGATGGAGTACGCCTCCTTCCTGGAGAACCAACGGGCCAAGAAGTGGGCGGGCACCGGGGCGCTGATGGTAGTGGTGCAGGGTGGCCGCGCCGGTGAGAGCTTTCAGCCCTCGCTCAGCCAGAAAGGCTCGACGCCGTACTACTACGACGCCGCGCTGGAGGAGCTGGCCGACAAGCAGGCGATCACCGCCGACCCCAAAGAGCGCGAGAAGATCAACATCGAGCTCAGCCGCAAGCTGTATGAGCAGGTGGCCAACGTGCCGCTCGTCTCCTCTAACTACATGCAGGGGCTGGGCGACCGCATCAAAGCCTGGGTACCGCGGATGAAGGGCGGCTTCGACCTGGGCATGGAATACATCGAGCTGAAGGCGTATGGGGCGGGGCCCTCACCCCTCGGCCGGGGGTGAGGGCCCCCCAGCCCTCACCCCCTCCAACGCCGCCCCACATCTTCTGAGGAGTCAGCATTGATGGCGCGTGTGATTGATCTCGAATGTGACCTGCCCACGCCCGAGGCGTATGAATTCCGCGCCCAACAATCGAAGCCCGTGCTCGGCTCCGGCGATACCTTTCGTGGCACGGAGGCACGGGGGGCGTCCGGCCATGGCATGGTCAACTACCTGAACATCTTTGGCCCCGGCTACGCCGCCGAGGTCGGCATGTCTCGCGAGGAGTTCGACGCCAAGCGCCAGCAGCTGGGGCCGGACGAGCTGATGGCCGAGCTGCGCCGCCGGATGGCGGAGAAGGCGATCAGCCTGTCTGATTTCGTCAAGCTGATGGATCAGGCGGGGGTGGCCAGGGCCGTCGTCGGCACGGCACAGCAGCCCTCCAACACCTACGTGGCGGAGGTGGTGCGCGCCCACCCGGACCGGTTTATTGGCTTCGCCCGCATCAGCCCGTGGGACGGCATGGCCGGTGTGCGCGAGCTGGAGCGGCTGGTGCGCGAAGACGGTCTGCGCGGCCTGGCGATGGCCGCCTTCCGCGAGCGTATTCCCGCCAACGACCGCCGCTACTATCCGCTGTATGCCAAGTGCGTAGAGCTGGGCATCCCCGTGCGGCTGTATTCCAGCATGTCCTACGCCACCGACCGGGCCTACGACCTCGGTCACCCGCGCGCTCTGGACGACGTCGCCTGCGACTTCCCCGAGCTGACGATCATCGCCGGGCTGGGCGGCTGGCCGTGGGTGCCCGAGATGATGGCGCTGGTGCGCCGCCATCCCAACCTGTACGTCGATACCGCCGCCCACCGGCCGCGCCACTTCGCTACCCGCGGCTCGGGCTGGGAGATGCTGTTGCAGTTCGGCAACACGATCTCCCAAGACAAGGTGATGGTGGGCTTGTCGTGGCTGACCGTCGGTCAGCCGTACGAGACACTGATCGGCGAGATTCTGGCGCTGCCGCTCAAGGACTCCGTCAAAGAGAAGTGGCTGTATCACAATGCGGCGCGGGTGCTGGGTGTTGGCTAACTGCATCGTGCTGAGGCGCCTGCCATGACCGCCGCCGAACGTGCGCCCCTGCTCCAGGTACGCGACCTGCGCACCTACTTCTACACCCGTGCCGGCGTGGTGAAGGCCGTCGACGGCGTGGACTTTGCGGTGCAGCGTGGGGAGATCGTCGGGCTGGTGGGCGAGTCTGGCTCGGGCAAGAGCAACGTCTGCCTGTCGATCCTCAACCTGGTGCCCAAGCCGGCCGGCCGGATCGTCTCTGGCGAAATCGTGCTGGAAGGGACCAACCTGCTGGGGCTGAGCGAGCGGGCGATGCGCACCGTCCGCGGCCGGGACGTGGCGATGATCCTGCAAGACCCGCTCTCCTCCCTCAACCCGGTCTTCACCGTGGGCGACCAGGTGGGGGAGGCGCTGCGGGTGCACGGCCGGGTGAGCGGCGACCTGCGCGAGCGCGTCATTGGCGCCCTGCAGAAGGTTCACATCCCCGGCGCATCCACCCGGCTGCGCGATTACCCGCATCAGTTCTCCGGCGGGATGCGCCAGCGGGTGATGGCGGCTATCGCTATCTCCTGCGCCCCCAAGCTGCTGCTGGCCGACGAGCCGACCACCGCACTCGATGTCACCATTCAGGCGCAGTTCCTCCAGCTGATGCGTGAGCTGCGCGAGGGCGACCTTGGCATCTTGTACGTGACGCATGACCTCGGGGTCGTGGCGCAGCTGTGTGACCGGGTGCTGGTGATGTACGCCGGCCAGATCGTGGAGAGCGGCACGGTGGAGCAGGTGTTTCACGCGCCCCGCCACCCGTATACGGCGGCGCTGATCTCCTCCGTGCCGGTGCTGGGCGCCAAGCGCCGGCGGCTGTACCAGATAGAGGGCCAGCCGCCCAACCCGCTCGCCCCGCCGGCCGGCTGCCGCTTTCACCCCCGCTGCCCGCAGGCCGATGACCAGTGCCGCGCCGCCATGCCCGAGCCGGCCACGGACGGCAACGTGACCTACCGCTGCTGGCATCCGCTGAACGGGCGGCTGAGCGTGACCCCATGACCCAGACGGCGATCACCCCCCTGCTCGAGGTCAACCAGCTGACCAAACGTTTCCCGCTGCGGCGGAGCCTGGCGCTGTGGCGGGAGCCGCCGGCGGTGCGCGCCGTGGAGCAGGTCTCCTTCCAGATCAACGAGGGCGCCACCTACGGTCTGGTGGGCGAATCCGGCTCCGGCAAGTCCACCATTGCCCGGCTGGTGCTGCTGCTGGAGAAGCCCACCGCCGGAGAGGTGCGCTTCGCCGGCGAGTCCATCTTCCCGATGCGGGGGCGGCCACTGCGCGCCTACCGCAGCCGGGTGCAGGCCGTCTTCCAGGATCCCTCCAGCAGCTTCAGCCCGCGGATGCGCGTCTCGGAGATCCTGGGCGAGCTGCCCATGCTGCACCAGGGCCTGCGCGGCCAGGCGCGGCGGGAGCGGGTGTCCGGGTTGCTGGAGCTGGTGGGACTGCCCCCGGCGTATGCCGGCCGGTTCCCGCACGAGTTCTCCGGCGGCCAGCGCCAGCGGCTGGCCATCGCCCGCGCCATCTCCACCAACCCGCGGATGCTGGTGCTGGACGAGCCCGTGTCGGCGCTGGATGTCTCCATCCGGGCACAGGTGCTCAACCTGCTGGCAGACCTCCAGCAGCAACTGGGGCTGAGCTACCTGCTCATCGCCCATGATCTCGCCATCGTCCAGCAGGTGAGCGACATGATCGGCGTGCTGTACCTCGGCCACCTGGTGGAGGAGTGCCCCAGCGAGGAGCTGACCGCTCAGCCGCTGCATCCGTACACGCGGGCGCTACTGTCGGCTGTGCCCGTGCCTGACCCCGCCCGCCGCGCCAAAGCCCTGCCGCTTCAGGGTGAGATCCCCAGCGCGCTGGACCCACCGCCGGGCTGTGTCTTCCATACCCGCTGCCCGCTGGCACTGCCGCGCTGCGCCGCGGAGGAGCCGCCGCTGATCACCGTCGCGCCCCACCACCAGGTAGCCTGCCATCTCGTCCCCGGCCAGGTGTCACCATGATCCGCTACATCCTCCAGCGGCTGGGCCAATCGATCATCACCGTGTGGGGTATCAGCATCGTCGTCTTCATGCTGGCCCGGCTGAGCGGTGATCCGTTGCTGCTGCTGGTGCCGCCGGAGGCGACCAAGGCGGAGGTGGAGCAGATCCGGCGCGCCTACTCCCTGGATAAACCGCTGCCCCAGCAGTACCTGACGTATGTGCGCGGGGTGCTGCGCGGCGATTTCGGCACCTCGCTGCGGTTCAACGAGCCGGCGTTGCCACTGGTGCTCAAGCGGCTCCCGGCCAGCCTGCGCCTGGCATCGGCGGCCATGGTGATCTCGGCCGGCATCGGCATCACCGTGGGGGTGCTGTCTGCCGCCCGGCCTGGTGGCTGGGTTGACCGCTTCGGCAAAGCCTTTGCCATGCTGGGCCAGTCGGTGCCGGTGTTCTGGCTGGGGATCATCCTCATCCTGGTGTTCGGCGTGCGGCTGCGCTGGTTCCCGACCTCCGGCTCGGAGACGTGGCGCCACCTGGTGTTACCGGCGGCGGCGTTGGGCTGGTACTCGACGGCGGCGATGACGCGCATCACCCGCTCCGCGATGCTGGATGTGCTGGACGCCGATTACATCCGCCTGGCGCACATCAAAGGGCTGCACCCGTTCAAGGTGATCACCAAGCACGCGCTGCGCAACGCGTCGATCCCGATTGTGACGCTGGCCTCGCTCCAGTTCATCGCGCTGATCAACGGCGCCGTCGTTACCGAAACGATCTTCGCCTGGCCGGGCATGGGCCGGCTGATGGTGGATGCCGTCTTCGCGCGGGATTTCCCGCTGGTGCAGACGGCGGTGTTTGTCGCCTCGATCCTGTTCGTAGCGACGAACTTCGCGGTAGACCTGCTGTACGGATACTTGAACCCACGGATTGCCTACACATGACGGCGCTGACGCAACCGGCAACCGTTCTTGCTCCGGCGCGCCGCGGACGGCTGGCCCGGCTGCGCAACCTGCCCTGGCTGGCGGGCAGCATCCTGCTGGTGGTGCTGCTGCTGGGCGCGCTGGGGCCGGCCATTGCCCCGCACAACCCGCGCGACGCCGACCTGGCCCGCTCGCTGATGCCGCCTGCCTGGAGCGAGGGCGGCTCCTGGTCGTATCCGCTGGGCACCGACCAGCAAGGCCGCGATATCCTCAGCCGGATCATCGCCGGGGCGCGCATCTCGCTGATTGTCGGTTTCATGGCGGTGGCGGTGGCCGGGGGGCTGGGCTCGCTGGTGGCGCTGCTGGGCGGCTATTACGGCGGTTGGGTCGATGCGGTGCTGGGCCGGATCGTGGATACGATGCTGTCGATGCCGTTCCTGATGGTGGCGATCGTCATGGCGCAGGTGCTGTCGCCCGGCATCCGCACGATCGTGCTGATCCTGGGGTTCACCTATTGGGCCACCTACGCCCGGGTACTGCGCGGCGAGGTGCTGCGCATCAAGAGCCAGGACTTCGTGGCGCTGGCGCGGGTGGGCGGCTGCTCCACGCTGCGCATCCTGTGGCGCTACATCCTGCCCAACATGGTCAACACGCTGATCGTGCTGGCCACGCTGCAGCTGGGCGCCACCATCCTGGCAGAGGCGACGCTGAGCTTCCTCGGCCTGGGCGTGCCGCCGCCGAACGCCGCCTGGGGGCTGATGCTGGCCGAAGGACGGCAGTACGTGACCTACGCCTGGTGGCTGGCGGTGTTCCCCGGTATCGCCATCATGCTCACCGTGCTCAGCGCCAACATGCTGGGCGATTGGCTGCGTGTGCGGCTCGACCCTAAGCAGCGCCAGGTCTAAGGCCAGCACCACCCCCAGCCGCTATCGGTGCGTATCAATGGTGGCTGTAGCCCGTGGTCCCGCGGCGTGCCGCTGTGCCTGTAAGGTTTTGCCCCACATTGAGCGGGTAATGCTTGACATTCACTCCCCCAATGCTTTGTTAATGTGCACGCATCCCCGCCGTGCGCCGTCACGGCTGAGACCGCCGGGAGGCGCAGATGGCGACCGGAACGCGAAGCGGTGACCTGCTCGTTGGCCTCGATGTCGGCTCCACCACCGTCAAGGCCGTGGTGATGGACGCCACCGGCTCGGTGCTGTGGAAGGACTACCAGCGCCACGAGACCCGCCAGCCGGAGAAGGTGTTGGAGTTCCTCCAGCAGATAGAGGCTGCCTTCCCCGGGCCCCCGGAGCAGTTCCGGGTGTTCATTACCGGCTCCGGTGGCGGCGCCGTCGCCCCCACCATCGGCGCCCGCTTCGTCCAGGAGGTCAACGCCGTCTCGCTGGCCGTTGAGACGCTCCACCCCGAGGCCGGCTCTGTGATTGAGCTGGGCGGCCAGGACGCCAAGATCATCATCTGGGTGGAGGACAAGGCCTCCGGCCAGCGGCGCAAGCTGCCCAGCATGAACGATAAGTGCGCGGGCGGCACCGGCGCCGTGATCGACAAGATCAACGCCAAGCTCGGCATCCCTGGCCCGGAGCTGGCCGCGCTCGGCTATGACGGCGTCAAGCTGCACGCCGTCGCCGGCAAGTGCGGCGTCTTCGCCGAGACCGACATCAACGGCCTGCAGAAGCAGTCGGTCCCCGCCCCGGAGCTGATGGCCTCGCTGTTCGACGCCATCGTCCAGCAGAACCTATCGGTGCTGACCCGTGGCAACACCTTGCGCCCCACCGTGCTGTTGCTTGGCGGCCCCAACACCTACATCCCGGCGCTGCAAGACGCCTGGCGCACCCACATCCCCCGCATCTGGGCCGAGCGCGGCGTCGAGCTGCCGGCCGGCGCCAACCCGCGCGACCTGATCACCGTGCCGGACAATGCCCAGTACTTTGCCGCCATCGGCGCGGTGCTGTTCGGCAAGGAGGAAGAGGCAGACGCCGGCCGCTACCACGGCAGCGCCGAGCTGGCCGCTTACACCGTGCACGGCCGCACCAAGATGCGCGAAGCCTCCGGCGCCCCCGCGCTGGCCGCCTCCGAGGAGGAGCTACAGCAGTTCCTGCACCGCTTTGCGCGCGTGCCCTTCACCCCCGCCACCTTCACCCCCGGAGAGACCGTCGAAGCGTTCCTGGGGGTGGACGGTGGCTCGACCTCCACCAAAGGCGTCTTGATGGACGCCGAGGGCACGGTGCTGGCCAAGGCCTACCGCCTCTCCCAGGGCAACCCGATTGCCGATGCCCGCCAGATCGTGGCGGAGCTGCGCCGGGCGGTGGAAGCGCAGGGCGCCGAGCTGACGGTGCGCGGCCTGGGTGTCACCGGCTACGCCAAAGACCTGCTCAAGGACACGCTCGGCGCCGACGTCGCCATCGTCGAGACGGTGGCCCACACCCAATCGGCCCTGCACCTGTACCGCGATGTCGATGTGATCGTCGATGTCGGCGGCCAGGACATCAAAGTGATCGTGCTGGCCGGCGGCAAGGTGCGCGACTTCAAGCTCAACACCCAGTGCTCCGCCGGCAATGGCTACTTCCTCCAGGCCACCGCCTCGCGCTTTGGCTACCCGGTGGAGCAGTACGCGGACACCGCCTTCCAGGCGGAGCGTATCCCGCTGTTCAGCTACGGCTGCGCGGTGTTCATGGAGTCGGACATCGTCAACTTCCAGCAGCTCGGCTGGTCACGCGAGGAGATCATGGCCGGGCTGGCCGCCGTGCTGCCCAAGAATATCTGGCTGTACGTGGTGCAAGAGCCGAACTTGGGCAAGCTCGGCCGCCGGTTCGTGCTGCAGGGCGGCACCCAGCACAACCTGGCCGCCGTCAAGGCGCAGGTCGACTTCATCACCGCCCGCGTGCCCGACGCGGAAGTGTTCGTCCACGCCCACTGCGGCGAGTCCGGCGCCATCGGTGCGGCGCTGGAGGCGATGCGCAACGCCGGGGCGCTTTCCGCCACCGCCTCCGCCTTCATCGGCTTCGAGGGGGCGGAGCAGCTGGAGTTCACCACCACGCGCGACGAGTCCACCCGCTGCAATTTCTGCAAGAACAACTGCCTGCGCACCTTCATCGATACCACCACCCCCAGCGGCGACGCCCGCCGCTTCATCGTCGCCACCTGCGAGAAGGGCGCGGTGGAAGCGCTCTCCGACATGAAGGTGATCAAGGCCCGCATCGACGCTATCAAGAAGGACAACCCCTCCTTCGTCGAGATCGCGGCGCGCGAGGCCTTCAAGCAGCAAGGAGCGCCGGCCGCCGAAGCGCCGAAGATGCCGCTGCCGGTCCGGCTCAACCCCAAGCGCCGCGCCGCCTGGGAGGAGACGCGCCGCCGCGCCGCCGAGCGCCGCGCCCGCATCCGCATCGGCATGCCGCGCGTGCTGAACATGTACGCCCACGCGCCCTTCTTCACCGCCTACTTCGAGGCGCTGGGCATCCCGGCCCGCCAGGTCGTCTTCTCCGACGAGACCACCGAGGAGATGTGGAAGGAAGGCAGCCGCCGCGGCTCCATCGACCAGTGCTTCCCCTCCAAGGTGGCGCTGGCGCATGTGCATCACCTGCTCACCGACCGGCGCAAGCGGCCGGATGTGATCTTCTTCCCCGTGCTCGCCACCTTGCCCACGGAACTGGACCACTTCCAGGATGCCCACGCCTGCCCAACGGTGGCGGCGACGCCGGAGGTGGTGAAAGCCGCCTTCACCAAAGAGGGCGACGTCTTCGCCGAGCGGCGGGTGCGCTACCTGTCCCCGATCCTGCATATGGGCGAGCCGCCGATGCTGGAGCGGCAGCTTCACCAGACCTTTGCGCCGGTGCTGGGTGTGACGCCGGAGGAGAACGCCCACGCCGTCCAGCAGGGCTGGCGGGCGCTGGACCGCTCGCGGCGGCGGATGCGCGAGCAGGCGCGCGAGGTGCTGGAGCGGCTGGAGCGTGACGGACAGATCGGCATCGTGCTGCTCGGCCGCCCCTACCACAACGATCCCGGCCTCAACCACGACATCGTCGAGGCGCTGCAGAAGGAGGGCTATCCCATCTTCACCATCGACGCGCTGCCGGTGGATGAGGACCTCCTCGAGCGGCTGTTCGGGGATGAGGTGCGCGCCGGGGTCTTCAAATCGGGGATGGACATCTCCGACGTGTGGAAGAACAGCTACTCGGAGAACTCCAGCCGCAAGGTGTGGGCGGCCAAGTACGTTGCCCGCCATCCCAACCTGGTGGCGCTCGACCTGTCCAGCTTCAAATGCGGCCACGACGCCCCGATGTATCACGTGATCGAGTCAATCGTCGAGGCGACGGGCACGCCCTACTTCACCTTCCACGACATTGACGAAAACCGCCCGGCCGGCTCAATCAAGATTCGCGTTGAGACGATCACTTACTTCCTCAAGCGCTACGCCCAGGAGCTGCGCCGCCGCGCCGGGCTGGAAGCGGAGGTAGCGGAGCGGGTGCGCGCCTATGAGGCGCAGCTGCGCCGGGGCGAGCGCGCCACGCTGACGTTGCCGGTGCTGGCCGGCGGCCGGTCCGGTGTCGTGCCGGAGATCGGCTTGGCCATGCGGCCGGTGTTTGGGACGGGAGGCCGGGCCGCGGCGGCCGGCGGCTGCAGCAGCCACGAGCCGGATACTGGCGGCGGTTGCGGCGGCGGCTGCTCCTGCGGCAGCGGCGGCAGTTGCGGCCCGGCCGCGCCGGCATCGCCGTTCAGCAACGGCCGCGGGCTCAAGCCGTCGCCGGTGGTGTTCACGGACAAGGGCCAGCTGATCGAGCTGGTGGGGTGATATCCGCAGAGAGAGCAGCCGCACCGCTGACGCCGGCGGGTGGCGAAACCAGGGGAGCAAACGATCATGCCCAACCGGACTGAGGACGATATCCGCCGCGAGGTGGAGGCGTACGAGCGTGAGCTACGCCGGCAGTTGGGGTTGCCGGCGCAGAACATTCGTCACTTCCGGCGGCCGGAGGAGCGCCGCTTTGCCCGCTCGGAGCGGGACAAGGTGACGATCTTGTTCGGCGGGCTGACCTTCATGCACGATGCCGTCGTGCAGGCCGCCGCCGAGGGGCTGGGCTACCGTGTCCGCCACCTGCCCACACCGGATAACGCCGCCCTGGCGGTGGGTAAGGAGTTCGGCAATCGCGGCCAGTGCAACCCCACCTACTACACCGTCGGCAATCTGGTGAAGTACCTTCAGGAGCTGCGCGCCGCGGGCGAGCAGGACATCGAGCACCGGTACATCTACCTGACGGCCGGGGCGTGCGGCCCCTGCCGCTTCGGCATGTACGAGGCCGAGTACCGCAAGGCGCTCACCGATGCCGGCTTCCGCGACTTCCGCGTGATCATCTTCCAGCAGACCGGCGGCCTGGAGCAGAATGCCGCTCTGGGTGAGAAGGCCGAGGGCGACGGCATCGAGCTGAACGCCGCCTTCTTCCTGTCCGTTCTGCGAGCGATGATCGCCGCCGATATCGTCAACGCCATGGCACATCACATCCGCCCGTTCGAAATGGAGCCGGGTGCGACCGACCGCGTCCATGCCGAGGCGCGCGCCATCTTGCAGTACACCTTCCGCCGGCGCAAGAGCATCTGGATGGCGCTGCGCCGCATCCGTCACCTGTACAACGCCATCGATGTCGACTTCACCCGCGTGCGGCCCAAGGTGAAGATCACCGGCGAGTTCTGGGCACAGACCACCGAGGGCGACGGCTCCTACCACATGGCTGCGTGGCTGCAGAGCGAGGGCGCCGAGGTGGTGGGCGAGCCGGTCGGCACCTGGATTGACTACATCCTGTGGAGCGGCATGACCAAGGCGCGTGACCGGCTGGGCATCAAGGCCGGGGCGCGCAAGACGCTGGTGGCGCTGTGGGCCGGCGCCTCGCTGTACAAGTCCTTCTACGCCTTCTATCGTGGCGCGCTCTCCTACCGCACCGACCCGCTCGTCTCTCAGGACCTGCTGGCCAAGTACGCCGACGGCTACTACAACGTCCGGCTGGGCGGCGGTGAGGGCCACATGGAGGTGGGCAAGCACATCGCCTCCATCCTGCACAAGAAGGCGCACATGGTCCTCTCCATCAAGCCGTTCGGCTGTATGCCCAGCACCCAATCGGACGGCGTGCAGTCTAAGGTGGTGGCCGACCTAAAGGACAGCATCTTCCTGCCGATTGAGACCAGCGGCGACGGCGAGGTCAACGTCAAGAGCCGCGTGCAGATGAAGCTGTTCGAGGCCAAGGCCAAGGGCCGCGAGGAGTTCCAGCGGGCGCTGGACGACCATCACCTGACGCTCGACGAGCTGAAGGCGTACGTGCGGCTGCACCCGGAGCTGCGCCGGCCGATGCTGAAGCTGCCGCACCTGTACACCGGCACCGCCGCCAACTTCGTCGCCAAGGTGGCCGAGGAGATGGGCCGCCGGGGGCCACGCCGCATCGAC
>CAUJGQ010000198.1 GCA_963170165.1 Chloroflexota bacterium | reverse complement strand
GGTAGGTCACGTACGTGTTCCTCACCCGTCCGCCACTGACACCGAAGTGCCCGTGCGACTTGCATGCGTAAGGCACGCCGCCAGCGTTTATCCTGAGCCAGGATCAAACTCTCATCAGATCCGGCTTATCCCTTGCGGGATTTTCGGTTCCATTCATCGCATCCCAAACACTCCCCCACAGGGCAGCATCCAGCATGCGCGGGTCCCGCTCGCGCGTTCCGTTCACTCTTCAGTTGGCAAGGTCCAACCCCGCCCCACCGGCACCCGCAATAAAACGCCCTGCCACGTCTCCGCGGCTGGGCGCTCACCATGGGCGCTCATGGTCGGGATTGCCCCACTCGCTGGGGGGCACATTTGTTATCCTACTCACAATGGTTGCGGGTGTCAACACCGCTGCGCGGATCACGCCGCGCGCCATTTGCAGCAGGGCCACCTCTCACGGCGGCAAGACGCATCGTAGCGCTGGGCCCAGACACCGTCAAGCCATTCGTTCGGCGGTAACCCGCATGGCCGGCCGGCCGGGAGTGGCCAGCGCCCAACCCGCCACGCGCACCCCCACCACCCACGCCACCCGTCCCCCGCATCGCAACACTGGGACCGCAGCTCGGTCTGCCGCCGGCACCTTCGCATCCACCAGCAGATCTTGCAGAGAGCGGCTGCCGCGCATCCCCGCCGGCTCGATCCGGTCACCAGCCCGCCGCCCCGTGAACACGGCTCCCTGCGCGAGCAATGCAGCGTCCAGCACGACGCTGAAGCGACCGGCCACCAGACCAGCACACGGCCCCACCACGCACGTTATCCGCCAGCCAGGCAGCTGATGCGTGCCTCGGGCCAGGGGCCATTCACCCGGCAAGCTTGGTGGAGCAGGCAGATCCTCACCGGGCTGCAGCAGCCGCAGCGCGCCTGCCTCCCGTACGGCCCGCCAGCCGGCCGGCAGCTGGCAACCGCGGCCCGGCGCCCCCGCAGCCAGCCGCGCCAGCGCGCGGATGTGTGGCGTCTGCACCGCGCGCGATGCTCCACCGATCTCCGTGAGAACCCGGCGCAGCACCTCGTCCATGACCGCCTTCGGCAGCGTCAGCAACGGGTCGACGGCCAGCGACAGTCCGCCATCGCCGGCCGTCACCACCGATGGCCACGCAGCTTCCGCTGCCGCAGCGATCAAGCCGGCAGCGTCCGCGGCGGCATCGGCGACACGAGCAAGCGCCGCGACGGCAGCTGGGTTCTCCCGCTCCAACAGCGGTAGCACGCTGGAGCGGATGCGGTTACGCCGGTGACGGTCGCTGGTGTTACTCGCATCCTCGGCGGGCGTGACCCCCTGCGCCTGGCAGTAGGCTGCCGTCTGTGCGCGTGTGACGCCCAGCAGCGGGCGAATCAGTATCGGTCCGTCCCCTACTGGCCACGCAGACCGATACCGCATTCCTGCCAGACCATGCATGCCTGCACCCTGCAGCAGCCGCATCACCACCGTTTCGGCCTGGTCGGTGGCGGTATGCCCGGTGGCGACCGCCTCGGCCCCCAGGCCGGCTGCCATAGCAGCCAGGGCCCGATACCGGCCACGACGGGCAGCGTCTTCCAGCGAGCAGCGCTCGGCGAGCACAATTGCCCTGGTATCAACGGCAGCGCTCACCACCCGAATCCCAAGGCGGGCCGCGACCGCTTCGACAAGGTCCCGCTCGCGCTGCGCGGTCTCGTGACCCCGCAACTGGTGGTCGATGTGCCCCACAGTGAGGGCTAGCCCCAACCCGCCGAGGCCACGCTGCAGTGATGACAGCGCCAGCAGCAGCGCCAGCGAGTCCTGGCCCCCCGAGACCGCGACCAGTAGCCGCGCGCCGGGGCGCAGGCCGCAGGGCCCCCGCACCGCACGGCGGATGATTGATTCAAACGAACGGGTAATGCCCAGGTTGGCGACGGCCATGTTGGTGCGTCGTGACGTTAACGGCCGTCGGTGGCGAAGTACCGTTCCCACCAGGGGCCGGTGGAGGTGACCGGCGTGGTTGCGGTTGTTGGGGCCGCCACCGCAACGGCGATATCGCCGGGGCGGACTAGCCCTTCTTCGCGGGCGGCACGCTCGATGAACTCATCGGTCTGCATGTACAGGCGCAGCGCCTCCAACCGCCGCTGCTGCGCTTCGAGCGCCTGGATCTCGCGGTCCAGCCGCTCCTGTGTCCGTGTCAGTTCGTAGCGGTTGAGCGCATTGCCGACGATGGCAACGCCGAGATAGCCGGTAAGGAAGATCGCTGCGATGAAGAGCGCCCGCCGGGGGCTGAGCGAAGCGGAAAAGCGGCCACGTTCTGACGCTGCCATGCCTGCCCCTGACCACCACCACGCGGTAGTGTATCACGCGGTGATCATGGCCCGACAACGGCCCGCGCCGTCAACTCTGGCCACGCGCCGAGCGCGACAGCGGACCCTCCCACGGGCCGTGGCTGGTCAGGCCTGCGTCCGCCAGGTGGCAGCTGTCGTTGAGGCGGCGGACGATGGTGCGTTCGGCGCTAATGTCGATGACGGTGCGGCAGGCAACGTTGTGACGGAAGCGGCGGAAGGAGTCGAGGGGCACGCCGATAGCGCGACAGACGATCCCTGCCAGCACAAAGTTGTGCGTCACGGCCACGACGGTCGTACTAGCATAGGTGGCCTGGAGCCGCTCGACCACGGCCCAGCCACGCTGCTGCACCTGAGCCAGACTCTCACCGCCCGGCATCGGTACGTTCGGACCCTCGGCCGTGCTCCACGAACGCATGAAGTCCGGGAAGCGCTCGCGCATCGCTGCGCCGCTGAGCCCTTCCATCTCGCCAACGTCCATCTCCATGAGATCGGGCTCGATAATTAGGTCAAGCCCGTGCTGCAGCGCAATGGCGGCAGCGGTGTCACGTGCGCGGCGGAGCGGGCTGGCTACCACGGCGGCCAGCGGCTCGTCGGCGAGCGCTGCCGCCAGCGCCTGTGCTTGGCGCTGCCCCAGTTCGTTCAGCGGGTTGTCCGCCCGCCCCTGCACGAAACCGGTGGCGTTGTGGGCCGTCTCACCGTGGCGCGCGAGGATCAGGCGCATCGGCGTCCTCCTGTCCGGGGTTCTCCAACACCAGTGCCAGCCGGTGCACGCCCAACGGCGCGCCGAGCCCAAGCGCAGCGGCGACCTGATCCGGCCGGCCGGTTGCCCCCGGACGGGCATCCAGGCGCATGAGCAAAGACACGGGTGGCGGTCCGGGCAGCACCTCCATCCGCTCTACGAGCGGACGCAGGTCATAGCGCTTGACTTCCTTGTCGCGCTGCTGCTCCCACGGCAGGCTTTCCAGCGCGAGAAACGCGGCAACCGCGCAGGCAGCCTGCTCGGCCGAAACCTCGTCGCGCAGCGTCAGCCGGTACTCCGCGGCGCGTAGTTGGGACTGCAGCGATGGCTCGGCGTGGTGGACGTCGCTCGCAGCGCGAATCATCACGCCCGGAGGTAGCTGCGGGCTAAGGCGCTGCGCCACCGTCTCCGGCGCCATTGCTCCGGCGAGGTAGACATCCATCAGCTCGGCCTCTCCGGTTGTGCCGACGGGCAGGGGCGATCCGAGGGAGATACGCGGGTGCGGGGTGAAGCCTTCACTGCGGGCCACGTCTATCCCCGCCCGGCGGAAGGCCCGCTCCCAGAATCGCATCAGGTCGAGATGCGAGATGAAGCGCAGCGGCTCACCGCGCGTGAACGTGATACGAATCCGTTGGGCCGTCATACGCAGAGCGTACCACAGCGGGCCCGGCTCTCCCGGCTATGACAGTTCGCCGCTCACTGCCGCCAGCAGCCGTTCCGCGGCGCTGTGCGGGTCGGTGCGGCGTTCGGCCACTTGCTGTGTGAGGTCATCAAGGAGCGACGCGCCCTGGCGCAAGATGCGGCGCAACACCTCTCCTTGCACGGCTGCCACCACCTGGTGACGGGCTTGTTCCTGCCGCTCCGATTGCAGCGCGCCTGACCGGTGCAGGTAGCTGTGATGGGCATCGAGCTGCTCAACCAGCTGGGCGATACCCTGCTCTTTGTTTGCCACCACGCGCAGGATGGGAATCAGCCAGGCGCCATGCTCCGACATGGTGAGGTGCGCTTTGAGGGCCGCAATCAGGGCATCGGTGTTGGGCAGGTCAGACTTGTTGACGACCAGCAGGTCGGCGATCTCCATGATGCCGGCCTTCATTGTCTGCACGTCGTCCCCGGTGCCGGGTGTCAGCACGAGGATGGTGGTTTGGGCAGCGCTGGCTACCTCCACCTCATCCTGCCCGGCGCCCACGGTCTCCAGCAAGACGACGTCCTTCCCAAAGGCATCCATCACTGCCACCGCGTCCGCCGCGGTTTCGGACAGGCCGCCCAGCGAGCCACGCGTTGCCATGGAACGCATGAACACGCCGGGGTCGCCGGTCAGTTCCTGCATGCGGATGCGATCTCCCAGGATGGCGCCACGGCTGAAGGGGCTGGATGGGTCAACGGCGATGATGCCGACGGTCTTTCCCCGGCGGCGATACTCTTTGGCCAGGGCGTTGGTAAGGGTGCTCTTCCCCGCTCCGGCCCCACCGGTGATGCCGATGGTATGTGCGCGGCCGGTGTGCGGGTAGAGCAGCCGCAGGACCTCGTAGCCCGCGGCCGACTGGTTTTCGACGTGCGTGAGGGCACGCGCCAGCGCCCGCCGTTCCCCGGCGAGCAAGCGGCGCACAAGATCTGCTGCCAATGGACTGACCTCCGGCGTGGCGGCTACACCCGCTCGCCGACGTTGTCGCGGACGTAGGCGACGATGTCCTGCGTTGAGGTGCCGGGGCCAAAGATCGCCTTGAATCCGGCGGCCTTGAGCGCCGGCACGTCGTCCTCGGGGATGATACCGCCGCCAAACAGCAGCACGTCTTCCGGGGAAATACCGCGCTTGCCCAGCTCTTCCACCACACGCGGGAACAGCTCGCCATGCGCGCCCGAGAGGATCGATAGTCCGACGACGTCGACGTCCTCCTGCAACGCCGCTTCCGCGATCATCTGCGGCGTCTGCCGAATGCCGGTGTAGATCACCTCCATGCCGGCGTCACGCAGCGCCCGCGCCACAACTTTGGCGCCACGGTCGTGCCCGTCCAGCCCCGGCTTGGCGATCAGCACGCGAATCGTGCGTTGTTCGGTGGTCATGCCCCACTCCGCTCAATCAACTGAATCGACACGCCGTTGGTGTTGCGCGGCGAGATGAACGCCAGCCGCGAGCCGGCGCTGCCCATCGGATCGCCGACGCGCACGCCCTTGTCGCGCAGCGCGGCCACCCGCTCATCCATGTTCGCCACTTCCAATGAAATGAGATAGATACCCTCGCCCCGGTCCTTGAGCGCCGTCGCCACCGGCCCTTCGGCGCCCAGCGGCGTGATCAGCTCGATGAAGGCCGATCCGATCGGCAGGAATGCCTGGCGGATACCAAGTGCCTGCGACTCACTGGTGCGCTCTAGCGGCAGGCCGTAGTTCTCCTGCCAGGTCTTGATCCCGGCATCGAGGTCGCTGACCAGCACGGCGACATGGTCCAGGTTCTTGATTGGCTGGGCGGCGGGGCCGTGGTGCGGTGATTCGACGGGCGTGGCGAACTCCATCAACACACCACGCGTTGCCTTGGGATGTAGAAAACCGATCATCCCCGCGAGACCGGCGCGCGGAGCGCGGTCAATCATCGCCAGTCCCCTGGCCTCGGCGGACTTCAGCTCTGCGGCCACATCGTCGGATTCTAGACAAACGTGATGCAGCCCCTCGCCCTTGCCGGCGAGAAACTTGGCGACGCCGGTGTCATCGCGCACCGGTTGAATCAGCTCGATTTCCCCCGCGCCGGCCTCCAGCAGCACGCCGCGCACGCCCTGATCCTCGATCACGGCGTCCTTGGTGACATGCATTCCGAGCGCATCGCGGTAAAAGCCCAATGCCTGGTCGGCGTCGCGAACAACGACAGCAACGTGATGGATCTTAGTGAACAACGGCTCATCCTCGGTCGGTGATTGCGGAGCTCACAGCGTGCCCGCTGCGCGCGCCTGGTGGATGTCCTCGGCATGCTCGCGGAAGTGCTCGTAGCCGGCATTGGCGGCAATGCGGTTGGCTGTCTTGTTCTCGCCGTAGCGGTCCTCGGGCAGCGCTTCCATGGCGGCGATAAAGCGGCGGGTCTGGTCGTCGAGCAGCCGCAGCAAATCACCGGCCCGACGGTTGTTCACCTGCACGGCAAAACGATCATTCCAGACCTGCACGTCACTCCAGTCCACCCCCTCTGGCGTCGGTCGCTCGCCGCGAGCCATCCGTTCCAGACCGGTGGCCATCTGGTCATGCCAGCCAGCGATATGGGCGGCCACCTCGCGCAGCCCCCACTGGTCCATGAAGGGCCGCTCCAGCTGCTCGTCGCTCAAGCCGTCCAGCGCTGCCCGAAACTCCGCATATGCCGCGCGGTAATCCGCGATCACACTCGCCTTATCCGCTGCCATGTTGCTCCCAACCTAGTAAACGGCGAACTCCTTCTGCTCGCCCCACACCTTGCGCAGGACATTGCAGATTTCGCCGATGGTGATGTAGTTCTCAACGCACTCAATCAGCACGGGCATGGTGTTCTCTTCGCCTCTGGCTACCGCTTCCAGCCGGCCAAGGAGGCGGGTCACTTCGGCGGCGTCACGCTCCGCCCGCAGCTTCGCCAGACGCGCCTTCTGCTTATCGCCCACGCTGGTATCCACCCGCAGCAGTCCCTCGTGCGGTGGCTCCTCCGTCTGGAACCGGTTGACGCCGACGATGGTCCGCTCCTTGGACTCGATGGACATCTGCAGCCGGTAGGCGGCTTCCTGGATCTCGCGCTGCTGGAAGCCCTGCTCGATCGCGTTCATCGCGCCGCCGAGCGCATCGATCTTCTCAATCAGTGCCATCGCCCGCTGCTCGATGTCGTCGGTCATCTTCTCGACGTAGTAGGAGCCGGCCAGCGGGTCGATGGTATCGGCAACGCCGGACTCGTAGGCGATCACCTGCTGCGTGCGCAGGGCAATCTGGACGGCGTGTTCACTGGGCAGCGCCAGTGCTTCGTCTTTGGAATTGGTGTGCAGTGACTGGGTGCCACCCAGCACGGCGGCCAGCGCCTGTAACGTGGTGCGGACGATGTTGTTGTCCGGCTGTTGCGCGGTGAGCGTCGCCCCGCCGGTTTGCGTGTGAAAGCGCAGCATCTGGGAGCGCGGGTCCTTGGCGCCGAAGCGGTCACGCATGATACGGGCCCACAGCCGCCGCGCCGCCCGGAACTTCGCCACCTCTTCCAGGAAGTTGTTGTGGCAGGCAAAGAAGAACGAGAGCCGGGGCCCGAACTCATCGACGTTCAACCCCGCCTTAAGCGCGCCCTCGGTGTAGGCGATGGCGTCGGCCAGCGTGAAGGCGACCTCTTGCGGCGCGGTGCAGCCCGCCTCACGCATGTGGTAGCCGGAGATACTGATCGTGTTCCACGAAGGCAGGTGGTCCTTGCACCAGGCAAACACGTCGGTGATCAGGCGCATGGACGGGTGCGGCGGGAAGATGTAGGTGCCGCGGGCAATGTATTCCTTAAGAATATCGTTCTGGATGGTGCCGCCGATCTTAGCCAGGTCGGCGCCTTGCTTCTTCGCCACCGCCACATACATCGCCAGCAGAACGCTGGCCGTGGCGTTGATGGTCATCGAAGTGGTGACCTGCTCCAGCGGGATGCTATTGAACAGCGTCTCCATATCCGCAAGGGAGTCAATGGCGACGCCAACCTTGCCTACCTCACCTTCGGACACCTCAGCATCGGAGTCGTAACCGATCTGCGTGGGCAGGTCGAAGGCGACGGAGAGGCCAGTCTGACCCTGCTCCAGCAGGTACCGATAGCGGCGGTTAGACTCCTCCGCGTCGGCAAAGCCCGCATACTGACGCATGGTCCAGAAGCGGCCGCGGTACATGGTCGGCTGAACACCGCGGGTGTACGGGAACTCACCAGGGTAGCCGAGCTGCTCTTGCTCGTTCCAGCCGTTGAGGGCCTCGCCGGCGTAGAGCGGCTCAACCGGCATCCCAGACGTCGACTCAAAGGCGGGCTGACGTTCCTTGGCGCGGGCCAGGCTCTTCGCCAGGGTCGTATCGCGCCATTCCTGTGTATTGCGGCTTGGCATCTTCCGCTCCCCGGAACGTGCAACGTGCTGAGCGCTTGGTGCGGAGGAAGCCCCTCGCGCTGCCCGCTCAGCACGCTGATGGTTTGCTCGTTTCGCTTGAGTCTAGGCACGCGTTCTGTTGAGTGTCAATCGATGTCACGGCAGGCCGGCAAGCTGCCGGTACAGCCGGCCGGCCGGCGTAACGGGCGCATCCCGCTCGGGTCCTGCCATCAGACTGATCCCGGTCCACTGTGATTGCCAAGGCTCGGCCGTCTTCCAGGACAGCACCCACAAAAACCACTTCTCAATCCGCGCCGCCTCGGCGTTGGCGGCAAGCCAGCCGGCCAGCTCGCGCAGGTAGCGGCCGGCGTGCTCGTGGTCAAAGTCCCCGGTGGGGTGGGCGACCCCGCTGCGGATTTCCAGGCCGGGATAGCCCCAGTGGATGCCGATCTCCGTCACCCATAGCGGCGCTGACCGCAGCCCGACGCTGTCCAGCCAGCTTCTCATACCCTCGATCTGGGCCACGTTGCGCGCGGCGTCCCCATTGGGCAGTCGCAGCCAGTCGATGTCGTAGGCGTGCAGAGACCACACATCAAGCGGCGGTTCCGCGCTGAACAGCGCACGATAGGCGGCGCGCATCGCCTCGGTCCACGCGCGTCCTTCTGGGTAGCCCGGGCAGCCCTCGCAGATGAACGTCCAGTTCAGCACGTTGGGGCCGACCAGCTTCGCAGCCGGGTCAGCCGCCCGTAGCACCCCTGCCACGTGGTGGAGTAATCGCGCGTAACGCTCGGGTGAAAGGTCACCCTGCTCGCGTACGTTGGGCTCGTTTCCGATCAGCCAGTAGGTGCCGGGGAAGCGCCGCGCCCGCGCCTGCATCTCGGCATCTGACGGCGGCTCACCGATAAACAGCAGCCGCGCGGCCGTGGTGCCGGTAGGGGCGGTGCGCAGGTCGCCTGCCGGCAGAATGAACCACTGCAGCCCCAGCGTGCGCACCTGCTCGACATCGCCGTCCATGACGTTGACACCGAAGCGGACCAGCGAAGCAGGAAGCGGCGCCATAGCCGGTGGAGCGAACACCGTGGCCGTGCTGGGGGCGGCTGACGGCGCCAGCTGCGGCCCGTACGAGAACGGCGGCCGGTCCTGGCGGTCGCGGGTAGCGAGTGTCGCCGGAACCGCCGCAATCGCCAGCACCACGACCAGCGCGTAGATCGCGCGACGCTTCAGCATGGCTCATGCTAGCGCAACCCGGGAGTTTTGCCCCAGAGCGGCACGGCTGGTAGCATGGCGCGCACGGTTCTCGCGCTGGTCGCCACCTGAGAGAGACACGCAGGACCACCACCACGGACTTGGTCCTGCCCGCCATGCTGTCCACCCAATCGAAGGCCAGGCCACGCCGTGGTATCCGCCTGGTAGGTCCGCCCGCACAGCCGAAGGAGGAGACCTATGGCTGCCCCCGCGCTATTCACCGGTGTTGACGCCGCCAGCCTGCGTGCCCGCCAGGGCGCCAAGTGGAACCGGCACCCGGAAGGCGTGCTCGCCGCCTGGGTGGCCGACATGGACTTCCAGGCTGCCCAGCCCATCCGCGACGCGATCATCTGGACGGCGGAGCACTCCGCGTTCGGCTACGGCCGCCAGGAAGACACCGACACGCTGCTCCGGGCGTGCTCGGACTGGATGCAGCGCCGCCACGGCTGGGGTCCCGACCCCGAAACCGGCGAGGCTCTGGTGGATATCGTCCAAGGTATCAATGCCGCCATCTACACCCTGACAGAGCCGGGCGACGGTGTGATTGTGCAGGGGCCGATCTACCCGCCATTCCTCAACGGGATTGAAACGCTCGGCCGGGTGGTGGTGGATAACCGGCTGTTGGACGTGACAGGTAGCGCCGAGCTTGACCTTGAGGGGCTCCGCACCCTGGCGGCCGGGCCGCGCACCCGGCTACTGATGCTCTGCAACCCGCACAACCCTTCGGGGCGGGTGCTGCGCCGCGACGAGCTGGAGGCAATCGCGGCCATCGCCATCGAGCACGATCTTACGGTGCTGTCGGATGAGATCTGGATGGATGTGACGTATCCGGGTCACCGGCACATTCCCATCGCCTCGCTCAGCCCGGAGATCGCCGCCCGCACGATCACGATGACCTCGGCCACGAAGAGCTTCAACCTGGGCGGCGTACGCTGTGCGGTGGCGTTCTACGGCAGCCCCGAGCTGCGCGAGCGATACCACCGGCTGCCGGAGCGCATCATGGGCAGGCCGAGCATCATGGGGGTGCGTGCGACCATCGCCGCCTGGAACGAGTCCGAGCAATGGTTTAACGAGGTGTTGCCCCAACTCGATGGCAACCGCCAGGCACTGGATGCGTTCCTGCGAGAGCGGCTGGCGCTGGTCCGGCATCGCACTCCGGAGGGCACCTACCTGGCCTGGCTCGACTTTGCCGCCTACAACCTCAGCCAGCCGGCAGCTGACCACCTGCTGGAGCGCGCGAAGGTGGCCCTCAACGCGGGGCCGGACTTCGGCGGCGGTGAATCGTTCGCTCGCCTGAACTTCGCCACCACGCCGGAGCTACTGACCGAGATCTTGGAGCGCATCGCAGCCGCGGTGTAACAGTCCCGAGACAGCAACCGGCCCGGCTCGCACCAGCAGAGGGCGAGCCGGGCCGGAGTACGTTGGATGGGCGGAGGGGACGCGGCGCCGGCGCTACCGCTCCCCCCGGTTAGCCGGGTCCGGCAGCCACTCCACTGCCGGACCCGGCCGTTACGGCAGGATGCTGGGATTCATCGCCACGCCGTTGTAGATCAGGAAACTACGCACGACATTGGCGGCCTTGCGGCTGCCGGTCTGTGCCTCGAATCGCTCGATCGCGTCGATGTACTGGCGGCGGGCGCGTACCCGCAACACCAGCGCCCCGCCCTCCTTGGACGGACGCAGGCATTCACTCAAGATCTCGTCAGGCATCTTGCCGGCAAACTCACAGAACTCAGCCAGCGTTTCGACGAATCCCGCTTGGCTTGCTCCTGGACCCCAGTACGCGGCACGGCTGCTCAGCCACGCGCGCGTTGCCTCACTGCTCCGAACAGCGGCAACGTCAACCGCCATCGGCGGGCTCCTTTCTCGGTTAGTCTGACGGCAGTTCCGCCATACGGCTCAGCGCCCGCACCTCGCGTTCACGCCACGGCACGGGGCTCTCGCGCTGAATCATCCCAGCCTGTCGCAGCCGCTCGTGCACCTCTGGGTCGCGGACGAATCCGCGGCCGACCGCCTGCTCGAAGCAGACGTCTTCCAGAGGCGGACGCGGCTCCTGTCCCGCGGCCTCCCAGGACTCGGCCGGATAGCCGACCAGCATCGCCATCACCGGTTCCCAGGTATCAGGGATGTGCAGCAGCCGCTTGGCCCCCGCTTCGTCGAAGGGTGCGAGCGTCGCCGCCAGCCCTTCATCGAGCGCCGCCAGCAGTCCCTGCTGCATGGCCAGCGAGGCATCAGCGTTGCCGCCACGCTGTGGACCGCTGTCCAGCCCCGGCGTCAGCACCTCCGGTAGAATCACTTCCTGCACGTACTTATGGCTCCACCCGTGCGGAGGACCGAGCGCTCCTACCTCGACCAGCGTCCCAGAGGCGACGGTCGGCCACTTGCGCTCCTCCACTGCACGGCGGCGGGCGTCCATGTCGTGATACCAGAGGATGTAGACCGGAGCGAGGTCAAAGAGCGTGGCGGACAGCGGCGTCTTCAGCGCGTCGCGCTCCTCCTCCGTCAAGCTATCGCGATAGGTGACGATCGCCTTCGAGAAGGCGGTATTGACCGCGCGCGACGCCAGCCGGCCCGCCTCGAGAATGACCTGAATCTTGTCCCGCTCCACCGGGCGCCACGGCTCAAAGTACTGATAACTGCGCTGGCGCCCGATGACCTGTCTGAAGTCCACGGAGCCCTCCTAATCCGGCAACCCGAACTTGCGCGCCAGCGCACGCAGCTCGTCCTTGCGCCATGGCAGCGGCGCCGTCGGCTGAATCATCTCCGCCGCTGTCAGCCGGTCCACTACCGCCGGCTCACGGTAGAAGGGATGGCCGTAGCGCATCTCGAAGAAGTCCTCCTCGAACGGCTCCCGCGGCCGCTGGCCACCTGTCTCGCGTGACTCGCCATGGTAGCCCAGCAGCATCGGGCTCGATGTCGTCCAGGTGTTGGGCACGCCGAGAATGCCATTGGCGATGTTGGTGTTCAGGGCGGAGAGCTGCGCCCCCAACCCCTCGTCAAACGCCGCCAGCAGCGCATGCTCCTGGGCGATACCGATGGCGCTGCGTGCCAGACTGAGATGGGCACGCGAGACGCTGGGCCCCTCGATGTCGCCATCCGGCGTACGGGTGCGCATCGTGATGCGGTCCGGATGGTCGATGATGCCGCGCAGGTACGGCAACACCTGCTCTTCCAAGAAGCTTTCGGTCCAGCCGTGGCTGCGATTGAGGACGCCCCGCGCCATCAGCTCGCGGAAGTTGTCCCCGGTGGCCGCGCGTGGCAGCGCCTCGAGATCGGCATAGAAGAAAACGTAAACCGGAGCCATATCCACCTGCGCCGTGGTGGTTGGCATCTTCATGGCCGTGAGCTCGTGGTCTTTGAGCTGGTCGCGGTACACCACGACCGTCCGCACGAAGTCCACCTCAAGCACGCGCGGCGCCCGGTGCACCGCCTCCATAATCGCCTGGATCTTCTCGCGTTCGACTTCGCGCCACGGTTCGAAGAACCGCACGGACCGGCGCCAGCCGGCGACGGCTTTGAACTCCACGCTCCGCCTCCTTGTCTAGTTCTCGGGGGCGCGCCTATCGCTTGAACACCAACACGTTGACGCCACCAATACCAGCGTTCTGAATCAGACCGACCTTGGCGTTGCCGTCCTTGACCTGGCGCGGCCCGGCTTCACCGGTGAGCTGGCGGAAGATCTCGGTGACCATCGCTGCCCCGGTTGCGCCGATGGGGTGGCCACGGGAGAGCAGGCCGCCATCGGTGTTCACTGGGATGTCACCGTTGATCTCCGTGCGTCCTTCCCACACCGCCCGAGCGCCTTCACCCTCACCGACCAGACCAAGCCCTTCGATGGTGAAGATCTCGCCCGGGCTGAAGGCGTCGTGCACCTGGGTAACATCGACATCCTCAGGGCCGATGCCCGCGCGCTCATAGGCGATCCGCGCCAGCCGCGTGACTTCGCCGGTGTTGACCTCGGCATCGCCCTCATCGTGGCTCTTGGGCACGTACTTGCCGGAACCGGTGGCCCAGCCGGCGACGGTCATCGAGCGCCGGGCCGCGTACTTGCCGGCCTTCTCCTTCGCGCAGATCACGACCGCGGCGGCGCCGTCCGTCGTGGGTGAGCACTGAAGCAGCGTGATCGGCGCGGCGATGGTGCGCGAGGCGAGCACCTCTTCGATCGTCACCTCGGTTTGATACTGCGCATAGGGATTCAGGGCGCCGTTGCGATGCGACTTGACCGACACCTGCGCGAACATCTCAGGTGTAGCGCCGTGGTCGGCCATGTAGCGCTGCGCCTGGAGCGCATAGCTGGCCGGCATCACCGACAGGCCCATGACCGTGCCGTAGCTCTTCTGCTCGGCTATCTGCAGCATGCCGCGCTGCATCTTTTCGAAGCCGACGACCAGCGCCGTGTCGTACACCCCGTTGGCCACCATCAGGTAGGCCTCGCGGAACGCGCTGGTAGAGCTACCGCAGGCCATCTCGATGTTCACCACCGGGATGCCGGTCTGGCCCAGTTCCGACACCACGTTCAGTCCGGCTCCCATCCCCGCCAGCACACGCCCGACGTAGGCGACTTCGATGTCCTTGAACGGCACGCCGGCGTCGTCGAGGGCGTTCTTGATCGCCTCGCGCCCCATCGCCTGCAGGCTCTTCTCCGGGAACCGGCCGAATCGATGCAGGCCGGCCCCCAGCACCACCACATCACGCACCGCGCACCTCGTCTTTCTCGGTTTGGGCCTTGCGGGCCAGGTAGGAAATCAGCGTGTTGCCCGCGTCGTCCTCCATGATGCGACCGGCAACCAGATCAACCACATCTCCGATGGCGAGGCTGGCCAGGTCGCCTTCGACCATCACCGTCTGCACCGCCACGCCGTTCGGCAGCGCTATCCGCACAATCGCGTACGGCGGCACCATCGCCGAGCCCGGCAGCTGCTGATGGACAACGGTATACGTCTGGACCTGACCGCGCTCCGGCATCTCGACTTCTTCCAGTGAGTCGCTGCTGCAGTTGGCGCAGAACACGCGCTTGGGGAAGAAGGTCTCGCCACAGGCCCGGCAGCGCGCGCCCAGCAAATGGACCGGCAGCCCCAATCGCTCGGGAATGCGGAATGTGCCGGGCGCGAGGGCGACCAGGCGTCCCGGCGCTTGCGTTGACGTTGCGGTTGGTGACATCACTCATCCCTTCTCGGTCTTAGCCGGCGCGAACGTAGCGGCCGTCCTGGTAGACGATCCAGGCGCCGGCGTCCGCCGTCTGGCCACGGACATCCAGCTCGCTGCGATAGACGACGAGTTCCTCTTCGGATGGCGGCTCGAGCACGCAGATTTCTGCGGCCATCTGCGGTTTGTGCTCGCACTCGGCCAGCACCTCATCGACCGTCACCCAGGCAGAGACGCCGATCAGGCGCAGGCGGCGGTCAGCGTCATAGTCATACATCGCCCAGGGGGTCACGACTCGCCACGGGCCGGTACCGGCCGGCAGCCCCGCACGTTCGCGAGCGCCTTCACTGCCGTCCAGAAAGCCAGGCGACGAGATGAAGTCCACCCGGTCCACAAACTTACGCCGGTCCTGGTCGGTCATTAGGATGGTGCGCCAGCACATGGCGGCGATGGAATCGGCGCCACCCGGACCGCCGAAGCGACGGCCGGCATCGGGGTACTCACCCAGGAACGTAGAATTGATGTTTCCCCATTGGTCAACCTGAAGGGTGTTGAGAATGCCGTAATCGACGAGGCCCAGGGCGGCGTAGTCCTGGGCGGTGTTCATCGTGCCCCATTGCAGGGCACGGTAGCCGGCACGTGCGGAAACCATTGTCTGGATCGGGTCAAACGGCAGTAGCGGCTGTGGCGCTAGGACACCGTCCTCGGTGAGGTACTGCGCGTTGGGCGCATACCCCATCCGTTGGGCAAGCAGCACGGCATACATCGGCCCGCCGCCGCCGGCCACCCAGTACAGCTTGCCGTCATCAATCAGCCGCGCGGTCTGGCAGACCAGCGCTTCGCGTTCGTTGAAGCTGGTAGCCGGCGTCATGCCGTGTAGCCCTCCCGCACCGTCTCGCGCCGGCGCAACTCGAGCAGCTTTTTCACCCCGACATGCCGCTCAAGCATCTCCTCATGGCTGCCGACGCTGTACACCCATTTCTCGAGATATGCGCCAAGCTTGTCCTGCGTCATCGCGCCGAACACCTCGGCCACGTGCGCGGGGTCGGAGGCGTAAACGCCCTGGCAGCTGCCCGGATACGCGCCGTACTGCGCCGGCACCACCGCATCAACCACAAACCACGGGATGTGGTTGAGCCCGGGGTTGCGGCGCAGCTCCTCCGTATCGACGATCTCCTCGGCCGAGAGGATCACCTTCTTTGAGGCGAGCGCCGTATCGATGTGCGCGATGCCCGTGCCGAACACGCGCGCGTTGCCGTACACGTCGGCCTGGTGGACGTGGATGATCGCCACGTCCGGGTACAGTGCTGGCAGCACTACGGTGGGCAGCCCGGTGAATGGGTCTTCAATCGTTCGGGCTGCGGACCACAGGTAGCCATCGGTGCCGCCAAAGGACCGGGTGGGGATAAAGCCGATTCCCTGAGCGGCCGCCCGCAGCCGCAGGGTCATGACGGCGTTGCTGTACTCATATAGCTTGAGCCGGCCGTCGCGCAGCGCCCGGGAGAATCCCGGACCGCGTGAGCCGAAGAAGCCGACATCAGCGCGCGAGGCACAACCAGCCTCGATGAGCAGCCCCAGCGCGACGTAGGTAAACTTGGCGCCAATCCACAGATCGCGGCGCTGCTGACGGATGATCTCGCGGATCAGCGACGCCGGCCCGCGCTGCAGGTAATTGCAGTCGTAGACCAGATAGTCGCCGTCAGCGACGAACTTCGCCACGGCCTCATGCTCGTCCATCACCCGTGGGGTGAGCGCCCGCTGTTTGTGATCGCGCACGTATGCGCGAAAGCCGTCCGGGTCAGGACGCAGGTACTCGACGGCCGGGGGCATCGCGGTCTGCATCTCACTGCTCCTGCTGCTCACACCGCTGCTCCATTCACGGTAGCGACGCCCTGTGTCTGCAGGAAGCGCAACAGCTCGTCCACCATCGCTGGCACGGGGCCGGATAGCCGCGATGGCGTACGATTCTGAGCCGGACCACCGGCCAGGATGAAGCGATAGCGCTCGCGCGCATCCATCTCCGGCGCCGGCGCTACCAGCCGGGCGGTACGCGGCCGCGGCGGGCGCAGTCCTAGCGTCTGCAAACCGGAGGACACTTCGGGGAGGCCCAGATCGCCGGCGCTCAACGTCTGTATCGCCACGCGATCTGCCTTGCGCCGGGCGAGCAGCGCCGGGTAGCGCGGCTGGCAAAGGCTGGGCTGAACGCTGATCACCAGCGGCGGGCGGGCGCGCAGCACCTCGTGCCGTCCGCCTTCCATCCGCCGCTCGAGCTCCAGCTCTCCGCCCCGGACTTCCATCCGCACGACACCGGAAACCAGCGGCAGTCGCAGCATCCCCGCGAGCGCTGCCGGCACAATGCCGCTGCCCGAGTCCGAGGATTGAACGCCACACAGCACCAGGTCCGGTGACGTTTTGGCGATGGCAGCGCCCAGCAACCGGGCGGCACGGACGCCGCCGCTGAAGCCTGAGCCGTCAAGCGTAATCCGCGCCCCCTCATCCCCGCCCAGGGCAAGCGCCGCCCGCAACCCCTTCTCCGCATCGGCCGGACCGGCAGAGTACACCGCCACGGTCCCGCCCGCCGCCTCTTTCACGCGCACGGCCGCTTCCGCGGCGACCATGTCAATGGGATCCGCCATGAACACGAGACCGTCACTTGCTAGGGTCGCGCCATCAGCACCAAGCAGTGCCGGGTAGTCCGGATCGGGCACCCACTTCACGCATACCGCGATTCTCATGCGCTCACCGCCTTCTCTGCGACTGCGCCCTGCCGTGCCGCGGCGAGCCGGTCGATCAGCGCCGGGACCAGCTCATGCAGGTCTGCGACGACCGCAAGATCTGCCACGCCGAAGATCGGCGCTCGCGGATCTTGATTGATTGCCACCACTTTGCCGGCATTGCGAATCCCCGCGATGTGCTGGGGCGCACCCGAGATACCAAAAGCGAGATAGACCTTCGGCGACACGCTCTTGCCGGTCTGGCCAACCTGGCGCTGATGTGGCGCCCAGCCCCGGTCCACCGCCACACGGCTCGCCGCCAGGGTGCCACCCAGCCGGCGTGCCAGTTCCGTCAGCAACCCAAAACCTTCCGGGCCACCGACGCCGGCGCCACCGGCAACCAGCACATCGGCTTCTGTTACGTCGAGCGCCTCCGGCGGCGGCACGGTCTCGCCGATGTGCGTGACCGCGGCCCAGTCCGGGGTCGTGCCCGCGGCTTGGCTGATGACCTCTGCTTGCCGGCCAGTGCGCGCCGGTGGCGGTGCAAAGGCGCCGGCATCCACCGCGAGCACCAGCGGCGCCACCGTGTCCCAGCACAGCTCCAGCTGCGCCTTGCCGCCCAGGCAGGCCCGGCCGATGCGTACTTCACCGTTGGCCGGCTTGAGCACGTTGCAGCCGGCGACGGTATCCCAGCCGGTACGCGCCGCCAGCCGGGCGGCGGCCTCGCGACCGGCGGCGCTGGCGCTGAACACCGTGGCAGCCGGTTCGGTCGCGATCACCGCCGGCCACACGGCGTCAGCCAGGGCCGCGCCATCAGTGACGCAGGGTCCGTCCAGGTGAACCACGCGGGCGGCCCCGCGCTCTCCCAACGCCACTGGCACGGACGAACCGGACGGCGCTACCAGTGCCGCGGCCAGTTGCCAGCCGAGGCCATCGCGCAGCGCGGCCGCCGCGCCCAGCGCCTCCAGTCCAGCATTGGTCAGGGCGCCGCCGGCGTCGCAATCCACCACGGCGAGGACCAACTTCCCATCAGCCATCACTCACCTCACCTGCGCCGCGGGACGGATACGCGCCATGAGCCGCACCGCATCGGCGATGGCGCCGCTCATATCTCGTGGCGCCACGCAGTCCCCCGCGCTGTACACGTTGAGGCCCCGCCCCTCCAGCTCATCGAACAGCCGGTCGTCAGCCACACCGCCCCGGGACACCACCACGGTGTCAGCGGGCAGGCTACCCGGCCGGTGCGTGTGCACGTTCTCGGTCTCGACCAGGCCGTCACGCACGCCGGTCACCTCGACACCCGGTAGCACGCGCACGCCCTTGCGCAGCATGCGCCGGTACGCCTGCTCCGAGGTGGCAAAGTCCTGATGCATCCCCATCTCGAGGGCGGGCGAAACGACCGTTACCTCATGGCCCTGGTCCGCCAGCATCTCGGCCAGCGGCAATGCCTGGTAGCCGTGGTCGGTCTCTGCCATGGCGAACACCACTCGCCGGCCAGGTGCCGCATCGCCCGAGAGCGCCGCACGCACATCCAGCACCTGACCGTTGGCCGCGCTGCCGTTCCCGTTATGCTGCCATGGCGCATGGGCGGCCTGTGAGCCGGTGGCCACCACCACGACATCGGGCTTGAGTGCTGCGACGGCGTCCGCTGTGGCAGCCATACCCAATTGCAGGTCGATCCCCCAGCCGGATAGCTGGCGCTCGTAAAAGGCGATGATCTCGGCCAGCATGGCGCGCTGCGGCGTAGTGGCGGCGAGAACGACCTGACCGCCAATGTGGCTGTCCCGCTCCCAGAGCGTCACGGCATAGCCGCGCATTCGCGCCAGCCGCGCCGTCTCCAGCCCAGCCAGCCCGGCGCCGATGACCAGCATCCGCTGACCCTCACCATCACGCAGGCGGGACAGCGCCTCTATCTCGGCCGGCATCGGATTGAGCAAACAGTAAGGCGTCGCGGCAAGTTGACCGCCACCGGTGCATGTCTGATTGCAGGCCGAGCAGCGCCGGATCTCCTGCAGCCGGCCCGCCTCCACCTTCTGCGGAAGCTGCGGGTCAGCCAGCAGCGCCCGCGTCATAGCCACCAGCTCTAGGCCGGCGTCACGTACCAGCTCTTCTGCCCGTGCCGGGTCGGTAAGCTGGCCGTTGTAGATCACGGGCACGCCAGCCGCCTGGCGCACCGCCTGCACCACCTCCATGCCCGCCCCCTGCGGGAACGAGGGGTCCATGAACAGTGGCGGCATCACGTTGAGGTAGTCGATGTCCGCGCGCGCCACCAGGTGCGCCGCAATGGCGGGCAAGTCGCCGGCGACGATACCTGGTTCAATGAACGGGTCGGCGCCCAGCCGTACCCCGACGGCCATCCGTGGACCGGCCGCCTCACGCACCGCGTTCACCACCTCGACAACGAACCGGCAACGGTTTTCGAGGTTGCCGCCGTATTCGTCCTCGCGCAGGTTCACCTTCGGTGAGAGGAACTCGGCCAGCAGGAAGCCCTGAGCGGCGTTGACCTCGATGCCATCAAACCGTGCTTCGCGCAGCCGCCGCGCCGCCGCACCGAAGGCGGAGATCAACGTACGGATATCACGCGCAGTCATGGCGTGCGGGATACCGCCGCCACCCGCCGGTACCTGCGCGCCCATCGGCGCCCGCACCGCTGACGGCGCCCAGAGCGGCTCATTGCGATACGCGGGGGCGCCGAGGAAGCCCGCATGCCAGAGCTGCCCGAAAATACGGGCGCCCTGATCATGCACCGCGTCCGTCAGCTCGCGATAGCGCGGAATGATGGCGTCGGTGACGTTTTCGATGGTGCGCGGGTTGGGGGTGCTCGTGCGGTGCACGCTTTGCGGCTCGCCGACGATCAGCCCAAGCCCGCCGCGGGCCAGGTACTCCCACGATGCGGCGATCTCCGGCGCGGGCATATTCGCCTGCTCGTCCATCCCCGCGTACGACGGGCTGGGTGCGCAGAAGGTGATCCGGTTGCGAAGGGTGACCGGACCGATCTGGAGTTCTGACAAGAGCTGTTGGTCCATTGCGATCCCCTGTTGACAGCGGTAGCCCAGCTAGAGCGTCCGCCCGACACGGTTCCCGTCGCGGGTGGCGTACATGATGCGGCGCGGCGCAAGCGCGTCACCCACGGTGTGCAGTTCCTTCACCTGGCCTTCCAGCGCCGAGACCAGCGTATCGTTGGCCTTGCCACCGAGCGCCACGACGATGGCGTCGGCCTCGACCGTCCACTCCTCATCGGTGTAAAGGTTGTAGAGCGTGACCGTCCGGCCATTGACCGAGCGGGCCCACGACAGTGGCGTAAGCTTCACGCCCTTTTCCAGGAGCATGGGGTAGAGCATGACGATGGTGTTGTGCTCAACCTCGTCACCGGCGTACCGGCGGCGGACCACTACTTCGACGTCTTTGCCTGCGGCGGCGAGGAAGTCAGCGGTGCTCAGCGCCTGCTGGTGATACTCCTCCGCCAGGATCAGCACCCGCTGGCCCAGCGCGTCGGGAGCGTCGTACACCTCGCGTACCTCGCGCACCGTGGCGGTATCGAGGCCGGGGATATCGGTGGGATACGCCGGCAGCGAGCCGGTGGCGATCACCACCGCGTCTGGCTGGTCTCCGAGGATCATCTCGGCAGTGGCGGTCACACCCAAGCGCACGTCGACACCGAGTCGCTGCATCTGGTGGGTGTAGTAGCGCACCGGCTCGGCGATGTCGATGCGCAACGGTGCCTTGGCGGCGATGTTCACCAACCCGCCGAGCGACTCACCCTTCTCATACACCGTCACGGTATGCCCGCGTTCGGCCGCGACGCGTGCGGTTTCCAGCCCGGCCACGCCGCCGCCGATAACGGTGACACGCTTCTTGGTCTCCGCCGGCACGAGCACGGTCTCCCGCTCAAACCCGATTTGCGGGTTGACGATACAGCCGATTCCCAGCGGCAGCCCCATCGAGCCGCGGCCCCAACAGCCCTCATTGCAGGCCGTGCACTTCCGGATCTCCTCGACCCGGCCCTCACGTGCCTTATTCGCGAACTCCGGGTCGGCGATGATTGCACGGTTCATCGCCACCATGTCGGCGTAGCCGGCAGCGATGATATCCTCAGCCTGCTGCGGGTCGTTGATGCGGCCGACCGCGAAGATGGGGATGTCGCAGACTTCCTTGATCCCGGCCGCCACGTGCACGAACGAGCCGAGCGGGAAGTACATCGGCGCGATGATCGTCTCCATGGTGTGGTAGTTGCCGACGCTGATGTTCAGGTAGTCCAGGTTACCCGAGCGGGCAATCGGAGCCAGGATCCGCTGCGACTGTTCGATGGTGAGCCCGCCCTCGATGAACTCATCAGCGGTGAAGCGCATACCGACGGTGTACTCGGAACCGACCGCCGAGCGCACCGCCTGAACGACCTCATCGACAAACCGCGCCCGGTTCTCCAGGCTGCCGCCGTACTCGTCGTCGCGGTGGTTGGAGAACCCGGAGGCGAACTCCGTGATCAGGTAGCCATGCGCGCCGTGAATCTCAATCGCGTCGCAGCCGGCTTCCTTCACCTGGGTGGCAGCAAACGCGTAAGCCTCGATCATCTCCTCGATCTCGGCCTTGGTCATGCCGTGCGCTACATTCCACTCCCGTGGCGTTGCCCACGGCGAGGGCGCCCAAGATGCGCGTCCCGGGCCACCGGCCTGTGCGCCTGGGTGCCACAGCTGCACGACGAAGGCCGAGCCATGCCGCCGCACGGCTTCAGCCGCGCGGGCGTACACCTCCACAAACCTCGGGTTGTGGAACGGCACGCCAATGCCGATGCTGTTGTGCACCGGCGTCACCCCAGTTGCCACCAGTGCCGTACCACCGGCTGCCTTCGCCTCCCAGTAGGCGATCAGGCGGTCAGTAGGCATGAACGTGCGGTCGGTGAAACCGGGGGCGTGCGGCGGGCTGTAGATGCGGTTCTGGAGCGTCAACTGGCCGATACGAATTGGTGAGAACAGATTGGGAAAACGCGGCTCTGGCATGAAGACGTCCTCCTGAGCGTTAGCGCGAGCGCAGGCGGGGATCGAGCAGATCACGCAGGGTATCGCCGAGCAGATTGAAGGCGAGCACCGTCAGCGTGATAGCGGCGCCGGGGAAGATGGCCAGCGTGGGTGCACGCTCGAAGTAGCGCCGGCCACTGGCGGCGAGCATTCCTCCCCACGACGGGTTCGGCGGCGGCACGCCGAGACCAAGGAAACTGAGCGAGGCCTCAGCGAGAATCGCACCGCCGATCGTCACCGACGCCATGACGATGATCTGGGCGGAGACGTTGGGCAAGATATAGCGGATCAGCGTCCGCAGCGGGCCGGCGCCCACCACCCGCGCCGACTCCACGTAGGCTTCCGTCTTGACCGCCAGGGTCGCCCCCCGGACGACGCGCCCGGAGGAAGGCAAGATGCCGATGGATAACGCCCATACGATATTCCACAGGCTCGGCCCGAGCGCCACCACCACCACCAGAAGCAGCACGATCAGCGGGAGCACCTGCAGGCTATCCATGATGCGCTGAATCACCATATCGGCCCAGCCGCCGGCGTAGCCGCTGATCATGCCGATCAGTGAGCCGAGCAGTGTGCCGAAGACGGTGGCGGTCACTCCCGCGAACAACGACGTTCGTGCCCCCCAGACGATTCGGCTGAACACATCGCGACCGACGTCATCCGTGCCCAGCCGGTACTCGGTGCTCGGCCCCTGCAGCTTGTCCCGCGGGTGGGTCTCGGTCGGATCGTAGGGGGCCAGCAGCGGTGCGGCCGCCGCCGTCAGCACCATCACTGCGATGATGACGGCCGAGACCGCGCCCAGTGGCTTGCGCCGCGCCATGCGCAGAAGACGGCGCGGCGCCCGCATGGAGCGAGGGAGCCCGAGCAGCTCACCGGCGGGAACGGCAGCCGTGCCCTCGCGCAGACTATCGGTCGTCATGGCGGCCTCCGCTTAGCGGTAGCGAATGCGCGGATCGAGCCAGGCATAGGAGATGTCGATGACGATATTCATCAACACAGCGGCAGCGCCGATCAGCAGCACGTTGCCTTGGATCTGGGTGTAGTCCCGCTGCTGAACGGCTTGAAGGGTTATGCCGCCCACACCCGGCAGCGAGAACAACGACTCCATGATCACGGAGCCGCCGAGCAGCCCGGTGAACTGCAGCCCGAAGATGGTGACCACTGGGATCATCGAGTTCTTCAGCACGTGCCGGCCGATCACGATCCGCTCACGCAGGCCCTTTGCGCGGGCCGTGCGGATGTAGTCGTGTCGCAGCACCTCCAGCACGGCGCTGCGCGTCATGCGTGTGAGGCTGGCGCCCAGGCCGTAGCCCAGGATCAGCGCCGGCAGCATGAAGGTCTGCAGATTCGTGCGCGGATCGTCGAAGAACGGCGTGTAGCGCAGCGGCGGCGTCCACTGGAACCAGATGGTCAGGTACAGGAGCGCCAAGGTGGCCAGCCAGAAGCCGGGAATCGCCAGGCCGGTGATCGCCAGCACACGGGCCACATAGTCGATGATCTTGTCCTGCTTGACGGCAGACAGCACCCCCACCGGCACGGCAATCAGAATGGCGACAATGGACGCCAGCACGGCGAGTTCCAGCGTGATCGGCAGCCCCTTGCCGATGCGCGAGGCGACCGACTGGTCCCAGATCAACGACTTGCCCAGGTCGCCGCGCACCACATCGCCGAGCCAATCGAGATACTGCACCACCAGCGGCCGGTCGATGCCCATCTCGGCGCGTGCGGCCGCTAGCTTGTCGGCGGGGATGCGGCCGCTCTCGCCGAGCTTGACCAGCAACGCATCCCCAGGCAGCCAGTGCACCAACCGGAACACCACCACCGACATCAGCAGCAACACCACCACTGCCCCAAGCAGCCGGCGGATGATGTAGTTAGTCATGGCAGTCCTACTTGTCGAACCAAATCAGCTCGACGGCGCGCGAGCCCCACCCGACGGGAGCCCAGGCGTGCACCTCGTCCACGGCGTTGTAGACGTACGGATAGCGGACGTTGATCTTGTAAGGCGTGACCGTCCACAGGCGGTATACCTGGTCGAGGTCGCGCGCCATGATCTGCTTGAGCAGTTCCTGCCGCTTGGGGATGTCGAACTCGATGCGCTGCGCCTCAGTCAGGCGATCAAGCTCGGGATCATTCACCTTGAAGTAGTTCTTCGCCGACTTTGAGTGCAACGGGTCATAGGCGTAGGCGTCCGGGTCGAGACTGGGGCCGGCAAAGGCAGCGACGATAGCGTCGTCATACTTGCCCTGGAAGAAGCGCTCTTGCCAGGCGGCGGAATCGGGCGGCACGGTCTCCACCACGTCGATACCGAGGTTGCGCTTCCACTGGTCAGCCACCAGCGTGCCGGTGTCGAAGTTGATGCCGGACGAAGCAACATGGTAGAGCTCAAGCTTCCGGCCAACGCCACCGCTGCCGAACCCAGCCTCCGCCAGCAGCTTCTTGGCTTCCTTGACATCGAACTTGGAGTAGGCGCCGAGCTGATCTGGTGTCCAGGGCCACTCCTGGCCCCAATACGTCCAGTCCTGGGCGTAGCCGTAGCCAGCCATACCATCGAACGGACCGTGAATAATGCTCTCGCGGTCGATGGCCAGTGACAGCGCCCGGCGCACGCGCACGTCGTTGAAGGGCGCCTTGTCGTTGCGGATACCGATGTATGGCTGGTAGCTCGGCGGCGGTGTCGTGATCTGGGTGATCACTTCCGGGTTGGTCTTGAGCACATCCATCCAGATCGAGCGATTGCTCGGATAGTAGATGTCTGTCTGCTTATCGCGGAAGCCGGCGATTGCGGCCGTTGAGTCGGCAAAGTACAGCGTCTCGATGCGGTCGATGTACGGCAGCTGCTTGCCGGTGAACTTGTCCTTGCGGAAGTAGTCCGGGTTCTTGCGCGCCTTCCAGCCGACGCGATCCTGGCCGCTCTCATAGATGAAGGCCCCGGTGCCAACCGGGCCCGCCTTCAGGCCCTCCGATGACTGGTGCTGCTCGCGCGAGAAGATCGCGTTCTGCGGCTGCATCAGCACGCGCAAGAAGTAGGCCACCGGCTGCTTCATCTTGAAGACAACGGTGTTGTTGTCCGGCACTTCCACCTTGTCAACATCGCGGTAGATCGTGCTCTGGACCGGCGCCTTCTGGTAGACCTCTACGGCGTACTTGACATCCTCGGCCTTGAAAGCGCGGCCGTCCACCGGCTTGATATTCTGCCACTTGATGCCGGAGTGCAGCTTGAAGGTTAGCGTGGTCTTGTCCGTCTGCTCCCAGGACTGAGCGAGATCGCCCTCCATCTTCAGCAGATTGAGATTCTCGCTCTGATCGCCGTCTTCGAAGGTAACCAGCGTGTTGTGAAACATAGCCCAGCTGGCCAGCGTGGAGGCATAGGCGCTCGTAATATCCCATGTCACCGGCACATTGCTGGACCAGCGCAAGACGCCACCGTTCTTGGGGCCGTTCTTCTGGCCGGCCAGCTGCTTGAGGTTGCGCGGGTGGAACCGCTCGCGCAGCTCCTCGATCTTCTCCTTACCCGTCACAGGCTTGGACTTGGCGTCAAGGAAAACCTGTGCCGGCCCCTGGCCCGCTCCCGGCGACGCCTGTCCGCTGCTGGGTGCGGAGCCTCCGCCATCGTCTTTCTTCTTGCCGCCCCCGCAGGCAGCCAGCATCGCAGCGGCACTACCAGCACCTATGGCGCCGAGCGCCCGCCGCCGCGTGAGCGTCGACTTGTATCCGCGCTGCCAGTAACCGTCTTGTGACATGGGCGCCCCTCCTCAACCGGCTAACCAAAGCACAGCCCAGTGACTACCACCGGAAGCAGACTGACACGCCAGACCGGGGGCCGCCCGATGGCCCGGCGGTCGGAGTGTTGTGGAGGGAGAGCGGGCGGCGCTGGTCTCCGTCGTATGCGCAGGCCACAGCGTGGCCCGCAGCCGGATGCCCCGTACGCGTTCTGTACGGGAATACCGCTCACTCGCACGCGGATTCTGCGCGCCTACCACGAAACCTGTAAGCGGGTGGCTTCCCACATGGCCGCGAGAATCACCCGACAGGGCTGTCGGGCTCCGCCCGACACGGACCCCCGCCGGCCGCCCGCCGGTGGTGCGCCAGGCCGTGACCGGCGGGGTTTGCCCGACAGACAGCCCGCGGCACAGCCGCGAGGATGGGCACCGTTAGCGGGCCCGTGGTCACCACGACGGCGGTGGCCGGAGCGGATCCGGACGGAGCGCAGCATGGGCGCGCCCCCGCCAATCTCTCATCAACCGCAGGTTGTGTTGCTCACCGGTGGCCTGGGCGGCGCCCGGCTGGCCCCGGCGCTACGCGCGGCGCTCGGACCGGACCGGCTGACGGTGATAGCCAACTCCGGAGATGACCTCTCCTGGATGGGACTGCGCGTCTGCCCCGACCTTGACTCGGTGCTGTACGCGCTGGCCGGCCGCTGGGACGCCGCCCGCGGCTGGGGTCTGCGCGATGAGACCTGGCACGTCCGCGACCAGCTCGCAGCGCTCGGCCAGGCTACCTGGTTCGGCATCGGAGACCGCGATCTCGCCTATCACCTCCAGCGAGGCGAGATGCTGCGGGGCGGCGCCACTCTCACACAGGCAACACAGTTGCTGGCGTCCCGGCTCGGCGTGACCGATGTCACCGTCCTGCCCGCCAGCGACGCGAAGGCCGAGACCCAGATCACGACTTGCGACGGCCGGGAGCTTCATTTTCAGGAGTGGTACGTGCGGGATCGGGCACTGCCGGAGGTGCGCACCACCAGGCTGGCGCAGGCTCCGGCGGCGCCAGCCGCCCTCGCCGCCCTACAAGCAGCGGGCGCCGTCATCCTGGGACCGAGCAACCCGATCTCCAGCATCGGCGCGATCGTGGCCCTGGAGGGTATCGCCGAGGCGGTACGCCGTGTGCCAATCCGGATCGCGGTCTCCCCGGTCGTCAACGGAAT
>CAUJGQ010000197.1 GCA_963170165.1 Chloroflexota bacterium | reverse complement strand
GCCCGCGCGACGGTAACCTTCGGCGGCGCCATTGCCGAGCTGACGGGCACCACATCAGGACTGCTCTCCACCAGCCTCGTGGGGCCGGCTCCGGCTATGCCGGCCGTGGTGTGGCCACCGTTGTCGGTGCCGCCGTACCCTGGGCGCCAGGCAGATACACACTGAATATGCTGCCCCCACCTGGAGGAAACGCCGTGCGCAGAACACCGCTGTGCGCGGCGATGACGCCGGCGGCCAGCGACAGCCCCAGCCCAAGTCCGGATACGTTCTCGGGCACGTTGCTGGCGCGGTACAGCCGTTCGAAGATACGCGTTCGCTCCGCTTCGGGCACACCGATGCCCTGGTCATGCACGCTGATCAGCACGCCCTCGCCTTCCCGACGAAGTGTGACGGTCACCGGCTCTGCCGGCGGAGAGTAGCGATGGGCGTTCTCCAGCAGCGCCATCAGCGCGAGTTCAAGCCGGGACGAATCGCCACGAACGGCGGGAAGGCTGCCCGCGGCTGTGACCCGCACCGGCCGATCCGGCGCCAGTTCTCGATGGCGCGCGGCGCAGCGTTCGGCGAGCAAGTCAGGTCGCAACCAGGTGTAGTCAGGCGGCGAGTCGCCGGCCAACGGGTGGGGAGTCTCCAGCAGGCCAGAGACGAGCGCGGACATGCGCGCTGCCTGCCGCTCCGATCCTGCCAGCAACGGGTCAATCGCTTCGATGGTCGCGCCGCGGCCAAGGCGGCGGCGGGCATGGCCGAGGTAGGCGCGTAGCGATGTGAGCGGCGTGCGCAGCTCGTGGGCGGCGCTGGTCAGAAACTGCTCGCGCGCCTCCAACGCCAGCCGTCTCTGCTCCAGCGCACACTGTGTCAACCGGGTCTGCTCGCGTAGCGCCAGGCCGTTGCGCACGGAGCGGTGAGCAATTGCCGCGGGCGCCAGCAACATCGGCAGCGTCCACATCGCCGCCGATGCGGCCTGGGCGGCCAGGATGCCGGTAAGGCTCAGCGCCAGTTCCGAGGCGCCGATCTCTCGATCCGGGATCAGGCCCTGCCTCAGCACCGCCCGACCGGACTGCGCCAGCGCTACCCCGCGCACCAATATCGTGGCAATGACGTACATCGCGGCCGCGGCGAGCAGCGCTGCCAGCGGCGCCAGCGCGATGCTGTCCCCGCGACCGGCGACCGCCAGATACACTGCAGCGCCCAGGCAGGCGCGCCAAACCGCCGCCGACGCGTTGAACAGCCGCTGCACGGGATGAACCTGGCTGCCCGACTCACCCAGAAGCGTGCCGGCCAGGAGCGTGAGCGCCGCCATCGACGGCGGCAGCAACAGCACGGCAGTCACCTCCGGCGCGGTGCTGACGTTGAGGTTACGGCGCGGCGCGATATGCAACGGCCGCCGGTTTGCCCACGCGATCATCGCCGCCAGCAGCCCGGCGTTGATGGCAATCCGGGCGTCCCCCAGCGACGGGTCGGCGCGATAGGTCAATGGCAACAGGAGTAGCGCCCCAGCGGCGACACCGCTGACGTACAGGCGCAAGCGTGGACGAACGCGGCGGCGCAGCGAAGCAGCCATTCGGTCACCACCGGGCGCCTGAAGGACGCCGTCTCTGCTACCCGCTGCTAACGGTAGCGCACCGCCGGCCCGGATGAGGTCAAGAGTCAGTCACAATCCGCTGCTGGTCCGCCGGACGGCCGTCGCAACCCGGCTACCGACCGTAGAGGTGACGATGGCAGCATACCCTTCACTGATCAGCCGGCCGGCCGCCATGCGCGCAGCGCGGGGAGTGCCCACAGCTGTGAACAACGCGGGGCCGGCGCCACACAAGCGCGGGTGGGCTCCCGTTGCCGCCGCCAGCGCCTGCCGGTAGCGGGCCAGTTCCGGAAACACCTCGCCCGCCGGACGCTCAAATGCGTTTGCGACGGCACCGGCCGGCACCGCCGGCCAACCACTGCCCCTCAACTGCTGCGCGAGTGCGGCGGATAGGGAACCGTCAGAGTAGTCTGCGGGTGTCAAGGCAGCGTACAAGCGTGCGGTCTTGCGCTCGATGGTGATATCGGGGGAGAGGATAACAATGTGCCGCCGGGCGGCCGGGCCGCTGAGGCGTTGCAGCTGCTCTCCACGACCGGTGGCGAGCTGGAAGCCGCCCTTCAGGAAGAAAGGGACATCCGAGCCGAGCCGCGCGGCGACGTCCGGCAGCCGAGTACGTATCGCACGCCAGGCAGCCGGATCGGTCCAGCGCCAGTACGCGCACACCAGGCGCAGGGCAGCAGCCGCATCGCTGCTTCCCCCACCCAGTCCAGCGGCGGCAGGGACGCGTTTGACCAGGTGCAGGCGCGCCGCCGCCGGGTTCTCGATGCCGCACTCGCGAGCCGCTGCACACAGGAGGGTAATCGCGCGGTGCACGAGGTTGCCGCCGTCTTGCTCCAGCTCCGCCTTGAGCGCTGGGGGCGCCTCCACCGTCACGCGCCACTCACCGGCCGGGGCCAGCGTGAGAGTGTCGGACAGGGCAACCGTGCTCATCACCGTTGCCACGTCGTGGTAGCCATCGGTGCGGCGGCCAAGCACCTCCAGCGTCCAGTTGATCTTGGCGGGGGCGTTAGTGACGAGCACGCGACTGGTCAATCTCCTGCTTGAGTACGCCGTACGCGCGAGCCAGCCGCTCCCATTCGTCAAGGCTCAGCGTTTGTGCGCGGCGCGACGGCTCGATGCCGGCGGAGCGCAGCAGGTCAGGAGCAGAATCCGGGGGGAGCCATAAGCCGGTGGCAATGGCATTGTGCAGCTGCTTACGCGGGTTGCGAAAGCCGGCCCGCACCACCGCAAAGAAGCGTTCCTCATCCTCCACGTCAACCACGGGCCGGCGATGGAGATCGACGCGAATGACGGCGGAGTCCACCTTCGGCGGCGGCGTGAAGGCGGAGGGCGGCACACGAAACAGCACCTGCACATCGCCGTACAGCTGCACGCTAACGCCCATCAGGCTCATCTTGCCGGGGCCGGCCGCGATACTTTCGGCAACTTCACGCTGGACCAGCAGCACCATCCGCTCCGGGCGGTGCGCTGCCGTGAGGAAACGTCGGAGGATGGGAGCGGTGATGTAGTAGGGCACGTTGCCGGCGACGACGTACGGCGGGCGGCCGCCGCCTTCGGCCAGCAGATGTTCAGGCGGAAAGTCAAGCACGCCGGCATTGACGACGGCGACGTTGGGATAGGGCGCCATCCGCCCGCGCAAGAACCGCGCCAGGGTCTCGTCCAGCTCGACGCTGACCAGATGACCGCAAACCCTCGCCAGCCGTTCGGTCAGCTCACCGGTGCCGCCACCGATCTCCAGCACCTGTTCATCCGCGGCAAACCCACCGTCACGCACGATCCGGTCGAGGATATCGTCATCATGCAGGAAGTGCTGGCCCAACGCCTTGCGTGGCTTGGCGGGCAGCGGCCGGCGCGGAGCAGCGGAGCGGGGCCGGGCCGCCGGCCGCCGGGCGATAGAGGAATTGCGTCTCGGCATCGCCGGCCCCCGAAATCGGCGATGCCGCCCCGGTTCTACCAAGGCGGCATCGGATAGCCTGTAGAGTGTGGTGCAGGGATGGCCGTGCACCCGCTGTCGATCTTGGTCGGAAGCTTGCTTCCACCGTCCGGCTCAGGCCAGGCAACCCCGCAGCACCCGAGACAAACCCCTTATGGCTGCTTGCTCTCACACCTGACCAGGTTCGAGGCGTCCCGCCGTGCAGGACCCAGCCGTCAACGCCGCACCGTGGTTGCAGTCCCCCCGGTATGGGACCTCGAGCGGGAATTCAGCCCCGCATATCGAGCATTTCGGGTTCAGGGCAGCCCTGGCTCCCCGCCTAGCACGACCTCTCTGATCTTAGCAGCGGCGGGGAACCGCGTCAAAACCGCCGCCGGCTGCTACTGGCTCCACCAGAAGCCGGCGCTGCTCATCACCCGGTAGCCTGTGAATCCCCACGGCCCAGTGGTCTTGTCGAAGCCACGGATCCGGGGCGAGAGATGATAGCGCTCCGGCTGCTCGACCAGTTGCGCAATCGGCATCCACGCATCGAAATACTGCTTCTGGAAGTCCTTGAGCAACGCCGTCCGCTTGTTGTTGTCGAGCTCCGCGAAGGCCTTATCGAGCAGGGCATCGACCGCGTCATTCTTGAAGCGGCCGTAGTTGCGGCTGCCCTTGCTGTGATACTGCGAGGTGAGTTCCAGCACCGCATCCGGCAATGAAGTAATGGTGTAGCTGATGGCGTCGAAGTTGCCCTCAGCTTGCAGCCGCGAGAAGGCGGCGGTGTCCGGCGGCGGTGTGACGTTGACCTCCATCTTCGGCCAGATCTTGGCGAGCTGACCCTTAATGCGGACGGCGTTCTCCTGGTAGCTCGACGTGGTGGGGAGCTGTGGCAGGATAGTGAAGCTGAACGCCCCGTCCGGGAATCCGCCGGCAGTCATCAGCGCCTTGGCCTCGGTCCGATCCTTCTCCTTCGTATCCTTGTTGTAGCCCGGAAGCTTGGCGACCTCTTCGGCCTTGTAGGCTTCCGGGTGGGCCGGTACCAGCGGCCCCGTGTACCCCCAGCCGGGCCCCCAATACCCATCGCCGATTTCCTGGTAGTCCAGCGCCAGGAAGATCGCTTTGCGTACGCGGAAGTCATCGAAGGGCTTTTTGACCGTGTTGAAGCGCAGATGGTCCCAGTTAAGGTCCTGCCACTGGAAGAACTGGGCGTCCGGTTTGGACTTCTTGATCGTGTCAATCTCGTGGGTGAGCGCCCCGCCAAACATGTCAATTTGGCCGCTGAGAAACGCGGAAAAACCGGTGGCGCGGTCCGGCATCCAGACATACTTGAAGGTATCCAGGTACGGCTGGTCTTTGATGAAGTAATCAGGATGGCGCGACGCCTCGAACCGGACGCCGTCCTCGAACTTGTCCAGCTTGAACGGCCCGGTACCGGCAAACCCCTCCGGGTTGCTGGGGAAGCCTGCCTGCTCGACGACATCTTTCGGCATCATCATGTTGCGGATCTCGGCCAGCCCGCGGAAGAACGCAGAGGATGGCCGGTCCATCAGGATGCGGACGGTGGTCTTGTCCACGGCTTCGGCACGGTTCAAGCCGGTGAGTGTGCTCGCCCGCTGATACCGGGCGAGGTTCTGCGGGTCGTACTTGCCGGCGATGCGGTTGATGTTGAACGCCATGTCCTCAGCCGTCCACTCGCGGCCATTGGACGGTGGCTTGTTGTGGATCTTGATACCCGGGCGCACCTTCATGACCATTTCGGTGCCGTCACCGGGGATTTCCCATTTCTCTGCCAGGTGCGATTGCAGCTCCCCCTTCCAGGGGTCGAGCACGACCGCGCGGCTGCCGATCAGGTGCCATACCGTCCCAGCGAGCGCGGTGTGCATGTCGTGTTCAAGGAACTTAGTGGTGCGGTAGACGGTGATGCCGCCGCCACGCTTGGCCACCTCCTCGGCCTTAGGTGTGGAGGTAACGACCACCGCTCCGCTGCCCGTGGAGAGATTGCTGCCGCCCGGCTGCTGGGCGCCGCCGCCCGATGGCTTGCTGTCGCCACCTCCGCAGGCAGCCAGGAATGCCAGCCCGCCGCTGCCCAGCACACCTGCCCGCAGCGCCGCCCGCCGGGTTAACCGCCTACCACCGATCCCCGTGTGCTCGTTGTGGCCCGCCATACCTGCCCTCCTCGTCCCCGGCGCACCGCTGCACCGGCGCGGGCATTCTACGCCACGGCCTGAGAAGTTCCTAGTCCGGTTAACTCGCTCTGGTTCCCCCACGATTCGGACGGTTGACGCACGTATGCGACTACTGAGAATATCCCGGACACCGGAGCTTTCTCCGGCAGGGGGCCGCCATGTCGAGATACCTGGCGCAACGGCTGCTCGGCGTCATCCCCACCCTGCTGCTGCTGCTCATGCTGGTGGTGGTGATGGTGCGCATCATCCCCGGTGACATTGTGGACATCATGCTGTCGGAGCAGGGCGGTGCCCGCAACGTGGACCG
>CAUJGQ010000196.1 GCA_963170165.1 Chloroflexota bacterium | reverse complement strand
GTATCTTCAGTCCTGCCGGTCACCGTGACCTCCCCGGCAGCGGTCACGCCGGGCGAGCGTGACGGTCCGTCATCAGCGCTGCTGGTGGCCGGTGCGGCGCTGCTTGCGGCCGGTGGTGGTGGCGGCGCGTGGCTGGCGCTGCGCGGCCGCGGCCGGCCCTGATCAAGGCGAAAGCGAGGCGCCCCAATGTTTGGAGTGCAGCAGGCACGGGAGCGGGTGCTGACCGTGATCCGAGAGGGCAAGTGGGAGTGGATCGAGGACCAGCTCACCCGATACGCCGGCGCTGTGCGGGCAGAGGAGCGGCACCGCGTGGTCGGTGAGGCGCTGGAGGCGCTGACGGCCTGCGGCGGCGAAGACGGAGACACCCCGGTGCGTGACTGTCTGGCCGCGGTTGAGGCGCTGCGGTAGCCCGTGCCACCCTCAGTCCTGCACGGCATACGCTATGGTGACAGCGGGAGCGCCCGCGCGATGCTCTGCCGGACGCACAACCAGCAGGAGATGACGTCGATGCACGTACCGAGCGTACCTCGAACGATCCGAACCGCCGCAGCGGCCACCGTTGCCCTTACCGCGGTGGCGCTGAATGGCGTGGCCGTGGCTCAGCCGGCCCAAACCGAATCGGTGGAGCTGTTTCGCGGCTGCAATAACGTGACGCTCACCTGGCCCACCGGCACGAACACCAGCGATGTCGCCGCCGGTGTTGCCCCGGCAGCAGCGTTGCAGTCGATCTGGCGCTTTGACAACGCCGCCCAGCGCTTCTCCGGCTTCTCGCCGCAGTTTCCGGCGCAGAGCGACTACCGATCGGTTAGCCGGATTGACGCGGTGTTCATCTGCATGGCGGGGCCCGGAACGCTGACCCGGCCACGGATCTAGCGAATCGCTCTGGCGGCGCGGTGCAGGCCAAGCCCGGAGAGATCGCGCAGTGGCACGGGGGCGGGCCGCCGGGCCGCCCTCCGGACCGTATGGCTGACGGCCAGCCACGACACCAACACCACCGCGCCGCCGGCGACGATATCCACGAACAGGTGATTGGCGCTGGCGACAATCGCCCACGTCATCAGCAGCGTGAGGCATACCGCCAGTACCCGCGCGGCCCTTGCCGGCGCCGCGATCCAGATGGCAGCGGCTGACAGCGCGATCCAGCCAAAGTGGAAGCTGGGAATGGCAGCATAGTGGTTCGCGATTAACTCCGGCTGGCCGTAGCGCACCGCGGTGCCGCCGCCGAACACCGTATCGACGAAGCCGAAGTCATAGCCATGTGCCGCCATCAGCCGTGGTGGTGCGGCGGGCAGCAGGTAGTAGAACAGCACGCCGATGGCCATGGAGACGAACAGCACGGCGCGCACGAACCGAAAGCGCCGCCGGTCGTGCCACCACAGCCACACTCCCACCGCTGCCATCACCGGGAAGTGCAAGTAGGCATATGTGAAGTTCGCTAGCTCCCGCATCCAATGATGCTCGATGGACAGCCGCTGTATCGCCGGCTCGTAGAAGATGCCCAGCCGCTGCTCCAGCTCAATCACCCGCAACATGGTGCGAACGGCAGGCTCAACCGGAGCCGGCGCCAGACCGCGGGCGAGGAAGTACAGCGCCATAACCCCCAGCACCAAGGCGGCATCGCGCACGAACGCGGCCGGCCGCCCCGCCCGTGGCCGGCGCGCCCATGCGTTGCGGTGTGGCTGGCATCGCGGCGCGAGCATGGCGCGACTCCTGGGGGTATGCAGGCCCTGCCGGCTACATACGGCTCGGGGGCATCCGGGGATCAGTTAGGCGGCGCGCACGGCGGTACGGATCGCTTCGGCCACGGCGGTGGGGTCGTCGACGGTCACCACCAGCTTTTCGTAGCGTTCGTCATACAGCCCGATGACGAGCGAATGATCTTCTCGTGGCCGCTCTAGCAACCCGCGACCGCTCTGCTGATAGAGGGTGCGCGGGGCGACCGCGCCGGGGATGCGTGAGGCCAGCACGGCTGGGGGCGATGTGCCGGTATCGACGCTGACGACGTGATCCAGCGGCACACGCAGGCGGCGGCGCAACGCCAGCACCCGGTCGATGCCGTCGAGTTCCAGGGTCAGGTGCCGCTCTTCCAGCGCGATTCGTGTCATGACGTTCCCCCGGCCGTAACTGGTGGCCATGTTCAGTGTCGGGTGCAAGACGGACCCTGACACCGGTCTGGGGCGCTAACGGCAGGCCGCTCAATAGGACGACTGCCGCATGGGACCAAAGGCCGAGGGAGTGGTAGGACCGCATCGGACGCCGTACCGCGGCCGGCTGAGGGACGGCTATGCCGTGCATACCGCGAGCGCCCCGCCCCCGGTGGAATCCGGGTTTGCTAGCGGCGCGCCATGCATGCACCGGCGGGGCACAGGCCGCAGTCGTGGCCGTGTATCGCCGTCAATCGCAGGCGATGCACCGCACGCTCAGGCCGTAACTGCCGCGGGGGCGAGCTGCTCGGCCAAAAACGCCAGGATGTGTGTGAAACGCTCGACGCGATTCGAGGGCTTGCCGTTGCGTGACAGCTCGTGGTTTTCGCCGGGGAAGCGCAGCATCCGAACGTCACGACCCAGCTGCTTGAGCGCGGCAAACAACTGCTCGCCCTGCTCAATCGGACAGCGGATATCTTCCTCGCTGTGGACGATCAGCATCGGCGTGCGCATCTCGCGGACACGCGCGATCGGCGAGAAGCGCCAGTACAGCTCTGGGTCTTCCCACTGGCGCACCCGCAGGTAGGTGTAGCCGGACCAGATGTCGCTGGTGCCTTCCTTGGAATAGCGATTGTACAGGCCACGCTCCGGCACAGCGGCCGCAAATCGGTCTGTTCGCCCCACGATCCAGGCGGTGAGATAGCCGCCGTAGCTGCCGCCCAGCACTGCGGTCCGCGCCGGGTCAATGAAGTCAAACCGGCGCAGCGCCTCGTCCATGGCCGCCAGCACGTCGGCCGAGTCCGGCTCGCCCGGCGCACCGAGAATCGCGCGGCTGAATGCGTCCTCCCGCCCGGAACTGCCGCGCGGGTTGCAGCTCACGACGGCATACCCGGCCCCCGCCTGTACCGCAAACTCATCAAAGAATCGCGGGCCGTACTGCGCGAACGGGCCACCATGGATATTGAGCAACGTTGGGTACCGGACGCCCAAGGTGCAGCCCGCCGGCCGCATCACCCAGGCGTCGATCTCCCAACCGTCGGACATCACGGTGAAGTGCTCCAGCGCCGGCAGCTCGACCTCAGCCAGCCAGTGGTCGTTGAGCTGGGTCAACTGCCGCTCGCCATCGGCGTCACACACAAACACCTCGGCTGGCTGCTGCGGCGTGGAGCAGACATGCACCACGGTCTGTAGCGTGCCGTCGGTGTCGAACGCCTGGACCGTACGCGGCCCGGTCACCAGCCGCTCGATGGCGCCGTCTGCCACGTGCACCCGCAGCAGACCGGCGTCGCCCCGGTCCAGCACGCCGGTGACAATCGTCGTGCCATCGGCGGACCACACCGGCGCGGCCGTCTCCGCGATGGTGAGGTCGCGGTCCAGCGCTTCTGTCAAACACTGGGGCGTGCCACCGGCCGCGGGCAGCACCCACAGGCGGCTGTTGCGCGGCGGATCCTCGGCGTCGAGATCGCCGAGAAAGGCAATGCTGCTGCCATCCGGCGACCAGGCAGGCAGTGCCACCTCCCAGCGTTCCGGCGTGATGCGTTCCGGCTCTCCACCATCGGCGTCGATCACGAACAGGTCCTGGGCGCGGCTGCTGTCGCGCGTTGCATGGCGCGCCGAGACAAACACGATGCGGCGGCCGTCCGGCGACCAGGCGGGCTGGCTGTCGTCCCAGTCGCCATCGGTGAGCCCGCGGCACGCGCCGCTGTCCACCGATACGACGAACAGGTGACGGCGGCGGTCATAGGTAAAGCCCTCGCCGTTGGCGCGGTACTTCAGCGACGTGATCAGCCGGGCGGGCTTGGTCTTGGGTTTCCCGCCATCGTCCTTGGGGTTGGGGTCCTCGCCCGTGCGCGCAACCACCACAAGGCGGCTGCTGTCCGGCGACCAGACGGGAGCGCCGGTGCCGTGTGGTAGGTTGGTGAGCCGGCGCGCCTCTCCGCCGGCAACGGCCATCAGGTACACCTGCGGCTTGCCGCCGTCTCGGTCCGAGGTGAAGGCCAGCCACCGGCCATCGGGCGACCAGCGCGGGTTGCTGTCTTTGCCACCACCGCGTGTGACCTGCACGGCTTCGCCGCCGGCAATTGGCACCGTCCAGATGGCGCACCGGTAGTCGTCGGCCTCGCGGTCCAGGGTGGTGACGGTGAAGGCGGCGCTGGCGCCGTCCGGCGACAGTCGAGCCTCGCCGATCCACTGAATGCGGTACAGATCGTCGGGCGTCATGCCGCGGCTCATGATGCGAGCGCCTCCCCTTGATGGTGCCCGTAGTATAACGACGTTCGACCTGTCCCCAAGTCCGGAATCCGGGTACGCTCCTCGCATGGCAGAACAACAGCGTTCCTGGCAGTCCTTCGAGCAGGACAACACCTACCACCGGCTCCTTGGGGTCAAGGTCGAAGGCAGTGGATCTGACTGGGCGCGGGTCAAGCTGCCCTCTACCGATACCGTACGCGGCGGCGTGCACGGCTCGTTCCACGGCGGTGTGCTCAGTGCCCTGGCGGACATTGCCTGCCTGGCGGCGATGCATGGCCAGTTCTCGGACGGTGTCCGTCCCAACGGCACAGCCGAGCTGAGCATCAGCTACCTTCGACCAGCTTTGGGCGAGTATGTCGTGGCCAATGCGCGGATACTCAAACGCGGCCGCACCCTGGCCGTGATCGATGTGGACATCAGCGGCCCAGACGGCAGGTTGGTAGCCAAGAGCCGGGTGTCATACGCGCTGCGCTCCGTCGAGCGCTGATGCTTAGTCATGGAGCGGCGAGCCGGGCGAGCGCCGGGGCAGCGGCAAGTGCCACGTCGATCATCTGGTCGATGGCCTGCTCAAGCGTGGTTCCTCCCAGCCAGTCCAGCGCACCGCTGGTATTGGCAACGGTGAGCAGGCAGCCGGCGTGCACGTCGCGCAGCGCCGCGATGGTGAACAGCACGCTAGCCTCCATCTCAAAGGCGAGCACCCCGCGCGCCGCCCAGACCCGCTCATGGTGCGGCTCCGGATTGTAGAAGGCGTCGTCGGTGGCGATCAGGCCCGTGAGCAACAGGGCGCCGGACTGTTCTGCCGCCTCCACCAGCGCGCGGGTGACCGGGAACGATGCGACCGGGGCGTAGGGCGCGCCCATGGTGTATTGCGCCGTGGCGCCGTCCAGCGGGCAGCTGGCGGTGGCGGCCAGCAGCGTGCCGGGCCGCACCTCTGGCCGCACGCCGCCGCAGGTGCCCACCCGTACCAGCACCTTCGCGCCGAGCTGAATCAATTCCTCCACGACGATCGCCGTCGATGGTGCGCCCATGCCCGTTGTCTGAACGGATAGGCGGACGCCACCCGACGTGCCAGTAAAACCCAGCAAGCCGCGATAGCGCGTGTAGCAGGTGGACCCGCTGAGCCGCCCGGCGATGCGCTCGGCGCGGCCCGGGTCACCGGGCAGCAAGACGACCGGCGCGACATCGCCGGGCTCGGCGTGGACATGCAACGGCATGGCATCCTCGTTTGCCGGCGCGGCTAGGGATCACACACGACCCGAAAGCTGTAGTCGTTGTAACGGAAGGTTGGATCGAGGCTGCTGCGGGCAGCGTTGCGGCACACCTGGATCTGATGCCGCCACGAGCCGCCGCGCGATGCCCGGCGGCTGCCGGTCTCCGGTCCGTGCGGGCTGGTGGCCGGGGCAATCGCGTAGTAATTCGGCGCATACCAGTCGGCGCACCACTCGTGCATGTTGTAGCCCATGTCCAGCAGGCCGTAGCCGTTGGGCTTGGAGAGCCCCACCGCATACGGATGTGGCTGGCGGACGGCGGCCAGCTGCGGGTCGGCGGCCCAGCCGCGCGGATCGTCGCCCCAGGGATAGACCGTCGCTTCGACGCCGCCGCGTGCGGCCCGCTCCCACTCCGCCTCAGCCGGCAGCCGAAACCGACGCCCGGTGCGCTCTGCCAGCCAGACACAGTATGTGGCTGCGTCGTGCCAGGAGATGGCGGCCACCGGCTGCGCAGGCAGGCTGAAGGTTGGGTCGGCCCAGAACCGGGGCGGGGCGTGGCCGGTAGCCATAAGAAAGCGAGCATAGGCAGCGTTCGTTACCGGTGTGCGGGCGAACAGCACATCACCCACCCACACCCGGTGCGCCGGCCGTTCGTCGGCACGGCCGTTGTCATCACCCATGACAAACCAGCCGGCAGGGACGGCGCACAGATCCGGGATCAGCGGGAGGGTTTCAGACATGGCGGTGTCAACAACGGACGGCACGGAGCCGCTTCGACACCGTACGGCGGCGAGCACCAAGCAGCAAGCGCCGCTCGAAAGTCCGGCCGGCAGACCCTTGCAGGAGGTGGCGTTGCGGTGCTACAAGAACAAGTGTTCGATGAAGAGGTGAGTCATGACCGTCAAGGCGAGTGGTTGCCCGTTCTGCGGGCGCGTGATTGGCAAGGATGGACGGACGTGCGGTCGCGCTGCCTGCCAGGCGAAGGCAGCAGTGTGGAGCCGCAGTGGAACGGGGACGAGGGTGCGGCCGGAGCACTCATCCGAACGCTAGGTGGTTGTAGATTGGTGTCGGTCCGGTCGCAGCGCCGCTTGACATCGCCGGGCACCGCGACTGACACTGCTCGCGCACCGTTCGTCAGCGATGCGTGGCAGGCCCCGTGAACGTCATCATCATCATCCTGCTGATCATCGCCGCCTTCATCCTGCTTGGCTTTGTGGTCAAGCTGCTGTTCGGGCTGGCGATGCTGGTGCTATTTGCCCTGATCGCCGGGCTCATTGCTCGCAGCGTCGTTAACTATCGTGGCAGTCTGGCGTTCACCGTGGTGAGTGGCATCATCGGTGGCATCGTCGGCGCCATTGGCGCGGCGATCCTGCACCTTCCCTTGCGTGGACTCGATATCGGCGGGCTGCCGGTGATCTATACGCTGGCCGGCACCATCCTGGTGGTGGCGGTGGCGAAGCTGTTCGACCGGCCGGCGCGCCGTTTGCGGTAGGCATTGCCGGCTGCCCCGGTCCGGTGCGTTCTCCCGGCGGCTCTGGCCACGGGCCGCGGGGACACCGGTGCAGCCGGTTGGAAGGCCAATCCTCCGACACGCAAGGAGCAGAGCACGTGCGCAAACGCAGGCGCGTCCCCGTCTTGATGCTTGGTGGTGTGGTGCTGGCCGCCGGTCTGGTGGCCGGATTGCGTAGCACCGCCGGGACGGATGCCGGTCCCTTCCGGCCGGAACATGGAGCCGCCCCCGCCCCCGCGCCCATGACCCAGGCCGGTGGGCCCAAACGTCCCCAGATGTCCGGCGCGCTGGAGCTCGGGCGCAGTGGCCAGCTTCCGCCCGATCCGGTGGTGTCCGGCCGCCCGACCGAAGGCGCCGTTGGCGCGCGCGTGACGCAGGGCGTCAACATCCGCGTCAGCCGCGACAACACTACCTTCGCCAAAAACGAGACGTCGGTGGCGGTCAACCCCACCAACCCACGCAACATCGTCGTTGGCCAGAACGACTACCGGATCGGCATTGGCCAGTCCGGCTTCTCAGCGGCCACGGGTACCACGCCCGGCTATGACTTCCGCAATGCCGATGGCACCGATGCGGACGGTCTGATCCCGATGGTCAACACGGGTTTTGGCGAGGCGTGGGACGGCGGTGGCGATCCCGCGGTCGATTTCAACGCCGCGGGCCGTGTGTACTACACCGGGCTGTACTTCAACCGCACCATTGGCACGCCGTACGTCGATTGCCGCAATGGCATCTACGCGTCGTGGTCGGACAATGGCGGCCTGACATGGTCTCGCCCCAGCCTGACGACGGGCGCAGGCATCGTGGTAGCGGTCACTAACGCTGCCGACTGCACGCGGTCGCATGACAAGGAGTACGTGGCGGTTGACCGGTACTCCGTGACGAAGAACGGCAACGTCTATGTGACGTGGACGCTATTCGATTCAACCAATCCCGTGTGCGGCGGCTACTGCCAGTCACCGATTCTGTTTTCGCAGTCGACGGACAACGGGGTGTCCTTCTCGACGCCGATTGAGATTAACGGCATCAATGCCGCGATCTGCTCGTTTGGCAACTTCTATAACCCGGGACTGAACGCCGGCGCCTGCAACTTCAATCAGTTCTCGGTGCCGGCGGTGGGCAGTGATGGCACCATCTATGTGGTGTATTACAACACCAACACCGCGGCCCAGAACCAATACCTGATGGTCAAGTGCCTGCCCGCGGCAGACTGTTCGCTGCCGGCCAGCTGGTCAGCCCCGGTGAAGATCGGCGATGTCTTTGACATCAACCTGCCGTTCAACACCGATGGCCGGCAGACGCTCTCTAACAGCAACTTCCGGATTGGTCAGATCACCGGCAACATCGTGATTGACCGGGGCCAGACCCCCAACCGCCTGTACGCTTTTTGGACGGACAACCGCAATGGTGGCCCGTCCGCCACCGGCAACGGCGCCACCGGCGGCACCGATCTCGATGTCTTCGTCTCCCGTTCCACGGACGGCGGCGCCACGTGGACGTCAGCGGCCAAGGTCAACCAGGACACCAGCCGTAACGACCAGTTCCACCCCTGGGCGGCCGTTCAGCCGGTGACAGCAACCCCACGGCTCGTCGCGCAATTGGGGGCGCTGTGCGTCTCCTACTTCGACCGCCGCAACTACGCCAACAACCAGCAGAATGACGTATACGCCTCCTGCTCGACGGACGGCGGCGTCACCTGGACCGACCAGAAGCTGAACGACACGCCCCAGAACCTGGCCCAGCTTGGCGGCTTCCCCCACCCGAGCGGGAGCCGGTTTGTCGGCGACTACACCGGCAACGCCGCGATCCCGGATGGGACGTTCATCGCCGTATGGACCGACACCCGGCACTCTACCGTGGCCGTCAACAAGTCGGACATCTATGCGTCTGTGTACTCGCCGGTGGGCCAGCCGGCTGTCCCGCCGCGTACGGGAGCCGGCGGTAGTCCGGCCGTCTGTTCCGTGCGCTGCGAGTAGCCTTCACCTTCGTGCGGCCGGCAAGAGGGCGCGCCTGCGGGTGCGCCCTCTGTGCTTGAGCGCGCGGGTGCGCCGCTCGTACGCTGATGGCAGGCCGGGAGGCGCCGGGGAGGTGTCGATGGACAGCCGGGACGCGGGTCAACGCCGTTTCCTGCCGCCGTGGTGGACCGTATTCTTCCCGCTCCTGGTGATGGGCGGCGTCGCCGTATGGCAGGGCGCCCGCGCTGAGGACGATGCCATCGCAGCCTTTCTGCGCGGCCTGGTGTGGCCGGGGCTGGGAGCCTTCGCGCTGGTGGCCGTGATCGTCTGGCTCGGCTGGGTGCTCGATATCGATTGAAGGCTGTCCCGCCCATGCTCGCCATCTTTTACGGCGCCGACAGCTTCTCCCGCCATGAAGCGCTGGCCGGCCTGCGCGCCCAGCTCGACAGCGACGGCATGCTGGCTACCAATACCACCACGCTCGACGCCCGCAATCTGACGCTGACTGACGTGACCATGGTGTGTGACGCCATTCCCTTCCTCGGTGCGTGGCGGCTGGTGCATGTCCGCGGGCTGCTTGCGCGGGCAGGGAGCGAGCGGACCGCCGGAGGTGGCGGCCGCCGGCGCGCCCGTGCGACGGCCGCCACTACAGCACCAGAAGGGGCAGCAGGCTGGCTGGAGCTGGCCGGGTACGTGAGCCGGATGCCGCCCACCACCGTCCTGATTCTGGAGGATGCGGAGGTCCGGGACACCAATCCACTGCTGGCAGCGCTGCAGGCGGCCGCAGTGGAGCCACCCGCTATCGTGCGCTCCTTTGGCCGGATGGACGCCCGTGCGTTGCAGTCGTGGCTGGCAGAACGGCTGCGGCAGCGCGGCGTCGCCATCGAGCCACGGGCGCTGGAGCTCCTGGCGCGGTCGATGCCGGTGGAGCCCGCCGACGACGGTCAGTGGCATGCGCTGTGGTCGTTGACTGCCGACATTGAGAAGCTCAGCCTGTACGCGGGCGAGACCCGCATCACCGAACGTGATGTCGAGCGGTTGGTGCCGGCCGCGCTGGAGTCGCGGCTGTGGGTGCTGGCCGACCGGGTGACGGCCGGGAACCAGGGTGAGGCGCTGGCGGTGCTGGAGGAGTTGCTGGCTGCGGGCAGGCAGGCGCCGGTGCTGCTCGCCACCGTGGCCAACCGCTTCCGGCAGTTGCTGGTGGTACGAGAACTCACGGAGCGGCGGGCGCCGGCGGCGGAGGTGCGCGAGCGCAGCGGCGTGCGCACAGATTACCAGCTCCAACAGTTGCAGCGGGTAGCCCGGCGCTGGTCGCTGGAGCAGTTGGAGGCCCGGTACCTGCGCATCGTTGCTGCGGATCGCGATATCAAGACTGGCCGGACCGACGAGGTGACCGCGGTTGAGCTGCTGGTGGCGGAGTTGACGCAGGCGCACTGACGGTGCGTGTTCAGCTGGCGGCGTCGGCCCAGTCCTGGAACATGGGGTTGTAGCAGGCAACCTGCTGGCCCTGCTCGCCGATGTGCAGCAGCGACGGCGCCGGGTCTGTGCGGCATTGCAGCGTCGCCTTGGTGCAGCGCGGCAGAAAGGCGCACTCCTGCGGGAGCGTGCCGAGATTCGGTGGGGCGCCGGGGATGGCGTGCAGGGAGCCGTTGCGGCCGTCCAGGCGTGGCAGCGTCGAGAGCAGCGCCGCGGTGTACGGGTGGCGAGGTTGGTGGTAGATCTGGCGGACGCTGCCTTGCTCGATGAACGTGCCCGCATACATGACGGCTACGTCGTCGGCCATCTGTGCAACCACGCCCAGGTCATGGGTGATCAGGACGATGGCGGTGCCGCGGGTGCGGCGCAGCGTATTGAGTTCGTGCAGGATCTGCGCCTGTACCGTCACGTCAAGGGCAGAGGTCGGCTCGTCGGCGATGATCACACTTGGGTTCAGCGCGGTGGCCATCCCGATCATGACGCGCTGGCACATGCCGCCGGAGAGGTGAAACGGGTACGACGCGGCCACTCGCTCCGGGTCCGCCAGTCCCACGGCGCGCAGCACCTCGATGGCGCGGGCCTTGCGCTCCTTCTTGGGAATACTTAGATGGCTGACGAGGATTTCTTCGACCTGCTTGCCGATCGGCAGCACTGGGTTGAGCCCGCTGATGGGGTCCTGGAAGATCATGGACATGCGCCGGCCGCGTACCCGGCGCAGCGCCTCGTCATCCAGCGACATCAGGTTCTGGCCGTCCAGCCAGACGTCGCCCTGGTCGATTTTGCCCGGATGCGGGACGAGCCGCAGCAGTGACAGCGCAAGCGTGCTCTTGCCGCATCCGCTCTCACCGACGATTGCGAGGACCTTTCCCGGCTCAAGCGCAAACGAGACATCACGGACGGAGCGAACGGCGCCCTCTTTGGCGTAATACGTGGTGGTGAGACCCCGTGCTGCCAGGATGGATGCGGGCATGGTGTCCTTTGGTCCCGGTAGGCTGAGGCGGGGCGCACCGCCAGTATACACGGGCAGGGCACATCACCCCGCCACGGGAGGTATGACAAAGGGACGGCTGCACAACCGTCCCCAAGGCCCGTGACGAGCGTGGCGCCGGACTCAGGCCGGCAGCCGCATGGCCGAGACGAAGCGTCCTTGCACTTCCACGTTGCCGGCATCGGTGTAGATGGGGTCCATGGTGACGTTCATCGGTTGCAGGCGGATACGGTCGCCCTCGCGGAAGAACCGCTTGAGCGTGGTCTCCTCCTCCCGCTTGAGCCACACCGCGACCATCTCGCCGTCGCGGGCGTTATCGACCCGCTCCATCAAGACGATGTCGCCGTCATTGATGAGCGCGTCCACCATCGAGTTCCCCTTGACGCGCAGGGCAAACACCTCTGGCCGGCCGCCGGTGAGCATCTCAGGGACCGTGATCGTGTCGGCGGACTGCAAGTCCTCGGGGGTGACGGCAAGCGGTGAACCGGCGGCAATGGCGCCAAGCAGCGGCACATCGACGACACCGGCCACCGGCAGCGGACGGCGTGGCTCGCCCTCGGCCTCGACCAAGCGGATGGCACGGGAGATATCCTTGCCCCGGCGGATCAACTCCGCCCGCTCCAGAGCGCGCAGGTTGTAGTCCACTACGGACGTGGAACTGATACCGCAGCCAAGCTGGATGTCGCGGATGCTGGGTGGGTAGTCGTGCTGCTCCACGAACCCGCGGATAAACGACAGAATTCGCTGCTGCTTGTCGGATAGCTCCCGCATATCGCCTCCTCCGCCACGCTGGGCACACCGCTGCCTGGAGTTCACTGCCAATGGAACCCCTGTTCTAGAGAACAAATGTACCGACCGCGTTGAAACGTGTCAACCACGATGCAGCACTGAGCGCAGTTTTGGCGCATATCGCTGCTCTCGTACAATGCCAGCAAGCACGGGAGGAGTGAGACGGACGATGGCAGAGGCCGAGGTCAAGCGGGCGCTGGTAGTTGGGGCGCATCCGGACGATCCCGACTTCGGCGCGGGCGGCACCGCCGCGCTGTGGACGCGTGACGGCTGGGAATTCTTCTACCTGGTATGCACCGACGGCTCCAAAGGCAGCGCCGACCCGACGATGTCCCCAGAGCGGCTGGTGCCGGCGCGCCGTGAGGAGCAGCGGGCGGCGGCGGCGGCGCTGGGTGTACGGGAGTGTTTCTTCCTGGATCACGTCGATGGTGAGCTGTCGCCGAACCGCGAGTTGCTGGGGCAGATCGTGCGCGTGATCCGCACGGTTAAGCCGCACGCCGTCTTTACCCATACGCTCGATGTCATTCAGCGCAACTCCTTCATCAACCACAGCGACCACCGGGCGGCGGCTCAGGCCACCGTCGATGCGGTCTATCCCTCCGCGCGCGACGTGCTCAACTTCCCGGAGCACATCGCCCAGGGGCTAGAAGCGCACCATGTCCGCGAGTTGTACCTGTGGGGGGCAAACGATAGCAACTTCTCCGTGGATATCACCGAGGTGGTTGAGCAGAAGATCGACGGGTTGATGAAGCACACATCCCAGTTCGGCGCGCGCGAGAACTTCGCCGAGTTCGCTAAGCAGCGCTGGCGCGACGAGACGGGCCGGTTTGTGGAGCGTTTCCAGCGGGTGACGCTGGCATTTTGAGAGCCGGGCAGCGTGATGGCCAGCTACTGTATCGGCTGCGGTTCCCCGCTTGAGCCGCGCGAGGCGTTCGGGCGCGTACGCCCGGTCTGCCCCGGCTGCGGCCACGTGCACTTTGATGACCCAAAGGTGGCGGTGGGCGTGGTCGCCGCCCGCGACGGGCGCATCCTGCTCACCCGCCGTAATCATGAGCCCAAGCTAGGCTGCTGGTCATTCCCATCCGGCTATGTGGATGCCTTCGAGGATGTGGTTGTCGCGGCCGCACGCGAGGCGTTTGAGGAGACCGGCATTCAGGTCGAGGTCGGCGCCCTGCTGGGCGTCTTTCAGGAGCCCGGTAGCCGGGTGATCTTCCTGGCCTTCGCCGCCAGCGCTGGTCCCGGTGTGCCGGCTGCCGGTGATGAGTGCATGGACGTGGGCTTCTTCCATCCAGATGCTCTGCCGGAATTGGGGTTTCTTCACGACTGCGCCATCCTGGATGAATGGCGGCGGCGGTTTGTTTCGCCCTGACTGGCACACCTCACGAGATTGAGCGCGGGGTATTCCGCCGCAACCAGCGGGCACCAGACGGCCCGACCTGCGCGTTTCCCGCGGATTCGTTCACCGGGCTCCGGCGGCTGTCCCTCCCGGCCGTGTGCTGTGGCGCGCGTTCCGGCCGAGTGCGCGTCCGCGGCTGAGTGGCTCCCTTCCATGACCGTGGCTCCTGCTCCAGCAGCCCTTCCTGGTAGGCACGAATGATGCCTTCCATCACCCACATGCGCAACAGCGTGTGATGGCCGATGCCCTTGCGGGCGGCGATCTCGCGGGCATCGTCAATCATGCCGTCATCCAGCCGGACGGTGATTTGCTGCTTTCGTACCGACCCACCGGTTGGAACAACGCGCAGATTTGGCGCCCGATCTGGTGGTGAATCGCCTTCAATCCCCCAAAAATCACTCACCTGGTCCCCCTTCGACCGCAGCCGCGCGGTAGCTCTACCGTAGTGCCCCTGTAACTACATCGGCATCATGCCGCCGCTACTTTAGTGCCGATCTGGGCTGTGTATATTGCTCGGCACTATGCATATAAAGAAGGTCTTTCGTGTGGAAAAGGCGATGAAAGAGCAATCTATGCAGCACTTTATCTGCAAGGTAGTGTGGCGATATGCAGTGCAGGGGCCGCGCCGGTAGCGCGGTCTTGGAGGCCGAGGGATGAAACCGAGGCATCACCGGTCAAACAACCATCGTGAGAACCGTACCGAGCACGGTGCGGCAATGGTGGAATTCGCGTTGATTCTGCCGTTGTTGGTGCTACTGATGGCGGTGATCGTCGAGATCGGCGACGCGATGAACACCTATCTATCGGTGGTCTCGGCCTCACGGGATGGCGCCCGCCTGATCGCCCGCGTGGATGCCACCGACGCTGAGGCGCGGGCGCTGGTGCTGACCGATACCGGCCGGCTGCGCGAGGCCAATGCCACCGGTGTCACCATCACCCGGCCGGTGGTCAACGCGCGCAACTCCGTCCGTGTGGAGGTCTGCCATAATCACCGGCTGGTGATGCGCTACCCATTGCTGCCGGCGCCGGACCCCCTGCGTATCTGTGCGCAAACCACGATGAGGCTGCGGCGCTAGCGGCCGCCAGCAAGAGGAAGGTGTCGCGATGGGAAGCCGCAGGCAATTGCGCCATGGCGCCGGGGAGCGCGGCGCCGTTACCGTGATGATGGCCCTGAGTTGTATCGCGCTGATGGGGATCGCCGGTCTGGCCGTCGATATCGGCCTGCTGTTTAAGGCCCGCGCCGACCTGACGCGCACTGCCGACGCCGCGGCCCTGGCCGGGGTGATGAGCCTGCCAAACTTCGCCACCGCCAACGCCGATGCCCTCGCCTTTGTAGCCGCCAATGATCCGACGGCCACGGCGACGGTCCAGCAGATTGGAGGTGAGCCCAAGCTGCGGGTGACCGCGGTCAAAAGTGTGGACACCGTCTTCATGCGCCTGCTGGGCTTCAGCCGCGTGAACGTCAACGCCTCGGCGGTGGCCGGGTTCAGCGGCATTCTCGATCTGGCAATCGTGCTGGACGAGACCGGCTCGATGGATGGCCAGCCAATCAACGATGCCAAGAGTGCTGCCCGGCAACTCGTGGGCATGGTGCTACCGGACTCCTCCGGCAACACCTCCGTGAGCTTGGCGCCGTTCAAGAGCGGCTACACTTCTCAGGGCTGCCGCGACTACAACTCCTGCGTTCCTACGAATCACGTCGTTGGCATGACCAACAACGTTACCACGTTGAACAACGCCATCAATCGCCTGGACGCGGAAGGCACCACCAACGTCTGCAACGGGCTGTATGTTGCCTCACAGCAGATCACCGGCGCTGGCAGCCACAGCGATCCGCGTACCCGTAAGGTGGTGGTCATCCTCTCGGACGGCGACAACAACCCACAGCGCCGCTCAGACCAGCGCTGGCCGAGCGCCTGTGATGCCATGGGCAACAACAACAACAGCGGCGCCTCCTGCTACAGCACCGAGGGCCCGGAGGCGAATGTTGACCGCAAGCTCTATGCGCTCGCCCAATCCCTGAAGTCGCAGGGGGTTGAGATCTACGTCGTGGGGCTGAGCGTGTGTGGCACGGCCAGCAGCGCCCTGTGTGACGTCGACGACATAGGAATTGGCCATGACACGGTGGCAGACCGCAACCTGCTGAAGTGCGTCGCCAGCTCGAGCCCGGGTACCAATGACCACTACTTCGAGACCCGCAACTCCTCGGATCTGACATCGATCTTCCGGGCTATCGGCGCGACGATCGCTACCCGGCTGATCGAATAGCGACAAAGAGGGGCGCCATGAGCAGAAGGCCGGCCACGCCGAACGAGCGTGGTGCAACGTTGGTAGAGTTCGCCATCATCGCGCCGGTGGTCTTCCTGGTCATGTTTGCGGTGGTTGAGGCGGGCCTGATGTTCCAGTCCTGGGTGACGGTGCAGCATGCCGCCCAGTCGGCCGCACGGTACGCCGTGACCGGCCGTGACACGTGCACCAGCGGTGGCTATGGCCGGGAGAGCTGCATCATCAGCGAGGCGCGTCGCGGTGCATCCAGCCTCCGCAACGGTAGCAGCGCCACCGTGGCGGTTCGCAGTTGGGCCTTTCCGGCCTATACCTCCGTCACGAACGGCAGCGCCGGGGCGCAGTGTGACGCCGTCGAGGTCCAGGTGCGGCATACCCACCAGGTAATGACGCCGATCATCTCCACGATCGTGCATCAGGTCACGCTCACGGGCACGCAACGCTTCTTGAACGAACCGTTCGGCCGCTGCCTCGGCTAGCAGCCGGCGCAAGGAGAGAGACAGATGGGTACGCCAATGATGTGGTTGGGACTGGCCGTTACTGCCCTCAGCGCCACGCCGGCCGCCCTGTTGTGGCTGCGCGACCGCCATGAGCGGGTGCGGGTGCTGGTAGCGGCGATGGCGCTGGAGTACGCCGTGGGCGGCGCCTGGGCGGCGGCGCTGCAGGGCGCGGGTATGTGGGGATCGATGACCGCAGGGCTGGCCGTGGCCGTGCTGCTCGCGCCTGCGCTGTGGTGGCTGGCCCGCCGTGCGCTCGATGCCCGTGCCGAGCGCCGGCGCGCAGCGGGGCTGCTGGAGAGCGCACGCGGAGAAGCCGCGATGGCATTCCCCTTTCGCGGCCGGACTTCTGCCTGAGTGTCCCGCAAGCGTTACCCGGTGTACGTCGCCGGCATGGACGTCTGCTGTGCGGTGGCGAGCCAGGCAAGCAGCGCATCGACCACGGCCGGATCAAACTGCGAGCCCCTGCCCGCAAGCAGTTCCTCCCGAGTCATCGCCGGCGCCAGCGCCGGCCGGTACGGACGGGCTTCGGCCATCGCGTGATAGGCGTCCGCTACGGCGATGATGCGCGCCCCCAGCGGAATGCTCTCGCCACGGAGCCCCTGCGGATAGCCTCGCCCGTCCCACCGTTCGTGGTGGGCAAGCACCAATGCCGCTGTACTTTCCATATCGGGAATTGCGGCCAGCAGGCGGGCGCCCGCCTCTGGATGCTCCTGGATCTCGCTCCACTCTGCCCCGGTAATCGGTGCGACCTTCGCCAGGATCGCCGGCCGCACCTGGCCCAAACCCAGATGCTGCAACTGGGCCGCCCGCACCGCCCGTTCGGTCTCCGTCGCGCTCAGACCGAGCCGGGCGGCCAGTATCTGTACCGTGCCGGCCACCCGGGCGCTGTGCCCGGCCGCCGGCTCGATCCGTGCCTCGGCCGCTGCTGCCAGATCCTCCAAGCCGGTCAGTGTGCGACGGCGCAACGAGGCGCCGTCACGCAGCGAGCGATAGACCAGCACGGTGGGCGGGATGACGAGAAGCACCGCCGCGGGCCAGCGAGCCCCGGCGATGGCGGCCAGCGCGCCGGTAAGGAACAGCGCCCCCTCGTGTCCCAGGGCAGCCCGCCGCCGCTGCCACCAGTCCTGCCAGGGGCTGCGCAACCGCTGAATAGAGAGGATCGCGTCCAGCAACGCGGTCGTTGCGGCGTACATGGCGCACGCGGCGGCAAACATCCCAACTGCTGCCTGCAGGCCATCCTGCTCAGCGGTGAGCGGCGTCACGGACACCAACGCGAACGCGGCCAGGCCGGCGCACGTGCGTAGGGCTGACACGGCGGTGTTGAACGCTGCCTGGATACCTGCGGAGCGGCGTAGCATCTCCCCGGCCAGGATGCCGGCCGTCGACGCGATGATGGCAGGCGCCGGCTCCAACAGCAGCACGGCCGCGAAGGCGGGCGCTGTGTCCGCGGTGATCTTGCTGCGCGCTGTCAGTTCTACCGGGAACCGGTGTGCCACCGCGATCATCAGGGCCAGCACCACACCGAGTAAGACCTGCTGGCGCGACAGCGCAGGCGAAGTCCGCGCCAAGACGGCGCCGGTGCCGATCGCGACCAGCGTCGTGGCGGTTACGAAGGCCCTCACCCGGTAGGGTGGGGTGCGGCGCGGACGGGCCTGCCGTTCACTCATAGCGCGCTACTAGTTGGGGTTCTTCAGACTCTGACCCGGCTTGGGCGGGACCACCAGGGCAGCGGTGATCGGCGCGCCCGCGCTGCCGGTGATGGTCGCTTCGTCTTTGCCGCCGTTGCGAATGCGCAGCGCGGCGGCCGTTCCCGGTGGTGCGGTCACGGTTAGGCGCGCGGTAACCGTGAAAGTGCCATCCGCATTCACGCTGCCGCTGCGTTCCAGCGTGACCTGCTGCGGAAACTGCGGCGATGGTACGGGCTTGAGCGATGCCTCAAGCGACTCCGGTACAGTCACGACTAACTCCGCCAGCATGACAGAGGATCGTGACTCGCGCTGGACACCGGCCAGGACATGAATGGCGCGACCGTCTACCACGATCACCGGGTCATCCCAGCACCACCACTCACTAGCCACCGCCCCATGCCCTCTCGCCGCCAGCAACACGGCCACCACGATCCACAGGGGCAGCAATTTCGATACCCGGCGCATGGGCAACTCCTCGCAGGCTCCGCCACGTAACCCCGCCACCTATGCAATCGGCCCGGTCCGGTCACGCAACCGACCGCGCGGACGGCAGGCGCCACCGGGCCCGCTCAATGCTACCGTAAGCATCATGGGGCACGCAGCAAGGACGGCAGCCGCGCTCAAGCAGCAGGCGCGCGCGCTGGGATTCGCCGGCGCGGCAATCGCCCTGGCAGAGCCATTGCCCGAGACCCAGCGCGTGTTTGCCGAGCGGGTCGGGGCCGGCCTTTTTGACGGCATGTCCTGGATGACAGCTGCCCGCGCTGCGCGCGCCGCCACACCGGCGATGTCGCTGCCAGGGGCGGCAGCTGTGGTGACGCTGGCTGCACCGTATTTCGGTGCGCTGCCCGTCACCGCGGCCGCGCTGGGCGATGCGCCGCGCGGGCGGGTGGCGCGCTATGCCTGGGGCCGCGACTACCATCGCGTGCTGGAGAAGAAGCTGAAGCTGCTATGTGGCTGGCTGGACGATCAGGCGCCCGGCAGCGCCAGCCGCCCGTTGGTGGACTACGGCCCGCTGGCCGAGCGCGCGTTTGCCGCCCGCGCCGGGCTGGGCTGGATAGGCAAGAGCACCAATCTGCTGATGCCCGGCGCCGGCTCCTGGGTGTTGCTGGCCGATATCATCACCACCGTGGATCTAGCGCCGGATGCGCCGCTCCGGAAGCAGTGTGGCGCGTGCGCGCGCTGTATCAGCGCCTGTCCTACCGGCGCGATCACCGAACCGTACGTGCTGGACAGCCGCTTGTGTGTCTCGTTTCAGACCATTGAGCAGCGTGGCCCGATCCCGCCCGCGCTACGGCCGTTGATGGGGGACTGGCTGTTCGGCTGCGATGACTGTCAGGATGCTTGCCCGGTGCCGGTGGACTGCGCCTTCCCGCCGATGACCGAGTTTGGGACACCCACGCCGGACAGCGCGGCGCCCGAGCTCATACCGCTGCTGGCGTTGGATGAAGCGGCGTTTCTGCAGCGGTTTGCCGGCCGGCCGCTGATGCGGGCCAAGCGCAATGGTCTGCTGCGGAATGCCTGCGTGGTACTGGGAAACCTGGCCGATGAAGCGGCCGTCCCGGCGCTGTGTGCGGCGCTCACCGATGTCTCTCCCCTGGTTCGCGGCCATGCGGCCTGGGCGCTGGGGCGTATCGGCACGTCGCCCGCCCGCCGTGCCCTGGCTGCTGCCCATACCCAAGAGCCGGATGACGGCGCTCGGGCGGAGATCCGGCTCGCGCTGGAGATGGCTCCACACACCCGGGGCTACGACGCGGTGGCCGTAGCCGCCTGGCTGGCTGGGGAACGGCGGTTGATACCGGCGGCGCTACCGATGCGTGGCTGACCGGCCTGCCCGACATGTCGCCAGATCCTTGCATTCGCGTTACAGTTCAGGCGGAGGCGCGGGGCATGCTGGAGAACTTGCTGCACGCCGCACTGGCGGTCGGCCTGCTGACGGCGCTGATCACCGTGGCCTGCCTCGCGTTCACGTCATTGCCCCTGGCTGCCATTCTCTTTGGCGAGGCAATCGGCATGCCGGCCGGCATCGCTCTGCTCACGCTGGCGTCACCTCGCAGGCGGCGGCGATGATGCGGTCGCTGGTGTGGGTGCTGTTGCTGGCCGCGCTGAGCATCGTCGCCGTCAGGCTGGCTCCCTCCGACGGGCAGGCGATCCGCTCGCTCACCCGCCATTACCTGTCCGCCCGTGCCGCCGGCGACCACGACCGTGCGTACCGGCTGGTGGACCTGGACTTCCGGTCTCTGTGTCCGCCGGGACGCTATCGCGAGTCTTTCACCGCTGGGGACGGTGACCGTCCTCGGTTGCTGGCGCTGCCGGTGCGCTTCATCAATGGGGAACGGGCAGAGGGTGATGCACGCATCGTCACCGCAACTGGCGAGCGCTGGGAACGCTGGCAGTACGTCAAGGAAGGCGGCCGGTGGTTCGTGTATGAGGATGTCACGCGCTGTGGCGTGACACTGTGAGGCGGCCGGTTCGCCCGGCGGTATGAAGCTGCTACGGTAACCGCATATGCAATACCTGTTGTTGCCATTGCTGGGTGTGGTAATCGGCGCGCTGGGCACTCTGGTAGGAGCAGGTGGCGGCTTCATCCTCGTGCCGATCCTACTGTTCCTGTACCCGGACGACCCGCCGAACGTCACATCGTCGATTTCGCTGGCGGTTGTGTTCATGAACGCCACATCCGGGGCGGTGGCGTACTGGCGGCAGCGGCGGATTGATCTGCGCGGTGGCGCCTGGTTCGCGATAGCGGCGGTCCCGGGATCGGTGCTCGGCGCGCTGATCGTGCAACACCTCTCGCGCGAGCTGTTCAGCGCGGTCTTCGGCGGGGTGCTGATCGGCATCGCACTATTGATCTTCTTTCGGCCGTCTCAACGAATGCCACGCACCGAGCCGCGACCTGGTGAGACGGTCCGCGAGCTGACGGACCGGGCCGGGCATCACTTCATCTGGGCGTTCTCGCTTTGGCAAGGTGTCGTCCTGGCGTTTGGCATCGGCTTCCTGTCCAGCATTCTTGGCATCGGCGGCGGTATCATCCACGTTCCCATGATGGTGATGCTGCTGTCGTATCCGGTGCATATCGCCACCGCCACCTCGACGTTTGTGCTCACCGTCACCTCGTTTGCCGGGACGGCAACGCACGTTGTGGCGGGAGAGCTGACCGGAGTCGTGGGGCGGACACTGCTCATCGGTGCAGGGATGGTGGCGGGGGCGCAACTCGGCGCGGCGCTGGCGCCCGGTGTGCGCCCGGCGATGATCAGCCGCGTATTGGCGACCTGCCTCGTGCTGGTCGGCGGGCGGCTGTTATTGCGTGCGGCGGGCGCCTGATCACGGCGGTGCTGCTCAATTCGATCAGTCAAAGGGGAGGGCGGAACGGTATGCAGGGCTCCGGCAACCCCGCGATCATCGAACTGGCACGGTTGCCTGAGCGCGTCGCGGCGCTGACTGAAGGTCAATCAGACGAGGCTCTCCGGCGTCGCCCGGCAGAGATGGAATGGTCCGCCATGGAGGTCGCCGGCCATCTGCGGGATGCGGCGCGCATCTATCACGAGCGTCTGTTTTTGGCCGTGGCGCACGACCGCCCGTTTCTGGCGCCGTATGACGAGGCGGCGCTGGCGCGGGAGCGCAACTACCAGGCGATGCCGCTTGATGCGATCCTCAGCGGCCTGCGCTCCTGGCGCGATGAGACCGTGGCGCTGCTGAGCGACCTGCCGGTGGAGGCATGGGAGCGGGTTGCGGTGCACGGTGAGACCGGCGAGATGTCTATCATCCAGCTGGTTGCCCACATGATTGAGCACGAGGCCGATCACCTGCGCGGCCTCACGCAGCTGCTGGCTTAGGGACGCGCGCCCATGTCCGCGCCACAGGTATCGCTCCGGGTCCTTGGCCGCACGCGCTATGCCGCTTCACTGGCTGCCCAGCGCGAGCTACGGGCCCAGCGCATCGCCGGGGAGGCCGGCGACACGCTGATGCTCACCGAGCACCTGCCCGTGTTCACGCTCGGGCGCAGCGCCGGGACGGCTCACCTGCACCTTACCGAGCGTGAGATTGAAGCCCGTGGCTTTGACATCGCCCGCATTGAGCGCGGTGGCGACGTCACCTATCACGGCCCCGGTCAACTGGTGGTGTACCCCATCCTGGACCTGGCCACATACGGCCGTGATGTGCGGCGCTACATCTGGCGGCTGGAGGAGACGGCCATCCGTCTGCTGGCAGCGTATGGGGTCCGCGGCGAACGACGTGCGGGAACACCTGGCGTCTGGTCGGGGAGGCGCAAGATCGCCTCGGTGGGCGTGCATATCTCCCGCTGGGTGACGTTACATGGGCTGGCCGTCAATGTCGATATGGACCTGGCGCCGTTCACGTTGATCGATCCATGCGGGCTGGTGGGAATGGAGATGACGTCAATCGCCGCAGAGCGGGGTGCGTCCGTCCCGTTGGACGGCGCGATGACGCGTTATCCTCCCATCTTCGCCGAGGTGTTCGGCTGTGCGCTCCAGCGGATGGAACCCAGCCAAACGCCCCAGGGGTGAGCCCGCCGGCTCACCCCTGTGATGGTGTCGTTGTGTCAGCGGCTTAGCCGCGCTACTCGGTGCCGGTGCGCTTGGGATTCTGGCTCTCGCGCTCTTTGGCAACCGCGCGCGGGCCGATATGAACACCGAGCACGCTGGCCAGCAGCGACGGCAGATAGCCCGCCGAGGCGTCTTCCTGCCCAGCACCGGCCCGGGCGATGAAGCCATCACCCAGCGTCAGCAGCAGATCGGCGCAGTCCTCAAACGGCAGCGTCGGGCGCATGACACCGGCATCGGCGGCAGCGCGCAGGGCGGTCAGCAGCGACTCCTGGCGGAACTTGGCCACCGAGGCCACACCCTCGCGTACGCGCGGGTTTCGGGCGGCGTGTGACCAGAACTCGAGCAGCAGCGCCGGCCACAGCGCGTCATCGCTGCCCGGCCCCAGAAACCCGGCCACTCCGCGCAGCAGCTCGAAGGGCCGTCCGGCCGCCGATTGGCTGGCGTTACGTAGTGACTGTTCTTCCGCGCGCGCGCGGGACCACAACACCTCGAGGAAGACCTCCTCTTTGGAGCTGAAGTGGAAGTAGAACGCGCCCTTCGAGTACCCGGCTGCCTGGACAATGCTATCCACCGTGGCGCCCGTGTACCCTTGCGCGGCGAAGACGTTGAACGCAGCCTCCAGCAATCGTGCCCGAGTCGCCTGGCGTCGGGCGGCCTGCGTCGAGCGGCTCTGACCCATACCCAATGCTCCTTTACCAACCGACCGCGCGCCCGAAAAGCCGCGCACGGCGGGCGCAACCGCCCTGCTTCTCTTATCGGCACACGGTCCCGAAGTATGAGCCCCGACGCTGCCATGCGGCGCCTTGGCCGTCTCGCGATAGGTATCGAAGCTCCACGTCCGGCCCATAGCGGGACACCTACTCCCGTGAGCCGTGGGAGCCCGGAGCCGGCAAACTATAATGAGGCTGCAGGACGGGTTGAAGGGGGCCAGCAGTGGCAGATCCATACGATGTAGTGGTGGTGGGCGGTGGTCCGGGCGGCTACGTGGCAGCGATTCGGGCGGCCCAACTCGGCCTGCGCACCGCGCTCGTCGAGAAAGCTGAGCTCGGCGGCGTGTGCCTCAACTGGGGCTGTATCCCTTCGAAGGCGCTCATCCACAACGCTGAGGTGCTGGACCTGTTCCACCGTGCTGAGGACCTCGGCTTCACGGTCACCGGTGTCCAGGCCGATCTGTCCCGCGCTGTACAGCGCTCCCGCCGCATCGTTGACCGCATGGTCAAAGGCGTCGCCTTCTTGATGCGCAAGAACAAGATCGACGTCCATCGCGGCGAGGCGGTGCTGACGAGTGCGACCTCGGTGGAGGTCCGTCCGTCTGGCACCGTGCTCGACGCCCGCTCCATCATTCTGGCGACCGGCGCTCGGCCAAGGCAGCTGCCGAATTTGCCGGTTGATGGCGAGCGCGTGATCGGCAGCGCCCAGGCACTCGCCACCACCACGCTGCCCGCATCGGTGGTGGTGGTGGGCGCCGGGCCGGTAGGGCTGGAGTTCGCCTATGTGTGGAGCACCTACGGCGCTAAGGTGACGGTTGTCGAGGCGCTGCCGCAAGTGCTGCCGCAGGAAGACGAAGACGTCTCCCGGGAGCTGGAGAAGGCGCTGACCAAGCACGGCATTCGCTTTGTTACCGGCGCGCCGGTGGACGGGCTGGAGCCACGCGACACCGGCGCGGCGGTCCGTGTCACCAGAGATGGGCGGACCGAGGTACTGGAAGCGGAGAAAGTCCTCGTAGGGATCGGCGTTCAGGGCAACAGTGATTCGTTGGGGTTAGAGGCGGCCGGCGTGAGGGTAGAGCGCTCATACGTGCCGGTAGATCCGTTTATGCGCACGAATGTGCCGCACATCTACGCCATCGGCGATCTCACCGGCCCGCCGATGCTGGCGCACGTGGCCTCAGCCCAGGGGGTGAGCGCGGCGGAGCATATCGCCGGGCGCACGCCACCGGTGTTGGACTATGAGCAGATGCCGCGTGCTACATACTCCCGGCCGGAGGTGGCCGCGCTCGGCCTGACGGAAAGGCAGGCGCGCGAGCGCGGCATTGCGGTGCGCACGGGGGCATTCCCGTTCCGGCCGAACGGCCGGGCACTGGCGCTGGCCGAGCCGGATGGATTCATTAAGGTGGTGGAGAACAGCGCCACGGGTGAGATTATCGGCATTCACATGGTGGGCGCGGGCGTCTCCGAGCTGCTCGGCGAGGCTGCCTTGGCGCGAACGCTGGAAGCCACCCCCGCCGAACTGGGCTTCGCCGTTCATGCCCATCCCACGCTGTCCGAGGTGCTGAAAGAGGCGGCGCTGGCCGTGCGCGGTGAGGCGATTCACCTGTAACGTCCCGCCGGACCGGGGCAGCATGGCCGCGCGCTGTGCATTGTCTGTTCAGTCCTGTGCGCCAGCCAGCAGCCGCATACGGTTGGTACTTCCGTACCG
>CAUJGQ010000195.1 GCA_963170165.1 Chloroflexota bacterium | reverse complement strand
CCAGCCCGGTCCGTTGCGCCTCACTGGTCGCTTCTCCCTCTCGCCGGACCACGGCCCCGCCGGGACGCGCGTCACCGCCCGCGCGAGCGGGATGCCAGCCAACAGCGATTTCACTCTGGTGTGGATGACCGTCTCCGGCCGGTGGCGGCTGTCGCCCGACGGCGTGGAGTACCTTGGCCGCGAGTACCGCCCGGTCGAGCAGCCACTGCTGACGGTGCGTTCCGGTGCGGATGGGACATTCGAGACGGTGTTCACCGTGCCCGAGGGCTTTGGCTTCCAGCACGACATCCAGGTGCGCCAGGGCGGTGACCTGCTCAACCAGGCCGGCTTTGACGTCGAGATGCAGGTATCGGTGACACCGCAGAGCGGCCCGCCGGGGACGCAAATCACGGTCGAGGCGCGTGGCATCGGCTGGCGGCAACTCCAAAACTCGTGGCTGCTCAGCTACGACAACCGTTTCACCGGCTGGCTGTCTGCCGTCACGACCGATGGCCGCGCCAGGGCGGTCATTCCCGCCACCGGCGAGCCCGGTGTGCACGTCATTAGCGTGCTGCATGGGGACTTCACCTTCCCCTATCTCAACATGCAGCAATCCCCCGAGCCGGACCGGCCGATGTTCCGCATCCCCTTCACCGTGACGGCGGGCATGCCGGTGCTGCCGCCGCCGGTAAACCAGCAGGGGCTGGCCGCCGGCCCGAGCCGGGCACCAGTGTCCGAAGGTGCGGCGCTGCTGGCAGAGCCGGCCGAAGGGGTGGTGGGAGAGGCGGTGACGCTGTCCGGCCGCGGGCTGCCGCCGGATCAGGAGGTCGAGTTGCGCTGGAGCACCGTCACCGGCAACCGTGTCTCCGGCTCCGGCTGGGAGCAGCGCAGCCGTGCGCTGGCCACCGTGCGCACGGACACCGCCGGCGCGTTCCGCATGGAGACCACCGTGCCCGACGACCTCGGCGGCGCCCATGCGCTGACCGCACTGGTAGAGGGTGAGCCGGTGGCGCTGGGAGAAATGACGATCCTACCCAGCGCGCAGCCGCTGGCCGTCAGCCGCGGCCCGTCGGGCACGGAGGTGACCATCCACCTCAAAGGGGTAGGCTGGACGGAGACGGCAAACATCTACCACCTGGTGTACGACAACGCCTACGCCGGCTATGCCTGTGGCTTTAACAGCAATGGCGACGTGCAGATCATCTTCCGCGTCTCCGGCGCGCCGGGCTGGCACTTCATCGATCTGTACCCCGGCATCTACAAGGGTCAGGAGACGCGGCCGCTCAACTTCCGCATCCCCCAGCTCACCTATGCCGCCGATCACCCGGGAGAGCGGCTGCCCGCCTTCCACTACGCCTTTCTGATTGAATAGGGCAAGCGCCTCACCGGCCGGGGGCGCAGGAGGTATCTGATGACCTCTGCGCCCTCCGCCACGGTCCGGCGGCTGCTGCTAGCGCGGGCACTGCGTGGCTTCGCCGATGGCGTGGTCAGCGTCTCGTTGGCGGGGTACCTGATCACCATCGGCTTCTCACCCGTGCAAGTGTCGGCGGTGGTGACGGGCACGCTGCTCGGCTCGGCTGCGCTGACACTGGCGGCGGGGCTGGCGGGCCACCGCCTGGCGGGACGGACCGCGCTGCTCTGGGCCTGCCTGCTGATGTTCTTCACCGGCGCGGGCTTTGCGGGCGTCACGGCCTTTTGGCCGCTGTTGCTGGTGGCGGTGGCCGGCACACTCAACCCCTCGGCGGGTGATGTCAGCGTGTTCTTGCCGGTCGAACAGGCGATGCTGGCGGGCGCAGCGCCGGCCAGCCGGCGGACCGCGCTGTTTGCCCGTTACAACCTGTCCGGCACCTTCGCTGCCGCCTTCGGCGCCCTGGCCAGCGGGCTGCCGGTGGTGATGGCCGAACGCTATGGCTGGGAGCGGGCAGCGGCGCTGCGCTCCGGCTTTGTGCTGTACACGCTCGTGGCCATGGCGGCGGCGCTGGTGTATCGCGGGCTGCCCGCCGGCACGCCCGAGCGCGACACCGGCCCGCGCACGCCGCTGGCCCGCTCGCGCCGGGTGGTGCTGCAACTGGCGGCGCTGTTCAGCCTGGATTCGCTGGGGGGCGGGCTGGTGATTCAGTCGCTGCTCGTGCTGTGGCTGTATTTGCGCTTCGGCCTGGCGGAGGAAACAGCAGGAGTGATCTTCTTCGCGGGCAGCCTGCTAACGGCGTGCTCGCAGCTGCTGGCGGCGCGGCTGGCGGCGCGCATCGGCCTCGTCAACACGATGGTCTTCACCCACCTGCCCGCAAACCTGCTGCTGGTGCTGGCGGCGTTTGCGCCTTCTGCGCCGCTGGCGGTGGCGTTGCTGCTCCTCCGCTTCGCCTTCTCTTCAATGGATGTGCCCGCCCGTCAGTCGCTGGTGATGAGCGCGGTGCCGCCGGAGGAGCGCGCAGCGGCAGCCTCCGTCACCAATGTGCCGCGCAGCCTGGCCGCCGCCGCCACCCCTTTACTCGCCGGGCTGCTGCTGGAGCGGACCTCGTTCGGCTGGCCGCTGGTGATCGCCGGCGCGCTGAAGGCGGCCTATGACCTGCTGCTGTGGCGCTTCGCGCGGCATCCGGCCTCCGGTCTCCGGTGAACACGCAGCGCACGGACATACGAGCGCCTGACATCGCCGTTGGGCCGGCCTGCCGCCGCTGCGGGTTTGTCATCGGTGGGAACGGGGAATCGACCGGACGGGGAGCGGAGAGCAGGCCGAGCGCCACACAAGCCACTCAGCGCTCATCGCTCCGCGTTCGGCATTCCTCCGGATACCGGATACCAGGCGCCAGGTGCTACACGTTCACCGTGTACGGGATGGCGTCCGATTCTTCTTCAAAGGGACCAACGGCAAAGCCGGTGACCTCGGCGAGAAACAGCACATAGCTGAAGGCCTGCTCGCCCTCGCCCATCACCACCTCGATGGCGTCCTCTGGACTCGCGCGCTTGGCACGGCCGATGGCGGCACGCCAGGCGGCGATCACCGCGGCGCGGTTATCGCCCTCGGTGTAAAACTTGACATCGACATCGGAGAGCATATTGAGGTTGATGATGAAGCGCCGCGCGGCCGGCTGGTGCTCAGCGGGTCGCGGCTCAGTCGCCGCTTCTGGGGCCGCCGCTTCGGGCGGCGCCGCGTCAGCCGCTGCCGGTTCCTCGTCCGGAGTCGGGGCCTGGCTCTGCTCTTCGGTGGCTGTCTCGGCAGCCTGTTCACTCTTGCGCGCGCCCCGTCGCCGGGGCCGCATCATCGCCGCCACACGTTTCCTCCTGAATGGCTGCGGCCACAACACCCCCGTTGGGCCGCCTTCGCCATAAGCGTACCCGGTTCTTCGTGTTGTGACACTACGAGGAGCACGCATTGACCAAAGCGCGCCGTGCGCCTATCGTGGGCGGCGCGGAGAGGGAGGTACCGGCCATGGCACCAACACAAACCGAGCCGTACGCAGGTCAGGTGCTGCCCCGCCGCACCTGGCGGGTCTCGCCCGAGTTGCTCGCTCACTATCGCGGCGGGCTCGATGTGGCACCCGGCGCGGGTGTGCCACCGATGCTGGCCAACGCCGCCGAGACCACCCTCCTGTTCAGCCAGCAGCGCGGCCACCTGTGGCTGCGACACGAGTGGCAGTTCTTCCAGCCACTGGCGGCGGACGCCGAGTACACCGTCGACGCCGAAGTGCTGGAAATCTACCCGCGCCGTGAGCGCACCATCCTGTTGCACGAGACGGTGCTGCGCGATGCTGCCGGGCAGCCGGTCTCCATCCAGCGCCACCATCAGAGCTTCCTGCTGGACAACCCACCGTCCGGCGAGGTGACGCTGCGCGATCCGGCGGCCAAAGAAGGCGCCACCCGCCCCGCGCCGCGCATGGTGCGCGAGCTGGCATCGCTGGAACGCACGGTCACGCTGGAGATGTGTGGCGAATTCTTCTACGGCGCGAGAAACTACCACTCCGACCGCCGCCAGTCCGAAGCGCTCGGCTTTCGCGATGTGGTGGTGGGCGGGCGGATGACGATGGGCTACGCCGGTGAACTGCTGGACGCCACGCTCGGCGAGCGTTGGGCACACGGCGGGCGGCTGCTGGTCAAGTTCACCAACGTCCTGTGGCCGGAGGAGCGCATACGCGTCACGGCCGGGTTGGGCGAGCCGGACCCTCAGCAGCCGGAGCGAGAAACAGTGCTAGCTCGCATCGAAAAGGCAGACGGCACGGTGGTGCTGGTAGCTGAAGGTAGCGTGCCGCGCGCGTAGCCACGCCCCTTCCGCCACTGTGCGCCGGCGGGTACGCTCCCCCACACCATCATCGGAGGACGGGCGATGGAACAGCGACGTATCGGCACGACCGACCTGGTGTGCTCGGCGGTGGGCTTCGGCACCTGGGAGATGAGCACCACGTCCTACGGTGAAATCGACGTGGCCGAAGCGAGCAAGGCCGTCAACGCCGCCATCGATGCCGGCATCACCCTGTTCGATACCGCAGAGGTATACGGTCCTTACCACTCCGAGGAAATCCTGGCAAAGGCGCTGGGGCCGCGCCGCAACGAGATCACGCTCGTCACCAAAGTTGGTTTCGCCTACACCGCCGAGAACAAGGTTGCGGGCCGCGACTCGAAGTACGATGCGATCATCAGCCACACCGAGGGCTGCCTGCGCCGCCTCAACACCGACACCATTGACCTGATGCTGATCCACTGGCCGGACCACAACACACCGTTCGCGGAGACGATGGGTGCGCTGGAGCGGCTGAAGACCGACGGCAAGATCCGGCATTACGGCGTCTCCAACTTCACCGTGGCGATGATGGAGGAGTGCAACCGCCATGGCACGATCGTCGCCAACCAGGTGGGCTATCACCTGTTTGACCGACGGATGGAGGCCGAAGTGCTGCCCCACTGCCAGGAACGGCAGATCGGTTTCATGGCGTATGGCAGTCTCGGTTTCGGCCTGCTGTCCGGCGCCTTCACGCCCGAAACCACGTTTGTTGATTGGGACTGGCGCAGCAGCGGCAAGGCGTTCGGGCTACCGTTGTTCACGCGGGAGCACTTTCTCAAGGAGCTGCGCGTCGCCGAGCGGCTGAAAGAACTGGCGGCCGGGTACGGCAAGAGCCTGCCGCAACTGGCGATAGCCTGGGTGCTGGGCCACCCGGCGGTTTCGGTGGCGCTGGTGGGCATGCGCAACGAACACGAGCTGGCCGAGAACATCGCCGCCGCCGATTGGCGTCTGACCGAAGACGACCGCGCCGCCATCGACCGCGTCTTCGCCGAGGAAGACGTGCCATCCTACGCCGGCGCCGCGCAGGCCGTGTAACGCACCCGCTGTGGCACTGTCCGATGTGCGACCGTGCAGACCGGCGTGCAGAGGGCATAATCAAGGGCGTGAGTGTGCCGCCCGGCATGGTACACTGCGGCGTCAGCACCATTCATCGTGCTCTGAGGGGGTTGGTACCGCGATGCAGTGCCCCAACTGTGGCAATAACCTACCTGCCAGCGCGGCATTCTGTAATAACTGTGGCCAGCGGATGACACCGACTGCCGCCGAAACGCAGTTCGCCGGTGAGACCATCGCCGCACCGCCAGGGAGCGGGCCGCCGTCAGGCGGCTATCCGACCGCACCCGCCCCGGCGCCTGTCCCCCCGCGCCCGGCTGCGGGAATGCCGCCCTCCTCCCAACAGACGTACGCGGCCCCGCCGTCAGGTCCGCCGCCGGGGCCGCCCCCCGCCGGCTCTGGCGCGTACGGCGGCCCCAGCGCGGGCAGCCCGCCGGCGTATGCCGGCCCGCCCAGCCAGGGCTACGGGGCTCCCCCATCCGGCCCTGGCCCTGCTGCCTACGGCCCGGGGAGCGGCTACGGCCCCGGCTATGGCACACCCGCCCGCCCGGCGGCCATCGGCGGCGTCAACTTTACTGCCACCTTCAGCCGCCTGGGCCGGCTGCTCAAGTACGACACCTCTATCTTCCGCGAAGCCGCCCACGACGCCACGGCGCTGATCCCTGGCCTGGTGGTGGCCGCCGTCTCCATTCTCGTGATGGCGATAGGCACCTGGCTGTGGGCGGAGTTCAAGTTTGACGTGGGCTTTGACAGCGGCGAGTTCTTCTGGAAGTCCGTGCTGGTGGGCACCGTCACCGGCACCGTCGCCTGGGCGGCCTGGGTGGCGATCGCCGGGCTGCTGTTGCAGCAGATGTTCCGCCGTCAGGTCTCCATCCCCAACTTGTTGGGCGCGATGGGGCTCGCCACCTTCCCCTTCCTGCTCGGCCTGCTCGCATTGATTGACTTCCTCTATCTCACCTTCGCGATCGTGCCGCTGGCGGGGACCGCGATGCTCAGCCAAACGGCGCTGCAGGAAGCGACGGACGCCTCCCCCGGTGAGGCCTTCATCGCCAACCTGACCGGCTTCCTGGTGTTCGCCCTGATCCTGCTGCTGCTCGGCCGGGATGATTCGCAGCTCGCCCCCGGCATCTTCGCCGTCAACCTGTGGAGCGCGCTATAGCGACCGCTGTCCGGCGGCCACTCCAGACGGAGGGAGCGGCGCGTGCCGCTCCCTCTGCAATTGCCGGCGCCACATGCTCCCTTACGGCGCCGGCGGGTGCGGCAGCCTTGCGCAAAGGCAGGTGCTACCTGGTGCTCAACCGCCCGTGTGCTCAGGCAAGAAGGCCCAATCTCGGATCAGATGATGAGCGATGGCAATGCGGCCGGGGATACCGAAGTCCACACGGTGCGGTTCCTCGTAGGCCCGGCGGATCTCCTCGCGCGTGAACCAGCGCGCCTCGTCCAGTTCCTCCGGATCCACCTGTAACGTCTCATCAGTCACCCGGGCAAAGCAGCCCAACATCAGCGACATGGGAAAGGGCCAGGGCTGCGAGGTATGGTAGATGACCTGATCCACCGTCAGCCCCGCCTCCTCCTGTACCTCCCGGGCGACGGCCTCCTCCAGCGTCTCGCCCTGATCGATGAAGCCGGCCAGCGCCGAGAACCGCCCCGGCGCCCAGCCGCGCCCGCGACCCAGCAGGCAGCGGTCACCGCGCCAGACAACCATGATCACCACGGGATAGGGATTGGGGAAGTACTCGGCGGCGCACTGGGTGCAGCGGCGCATCCCGCCGCCGGCGCCGGTCGCGGTCGAAGCGCCGCAGACGCCGCAGAAGCGATGGCGGGCGTGCCACTCCAGCAGCGAGCGGGCCTGGGCCAGCATTCCCGCCTCACCCTCTGGTAGCTCGGTGGCAATCCGGCGGGCATCGACGAAGTCCGCCCCCTCGATGCCGATGGAGGATACGGGGTCTGTCATCGGCGTCAGATCGACCACGAAGTGCGCCACCCCCTGATACACACCCAGCAGAATCGGCTCGGCGTCCATATCGAGGTGGAAACGAACGCGGTAGTCCAGCCAGTGCAGCGCCGTTTGCTCCGTGGTGGTGGCCAGCGGATTGAGCCGCCAGAAGGGGAGAAACCGGCTTTCCACCGCGCCCAACTGGTCATGCAGCCAGGCTTCATCGCGGCGGGCAGCGGCGGCGCGGTCCAGCGGGTTGCCCGAGAAGGGGATACGTTCGGCCATACGGCAGGCTCCGGCAGGCGAGATCGGTCTGCAGGCATACTACGCCAGCCGGGCGGCAGGGTCGCGAGGGTCGCAGCGGATCGACCGCGCGGGCCGCCCCCTGCCGAGGAGACGGCCCGCGCGTGACGGCTGAGGTCAGGTGTTACCGGCGGCCGGCGCGCGGCCCGCGACCCTCGCCCTGTCCCTGTCCTTGTCCAGGCGTCGCGCCTGCGTCGTGCACGCGATCAACGAATGCCTGCGCCCGTGCGCTCACGCCTGCTTGCATCGTGGCGGCGCGCTCCGCGGTGATGCGGCCCGCAGCCAGCGCCTCATCGATGCGGGCAGTCATCCGGCCCGCCACGAACGCCACCAGCTCCGCCGGGTTCTTGCCATGCGCCGTCGCCACCTGGGCGAAACTCGTGCCCTGCGCCTCTGTCCGCAGCTGCTCGGCAGTGATGCCCAGCCACGCCGCGATCTCGTTCATCATCGCGCCACGCTCACCGCGCGGCCCGCGCTGCATCAGGCCCGTGCCGGGCTGTGCTGCTGCGCCCTGGCCCTGGCCCTGGCCCTGGCCCGGTCCGGGCTGCGCCTGCGCCACACCCAGCGCTACGCCCGCCATCAGCCCCACCGCCGCCATCGCGGCAACGGCGGCCTTGATTCCTGTGCCTTTCATGATCCGCCTCGCTTTCGTTGTATCAGTGTGTTCTCACGGTCTTAAGGTACGGAAGATGCAGAATGGCACGTGTTAGCGCGTGATTAAGGAAATCAGGTAGATGTTAAGGTTTGATAAACGCTGACATATGGGGAGCAAACCCGCAGCGCGCCAGCTGAACACCGGAAGGTTCGGGGGTTGCCGGATAGGCAGCGTTCGGCGCGGCGTGATAGGCTACGGGCGTTGCGCGGGAGGACCGCGATTTCACTTGTAGGTGTATGAAACGTAGCGGGCCATTACCCCATTCCACCGTCCGGCTGGCGGTGCTGCTGGCCGTAATCGCACTGGCGCTGATTCTCGTCTCGGCCACCGCCGTGCTGGCCCAGGAGCCGCCGCCCAATCCCTCACCGCCTGCCGCTCCTCGTGCGGCCGCCAACCCCGGTGGCGCCTGCAGCGCCAATCCATCGCCCCCAGCTGCGCTCACCCCTGCCATCCGCGTCACCGCGCCGGCCGCCTTCGCAGTCAGCGGCAGCCCCCTGCGCATCGAGGGCATCGCCCGCGTGTTTGAGGGCACGGTGCGTTACACGGTGCGCGACGCCGCCGGCGCGGTACTGGCAGACGGCTTCACTACCGCCGCCACCGGTGCGCCGGAGTTTGGTCCGTTTGCCGCTACCCTGCGCTTCTCCGTGGTACGGGAGACGGCGGTCTGCCTGCAGGTCTTCGAGGAAAGCGCTGAGGACGGCCGCCCCGTCAACATCGTGCAGGTGCCCATCACCCTGCGCCCCTTTGACCCCGCGCTGGACCGCGGCGCCGCCACGGGCGCGGGACTGCTAGCGGCGGCCGGCCTCTCCGGCCCGGCGCAGCTTGCTGCCGTGGTGGGTGATTGGGCGCTGGTGCGCGGCGTGGACACCACAACACTGCTGCGCCGCGACGGCCAGGGGCGCTGGGCGGCCATCGCGGCCGGGTCCGGCGTGTGCGCCGTGCCCGATGTCCCGCCGCTGCTGTGCGCCTTGCCGCCCGCGCTCGCGGACACCAGCGGCCTACCCGCTGCCACCGGTCGCCCGGCGCAGGTGGGCGCGTTGCGCTTCCTTGTGCCCGAGGCAGCCACGACGGAATCCGGCGCTCAGGCCAACGACCTCACCGTCGAGCAGCGCCAGGGTGAGCCCGATGGCCCGCCGGCCTACGCGTTCCGGGTCAGCGAGATCCGCGCGGCGTATGGCCCGCTGGATGCGTGGGTGTACGACCGCGTGATGGATGGCGCCCGCCGGGGTTGCCCGCTCCTCCTCAGCCGGCTGGAGCTGAACGGCGCCGAGATCATCCAGGCCATCTGCACCGGCCCCACCGGCCGGCCGCTGCAGCAGCTGTGGCTGGCGCCGGCGGGCGTTCCCGGCCCCGTAGCGCTGGTGTCGCGGATTGTTGACTTCCCGGGCCTCGACCCCTGGCAGCCGCTTGCTGATCAGGCGGTGGCACTGCTGCTCGCCTCCCTGCAAGTGGAGGTCGCAGCTCCGTAGCGCGGGAGCACACCATGACGGCTGCCGTCCCCCGCGCGCTGCTCCTGGCCGTGCTGCTGTTCGTGGCGCCGGTGGCGCACGCCCAGCCGGCGCCGCTGCGCGAGGCTGATTGGCACGCTGTGCTCGCAGCCGAACCCCACATCGAGCCTGCGGATGATTGCGTGCCCGCCCCGGCGCTGGCGCGCCACGGCCCCTGTATCCGGGTGCCGCTGGCGGCACCGGAGCGGCCCGGCGACCTGAGCGGGCAGGAGGAGCCGGTCACCGCCATCAGCGGTTACGCCGCCATCTTCGATGCGCTGTACGCCGACCTCGACGGTGACGGCAACGAGGAGGCGGTGATCCGGGTAGAGTCGGGCGCCACGGCCGGCACGCTGGGGCTGCTGTTGTTCAGCGGTAGCCCCCCCGCGCCGCTGCTCCTGGCGGCGGTGCCCGGCTACCGGATGGCGGTGTGGCTCGAGGGTGGCGCGCTGGTGACATCCCAGCCGCTGACCTTTGGCTTTGAGGCGAGCTGCTGCCCCACCGGGCTGGAGGCCACCACCTGGCGCCTGTCGGGTAAGGCCCTCACGCCGGCGGCTACCCGGCTGTTCACCACCGGCGAAGGGATGCGCGAGGCGACACTACCCGAGCTGGTGGTGACAGCGTTTTACCGCGCGCTGGCGCAGGGCCGGTTTGAGGCAGCCTATTGGTTCCTCGGAGAGGCGTATCAAGCTGCCCATCCATTCGATACCTGGCGTGAAGGGTACGCAGCGACCCGATCCATCGCGGTGGAGACCCGCCCCGGCCCGGCCGATGACACCGTGGCGGTCACCATCACGACGGTGGACGAGCCGGGGGTGACCCGCCGCTTTGCCGGTATCTGGTGGCTGGCGCGGGACCCGCGCGGGCCGGGCGGCTATCGCCTGGAGATCGCCAGCATCCACGAGGAGTAACCCCCGGCCGCTGTCCCGCCGTAGGGAGACCTGGCCCTGAACATCCCACGACCTGGTGTGCAGTGACCGGTATTGCTGGGATGGGTCCTGCTGGTGCTGGACGGTATGGCGCGCGCGTTGCCGCCGGACCGGCCGGCTCGCTCCCCGGCTGCGGCTGCGGATATGATGGCCGCATCCTAACAGGGAGGAAGCGCGGCGATGGCCGTTGCCGTGGGCGATCCCGCCCCCGATTTCACGCTGCGCGACGCCACGGGGCGCGGCGAAGTGAAGCTGTCTGACTTCACCGGCAGGCCCGTGGTGCTCGCCTTTTATCCGATGGCGTTCACCGGTGGCTGAACGCGCGAGATGCAGGCCTTCCGCGAGCGTGCTGACGCGTTCGAGCAGGCCGGCGCCCAGGTGCTGGGCGTGAGCGTCGATAGCTTTGCCTCGGCTGAGGCCTTTCGCAAGGACCTGGGCTGTGACTTCCCCATCCTCGGCGACTGGCCGCGCAACCTCACCGGCCAGGCGTACGGCGTCTTCCAGCCGGACCGGTTCACGCACAAGCGCATGACCTTTGTGCTGGACAAAGATCACATCGTGCGGCACATCGTGGAGGACCCGCGCGAGTTCGAGCGTCACGCCGTGGAGGCGCTGGAGGCCGTGCAGGGGTTGGGCGCATAGGCCGCCTGCGAGCACGGATAATGCAGGAGCGGCCAACGAGCCTCAGCGCGGCCCGCGGCAAGCACCGGTCGCAGCTGCGGGCTTGCCGTGCGCCCAACCGAGGCGGTGCGGCAAGCCCGCATGGGGGAGAGGGGGAGGCCGCCGCTCTGGCCGCGCGTCGTCCCCCTCGTCACCCCCATTAGCAGAGCGACCTACCCCGGTGAGCCTGATGATCGATTGGGCGCGCGGTTAGGCGCCCGCGGGCGGCGGCGGCGCGATGGGCAGGGTGGGACCGGCGGGGCGGACGCGGCGGGCGCGGGCCCGCACCAGGCGACGCACCAGCCACACCAGCGCCACGACCACCGGCAGCAGCCACCAGGAGAAGGCCACCGCCGTCAGCACGCCGGCGCCGGCCGTGCCCAGCACCTCCAACGAGGCGTCCCAGCCGCGCTCCAGCGCGCCCAGCGGGCCGGTGGCCGGCTTGTCCACGTTCGTCTTCGCCAGCTCGGGCCGCAGCGTCACCTGGATCGTCGCCAGATCGGTCAGACGGGTGAGCAGGTTGAGCCGGCCCTTGATCCGCTCAATCTCAGAGCGAACGGTGTTCAGCCGGTCCTGCACCTGCAGCACTTCCTGGATGGTCTTGGCCTGGCCAAGGAACACCAGCAACTGCTGCTCGGTCGCCTCCAGGTTGCGCTGGCGGGCCTGCAGATCGGTGAACTCCTCGGAGACGTCATTGGCCGTGCTGCGCTCCGACTCCACCTTGCCCAACTCGCGGATCTGCCCAAGCACCGACTGGTAGCGGTCCACGGGCACGCGGATGGTGATGGTGCCGCGGCGGTTCTCGCCGTCCTGGCGGATGTTGCTGTCGGCCACCAGCCCGCCGGAGGTCTCCGCGATGGTGCTCACCCGCTGGAAGCTGCCGAGCACATCCTTGCTGGTCAGCTCCATGTAGATGGTATAGATCACCTTGCGGCCGGTGTCCGGCAGCGGCGCACCGCTCGATCCGTTGGTGGCGCCGGCTGCGCCCTGGGCCGGGGCCGGCGCGGCCTTCGGTGCGCCACTATCGGCCACCGCCCGGTTCTCCGCCGATCCGGCGGCGCTGGTAGCCGCCGGCGCCCCGGTGAAGCCACCGGCCGGCGCGCTGCTTTCGCGCTTGTCCGCGTTGCTGCAAGCTGCTACCAGCGCCAGCACGCCCAGAAGTCCCCCTGCAAGTAGCCGCCGTCCACGCATATCCGGCCTCCCTGTGCGCGGCAGGCGCGTCCCGGTCCCTCATCCGGGCCGCCTGCACTCTGACACTGTCAACGGAGCATAGCAGCGGCGTGTTTCATGCCGGGAAGGGACCTTGGCCGGGAATTTGCCGTTGTGTCGCACGAATTGCACGGCCGCCACCAGCTTCGAGACACCTTCAGCCGGTGGTGGTCGCGCCCGAGTATCAAGAGGGGAGATCGGGGTACAGGAGCGCGGTAGCATGTCCCAGGATCCGATACTAGGGCTCCCACAGGGGGTGCTCGATGCCGGCCGGCTGGCAGCGGTGCGTGCCACCTACCTGCTCGATGCCCCGCGCGACGAGGGATTTGACCGGCTCACCCGGCTGGCGGCCCGCCTAGCCCATACCCCGGCGGCCTACATCTCCCTCTTAGACGATCACCGCCAGTTTCTGCTGAGCACGGTTGGGCTGCCCGAGGCTATCAACCAGGCCCGAGAGACGCCGCTACCGCCATCGTTCTGCCAGCACGTCGTGGCCGCCGGTGCGCCGCTGGTGGTGGAGAACGCCCGCGAGCACCCGTTGGTGCGGCACAGCAGCGTCGTCGATGACCTTGGCTGCGTGGCCTACGCCGGTATGCCGCTGACGACCAAGGACGGGCACACGCTCGGCGCACTGTGCGTCTATCAGGGTACCCCCCGCACATGGAGCGAGGACGATCTCGCCACGCTGCGCGACCTGGCCACCATGGTGATGACGGAGATCGAGCTACGCACGACGGTGGGCTCGCTGACCTCCGCTCAGGCGCAGCTGCAAGCTCAGAATCATGACCTGCTGCTGGCGCAACTGGACGCCGAGGCGGGCCGGTACCGGTATCAGCAGTTGTTTGACCTGGCGCCGGATGGCTACCTGGTCACCGACCCGACCGGCATCATCCGTCAGGCGAACCGCGCCGCCGGCGACCTGCTCGGCCGGACCCCACACGAACTGGCCGGCCGTTCGCTCTCCGTCTTCATCAGCGCGGAGATGTGGACGGCGATTGCCGGGACGCTCCCCCGGCTGCCGTTGGTAGGGCCGGCGCCGCGCTGGGAGGCGCCGCTGACCGTGGCCGATGGCCGCCGGTTGATGGCCGCCATCTCCGTCTCGGCCGCCCGCGACCCGTCCGGCGCGGTGAGCGCGGTGTACTGGCTGCTGCGCGATGTCAGTGCACGCATCGCCGCCCAAGATGCACTGAGCACCAGCGAGGCCCAGTTCCGGCTGCTGGCAGAGAACGCCACCGACATGATCACCCGCCACACGGCGGATGGCGTGATCGCATACGTCTCGCCCGCCTGCCGCGCCATCCTGGGCTACGAGCCCGAGGAGTTGATCGGCGTCGCCTTCGGCGACCTGCTTGCCCCTGAGGATTACCCACAGCTCGAGCGCGGGTACCGCGCCGCCGTGGCAGACGGCATGGACAGCTATCAGCATACGGAGCGGTTGGTGCGGAAGGACGGCCGGGTGATCCACGCCGAGATGACGGCGCGGCTGATCCGCGACACGGCCACCGGCGAGGTCACCGCCATCCACGGCTCCACCCGCGATGTCACCGCCCGCATCGCGGCGGAAGCGCAGGTGCGCGACAGCGAGCAGCGCTTCCGCGCGCTGGTGCAGCACGCCAGCGACATGACGACGGTGTTCGACGCCGAAGGCCGGATCAGCTATCTCAGCCCATCCTTTGCCCGCGTCACCGGCGTTGCGCCGGAGGAGGTGATAGGCGAACCCGCGCTCGCGGCAATCCACCCCGATGACTTGGAGCAGGTTCGAGCGGCGATAGCGGCGGCGCGCACACAGTCTGGGGTCCATCCGCCGTTTCTCTTCCGTCGCCGCCACCGCGATGGTTCGTACCGCGTGCTGGAGGCAGTGCTGACCAACCTGCTGGACGACCCGGCGGTGCGCGGTATCGTCGCCAATAGCCGCGACATCACCGAGCGCCACGCGGCCGAAGCGGCATTGCGTCTGGCGGAGTCACGCTATCGCGGCATCTTTGAGAACGCGGTGGAGGGCATCTTCGAGACGGCCGTCAGTGGCCGGGTGCGGAGCGTCAACCCGGCGCTGGCCCGGATGACCGGCTACGCCACCGCGCACGAGATGCTGACGACGTTGAAGACCGCGGCCGATCTGTACGTCAACCCTGAGGACCGCGCCGAGATGCTGCGGCGAGTGGCGGCGTCCGGCACGATCACGAACTTCGAAGTAGCGATGCGCCACAAGGACGGTTCCGTCCGCTGGATGCTGCTGTCTGCCCGCGCCATACACGGCCCCAGCGGCGAGCTGACCGGCCTGCTGGGCAACCTCGTCGATGTCACCGACCGCCGCCGGGCCGCCGAGGCGCTGCGCGAGAGCGAGGCCCGCTTCCGCCTGCTCGTCCAAAACGCCGCCGATGTGATCGTGGTGCTGGATGCGGAAGGGCGCATCACCTACGCCAGCCCGGCGCTGGAGCGGCTTACCGGTTTCCCGCTGGCGGCCGTGCTGGGCCGCTCTCCCCAAGACGGCCTCCACCCCGACGATCAGGACCGCCACGCCGGCTACCTCGCAACCGTGCGTGCCCGCCCCGGTGTGCATCCGCCGGTGCTCCTGCGCTGGCAGATAGCCGGTGGGGGCTGGCGGACCCTGGAGTCGGTGGCCGCCAACCTGCTGGACGACCCGGCGGTACGCGGCATCGTCGTCAACAGCCGCGATGTCACCGAGCGCCACGCCGCCGAAGCAGCGCTGCGCGACAGCGAGCAGCGCTATCGCACCGTCATCCAATCGGTGCAGGAGGTGCTGTTCCAGATCGATCCCGAGGGCCGCTGGACGTTCCTCAATCCCGCGTGGACCGCGATCACAGGTTTCGAGGTTGCGGACACGCTCGGCGGTGCCTGGGCAGAGAGCGTCGTAACGGAGGAGCGGCCGGGGTGCGCCGCGCGCCTGCAAGGGCTGCTAGCAGGGGCGGAGGATGGCTGCCGCCATGAGGCACGGTTTGTAACGGCCGGCGGCGGCTTCCGCTGGCTGGAGGTACAGGCACGCACCAGCCGCGACGAGCAGGGCCGCGTCACCGGTGTCACCGGCACGTTGACCGATGTCACGGAGCGGCGGTTGGCCGAAACGCAACTGCGCGAACACACCCAGCTGATCGAAACGCTCAACGACATCGGCGCGGGCATCGCCGCCGAACTGGACCTGGAGCGCGTGATCACCTTGGTGACGGAGTCGGCCACCCAGCTCACCGGAGCAGCCTTCGGCGCCTTCTGCTCCGGATGGGATACGGGCGGGCTCGCCATTCTCGGGGTCAGCGGTATCACCGAGGAGGTGCTAGCTGCGCTGCCGCCGGATCTGTTCGGCGTGGCGCTCACCAGCACCGGCGTCACCCGCATCGATGACATCCAGGCTGACCCGCGGCTGGCCGGGCGCGTCAGGGGCATCCGTTCCTTGCTGGCCGTGCCGGTAGTGTCCGGCTCTGCCGGGCTGCTGGGCGGGCTGCTGTTCGGCGACCCGGCAGCGGGGGCGTTCAGCGATTGGGCCGAACGCATCGTCTCCGGTATCGCCGCTCAGGCGGCCATCGCCATCGACAATGCCCACCTGTACGCCCAGGCGCAGCAGGCGAAGGCGGATGCCGAGCGCGCCAACCTCAGTAAGAGCGAATTCCTGTCGCGTATGAGCCACGAACTGCGCACGCCGCTGAACGCCATCCTGGGCTTTGCTCAGTTACTGGAGATGGAAGAGCTGAGCGAGGACGAGCAGGAGAGCGTGGGGCACATCCAGAAGGCAGGACAGCACCTGCTGGGGCTGATCAACGAGATTCTCGATATCTCGCGCATCGAGGCCGGGCGGCTGCCATTGTCGATTGAGCCGGTGAGCGTGAGCGATGTCGTGGCGGGTGCGCTGATGCTGGTGCGGCCGCTGGCCGAGCCGCTCAAGGTGACGCTGCACTCGCGCTGCGCCGGTGTGTCGTGGTGCGTCCAGGCTGACCTGCAGCGGCTCAAGCAGGTGCTGCTCAACCTGCTGTCCAACGCCGTCAAGTACAACCGCACCGGCGGCAGTGTCACGGTTGGTTGTGAGCCGGGGGCAGACGGGCATATCCGCATCGGTGTGCACGACACCGGCCGCGGCATGACCCCGGCCCAGTTGCAGCGGCTGTTCACACCGTTTGACCGGCTGGGTGTGGAGCAAGATGGCATCGACGGCACCGGTATTGGCCTGGTGCTCTCCCGGCGGCTGGTGGAGGCAATGCACGGGCAGATGGGCGTCGAGAGTATCGCCGGTGAGGGCAGCACTTTCTGGCTGGAGCTGCCGGCCGCACCGTCGGTCCCGACAGCGTTGCCCGCCGATCTATCCGCCCGGCCGGCGGCGCCGCCCACCTCCCTGCCGGCCCGCGCGGTGCTGTACATCGAGGACAACGTCCCCAACCTGCGGCTGATGGAGCGGGTGTTTGCCCGGCGGCCGGGCGTGCAGCTGCTGGCCGCCATGCAGGGGAGCATCGGCCTGGATCTCGCCCGCGAGCACCAGCCTGATCTGATTCTGCTCGACCTGCACCTGCCCGATATGCTCGGTGACGAGGTACTGCGCCGGCTGCAGGCCGGCCCGCGCACCCACAACATCCCCGTGGTGATAATCAGCGCCGACGCCACGCCCGCACAGGTACAGCGGTTGCGGGCCGCAGGGGCGCGGGCGTACATGACCAAGCCGCTGGACATCCCGGCGTTCCTGCAACTGCTGGACACAACCTTGCTGGAGACAGCGCAGGTGCTGACCGGCTAAGCTGATTCGTAACTGGTTGGTTACCCGTGGAGCATCGCTCATGAAAGTCCTGGTGGCAGAGGACAACCCCGCCAGTGCGCGGTTGATGGAGCGGGCGCTGATCAAAGCCGGCCACCAGGTGGCCATCGCTGGGGACGGCGCCAAGGCATTGGAAGCGCTGCGCGCCGCGCCGGTAGACGCGCTGCTCACCGACTGGATGATGCCGAACATGGATGGCATCGAGTTGATCCGGCGCGTGCGACAGAGCATTTACCCCGTGCCGTTCATCATGGTGATCACGGCGCTGGACACCTCCAACGCCAAGGCGTATGCGCTGGACAGCGGCGCCGATGACTTCCTGGGCAAGCCCGTCACCATTCCAGAGATGCTGGCGCGGCTGACCGCCGGCTACGCACGCCTGACCCAAGCCACGCCCCGTGTACCACTGACCTCGGTGCCGCCGGTGCTGGCCGGCCGGCCGCCGTTTGTGGCCGTCGCCATCGCCGCCAGCACCGGCGGCCCCACCGCCGTGCGCGACATGCTCGCCACCGTCAGCCCTACCGACCGCGCCGCCTTCTTCATCGTCCAGCACGGCCCCGCCTGGATGCTGGAGGCGTACGCGGGCCGGCTGGGGCGGGAGATCTCATTGCCCGTGCGCCTGGCGCGGGACGGTATGGCCATCAGCCCCGGGGCAGTGTACCTGGCCCCGGGCGAGCGCCATCTGCTGGTGGAGCCCGGCGTCTTTGTGCTGCGGCTGGATGATGGTCCGCCCGAGAACTTCATCCGCCCCGCCGCCGACCCCCTGTTCCGCTCGGTGGCGCGTGCCTTCGGCCGCTACAGCATCGGACTGGTGATGACCGGCATGGGCCGCGATGGCGCCGCCGGCTGCGCTGCTATCCAGGCGGTTGGTGGGCCGATCCTGGTCCAGGACCCTGCCACCGCGGCGGTCTCCTCCATGCCGCAAACCGTCATCGAAATGGGCCTTGTCTCCTCTAGCCTGCCCATCGCCGAGATCGGCCCGGCGATCATCCGCTACGTGGACTCCCTGAGCGCCGATCTCGGCCGCCGCGCCGGAGTAGCGTAAACCGACGACCGGCATCCGCGCGCAAGGGCCGAACAGGCACGGCCGAGCGCGGAAACATCATGCGGGCGCGGACGGGCAGATCGGGTACCATAAGCGGTATGGGGAGGTATGCGGCCCGGTGGTGGCGCCGCGCCCTCCCCATATGCCCCCGCGGAGCGCCGCCTGCATGAAGCGAATTCTGGACCGCATCAATCAGCCCGCCGACCTCCAGGGACTCTCCGTCAACGAGCTCAAACGGCTCGCACAGGATATCCGGGACGAGCTGGTGCATGTCACCACCAACCAGACTGGCGGCCATCTCGCCTCCAACCTGGGCGTGGTAGAACTGACGCTGGCCCTTCACCGCGCCTTCAACAGCCCCAAAGACAAGATCGTTTGGGATGTCTCCCATCAGGTTTATGTTCAGAAGCTGATCGACGGACGGCGGGAACGGTTCAACACCATCCGCACGCTGGGCGGCCTCTCCGGCTTTGCCGACCGCGGCGAAAGCGCGCATGACCAGTTCGGCGCCGGGCACGCCGGTACGGCCATCTCTGCCGCCGCCGGCATGGCGGCAGCGCGTGACCACACCGGCGAGAGCTATCACTGCATCGCCGTCCTGGGTGACGGTGCACTCACGGCCGGCATGGCAATGGAAGCGCTCAACCACGCCGGCCACATGCGCACCGGCATGCTCGTCGTCCTCAACGACAACGGCATGTCCATCTCCCACAACACCGGCGCCCTCTCCACCACCGTCAACCGCGTGCGCATGGACCCCATCTACCAGTCCGTCAACCAGGCGGCGGAGAGCCTGCTACCGTCGCTTCCGGCCGGCAAGCGGCTGCTGCGCACGGCGGCCTGGCTCAAGAGCCGGGCACGGGCGGCGATGTTCGCCCCGGCGATGTTCTTCGAGCACTTTGGTTTCGAGTACTTCGGCCCGGTCGACGGCCACAACATCGAGGAACTGCTACAGGCATTGGAAGGGGTCAAGGAGGCGATGGACCGGCCGGTGCTGCTCCACGTCCTTACCCAGAAGGGCCACGGCTATCCCCCGGCCGAGGCCGACCCCATCAAGCTACACGGTGTGTCCGCCCCCGGCGGCGCCAAACCGGCCGCGCCGTCCTACTCGCAGGTGTTCGCCGACACCGTCACCAAGATCATGGAGCAGGACCCGCGCGTCGTGGCAATCACCGCCGCCATGCTGGAGGGCACAGGCCTGGTCCGCACCCAAGAGGCCTTTCCCGACCGCGTCTACGATGCCGGCATCGCCGAGCAGCACGCCGTCACCTTTGCTGCGGGGCTCGCCACTCAGGGCGTCGTGCCGGTCTGCGGCATCTACTCCACGTTCTTGCAGCGTGGCTTTGACCAGGTCGTCCACGATGTCGCGCTGCAGAACCTCCACGTCGTCTTTGCTATGGACCGCGCCGGTTTCGTCGGTGACGACGGCAAGACGCACCAGGGCGCCTTTGACATCAGCTATCTGCGCGCCCTGCCTAACATGGCGATTTGCGCCCCCAAGGACGAGAACGAGCTTCAGCACCTGCTGTATACCGGCGTCCAGCACCGCGGCCCCTTCGCCGTACGCTTCCCGCGCGGGGCAGGCGCCGGCGTGGCGATGGACCCGGTGCTGAAGGCGCTGCCGCTGGGTAAGGGCGAGTTGCTCCGCGCCGGTACGGATGCCGCCATCCTCGCCTTCGGTGCGCCCGTTCCCGCCGCGCTGGCCGCGGCCGAGGCGCTGGCGGCCCAGGGGATCTCCTGCGCCGTGGTCAACGCTCGCTGGGCTAAGCCGCTCGACGAAACGCTGCTGGCATCAGTCTGCGCGGGCGTGCGCGGTATCGTCACCGTGGAGGAGAACGTGCTCGCCGGCGGCTTCGGTGATGCGGTGCTGGAGCTGCTCAACCGCAAGGCGATCCGCCTGCCGGTCGTCACCCGCACCATGCCCGACCTCTACGTGGACCATGGCCCTCAGGGACATTTCCGCTCCGTGTACGGCCAGGACGCCGCCGGGCTGGCCGCTGCCGTGCGCGAAGCGCTGGGTGCACAGCCATCCGTCCATGCCGAGGTGGAACGGCTGATCGAAGAGGGCTTCCGCAGAGAATGATGAGGGGAAGCCCCGCTGACCGGCAGACACTCCCCAAACGAGGCCGCCTGTGACCGCTGCGGTGCCATCGCTGTTTTCCCGTTACCGCGAACCGCTCACCGCCGAGATGCGCTCCGTGGTGGGAGACGGTGATGGGCTGCTCTACCGGCTGATCCGGTATCACCTCGGCTGGGAGGAGGCCGACGGCCGCCCCGGCCCGGGTGCGGGGGGAAAAGCGCTACGGCCCGCCCTCTGCCTGCTGGCCGCCGAGGCCGCCGGGGGCAACCTGCACGCCTGCCTTCCGGCTGCCGCTGCCATCGAGCTGATCCACAACTTTTCGCTGGTCCATGACGACATCGAGGACGGCGACCGTACCCGCCACGGCCGCCGTACCGTATGGGACATCTGGGGTGTCCCTCAGGCGATCAACGCCGGTGACGGGCTGTGGGCGCTGGCGGGGCGCGCCTTCCTGCGCTGCGTCGAGCGTGGCATCCCCGTTGATGTCACCCTGCGCGCCTACGGCCTGCTGAACGAGTCTTGCCTGACCATCATCGAAGGGCAAGCAATGGACCTCGCCTTCGAGGGGCGCAGCTTCGGCGCCGGCGATACTGCGCCTGTGGACGAGCACGAATACCTCGAGATGATCGCTCGCAAGACCGGCGCGCTGATCGCCGGCGCGCTGGCGGTGGGCGCCATGCTGGGCTCTGGTGACCAGGCGACAGCGGATGGCTTCTGGCGCCTGGGGCAGCACCTGGGGCGCGTGTTCCAGATTCAGGATGACGTGCTCGGAATCTGGGGCGAAGAGCAGCTCACCGGCAAGTCCAACAGCAGCGACATCCGCCGCCGCAAGCAATCCTACCCGGTCGTCTACACCCTCTCTCGCGGCCCGGCCACCGCCCGCGCGGAGCTGGCAGCGGTCTATACCCTGCCAGAGATCGATGACGCCGCCGTCGCGCGGGCCGTGCAGGCGATGGACGAGGCCCGCGCCCGCGAACGCGCCGCCGATCTGGCCGCCCAGTCGCACGCCGCCGCCCTCGACACCCTCGCCACCCTGCCCATCACCACCGCCGCCCGCGCCGATATCCAGGAGCTTGCCGCCTTCCTCATGCAGCGTCAGTTCTAAATGGGGAACGGGGCAGACGAGCGATCAGGGGACAGGGCAGAGGCGGCACGGCCCAGCAACCGGCATTCCCTCCGCGCCCGTCCCGCTGGCGAGGGGCCACCGCTCCTGCCGGATGCCGGCGCCACCCGCAAGCGCGAGCACCTGCGCATCAATCTGGAAGAAGATGTCACCGGCCGGGGGATCACCAACGGCTTCGAGCGCTACCGGCTGGCGCATCAGGCACTGCCGGAACTGGCGCTCGACCAGGTGGATACCGCGGTGACGCTGCTGGGCAAGCGGCTGGCCGCACCGCTGATCATCTCCTCCATGACCGGCGGCTTCGCCGAGGCAGGCGCGCTCAACCGCGTGCTGGCTGCGGCGGCGCAGGCGCTGGGGCTGGGCATCGGTACCGGCTCACAACGAGTGGCGCTGGCCGGCGCCGCCACCGCCACCAGCTTCCAGGTGCGCGATGTTGCGCCGGATGTATTGCTGCTCGCCAACCTGGGCGCCGTGCAGCTGAACTACGGCGTCACCCCTGATGACTGCCGCCGTGCCGTGGAGATGATCGGCGCAGATGCGCTGGTGCTCCACCTCAACCCGCTCCAGGAGGCGGTTCAGCCCGGCGGCAACACCGACTTCTCCGGGCTGGCGCGACGCATCGCCGCGGTCTGCCGGGCGCTGGCCGTCCCCGTTGTCGTGAAAGAAGTAGGCTGGGGCATCTCCCCCGAGACGGCGCGGCTGCTGGCTGATGCGGGTGTGGCCGCCATCGATGTGGCCGGGGCAGGCGGCACCTCCTGGAGCGAGGTGGAGAAACACCGCGCGGCCATCCCCCGGGCGCAGCGCGTGGCGGGCGCCTTCGCTGGCTGGGGCATCCCCACCGCCGAATCACTGCGGCTGTGCCGTGCCGCCGTGCCTCACCTGCCGCTGATCTCCTCCGGCGGCCTGCGCACCGGCATTGATATCGCCATGGCCCTGGCGCTGGGCGCCACCGCCGCGGGTATCGCCGGTCCGCTGCTGCGCGCCGCCGCCCGCTCCGCCGAGGCGCTGCACGAGGAACTGCTCGTGCTGATTGAGCAACTGCGCATCGCCATGTTCTGCACCGGCTCGGGCACCGTGGCGGAGCTGCGCCGCCCTGGCATTCTGGCGGCGCTCCCCTAACCGGTCCCTGCGATCCTGCCCGCGGCGGCATGGCGATGGTACGCTACGGCCAGCGCCGCGCGGGAGATGAGGGAGGCGCATGGGGGATCTGCCGGCCGGCCCAGTCACGCTGCTGTTCACCGACATCGAGGGCAGCACCCAGCTTGTCCACCATCTGGGCGAGCGCTATATCCCCGTGCTCACCGCCCACCGCGACATCATCCGCGCGGCGATGTCGGCCCGCGGCGGCCACGAGGTCGATACCCAGGGTGATTCCTTCTTCTTCGTCTTTCCGCTGGCGCGCGATGCCGTGGCGGCGGCAATCGCGGCCCAGCGCACACTGGCGGCCCACGCCTGGCCGGAGGATGGCATCGTGCGGGTACGCATGGGGCTGCACACCGGCGAGCCACTGCGCACCGGCGAGGGTTATATCGGCCTCGATGTCCACCGCGCTGCCCGCATCGGCGATGCCGGTCACGGCGGGCAGGTGCTGCTCTCCCGCGCAACGGCCGACCTGGTCCGGTTTGACCTGCCCGAGGGAACACGGTTGCTCGATATGGGTGACCGGCGGATGCGCGGCATCCCCCAGCCCGAACGGCTGTACCAACTGGCCATCTCCGGCCTGCCGGAGAGCTTTCCCCCGCTCAAAACCGTGGAGAGCCGCCCCAACAACCTGCCCGCCCGCGCCGGCCCGCTCGTGGGGCGCGACGCCGAACTGGCCGCCCTGCGCGAGCGGCTAAGCCGCCCGGATACCGGCGTCGTCACCCTCATCGGTCCGGGTGGGGCGGGCAAGACCGCGCTTGCCCTGCGCGCCGGCGCCGAACTGCTGGACGCCTTCGCCCACGGCGTGTTCTTCATCCGGCTGGCGCCGGTGACCGAGCGTGACCTGCTGGTGGCCACCGTCGCCGAGGCGCTGGGCGTGCGGGAATCGGACACCCGCCCGCTGCTGGAGCGGCTGAAGGACTTCCTGCGTGAGCGCCAGACCCTGCTGATTCTGGACAACTTCGAGCAGTTGTTAGGCGCCGCGGCAATCGTCGATGAGCTGCTGGTCTCGTGTCCGCGGCTGCGGGTGCTCGTCACCAGCCGCAGCGCCCTGCACCTGCGCCGCGAACGGCTGTTTCCGGTGCCGCCGCTGGCCGCGCCAGAGCCGGGCACCCTGCCGCCGCTCGATACGCTCGCCACCTACCCCGCCGTCGAGCTGCTGCTGCGGCGCGCGCGAGTGGCGCGGCCGGATTTCGGCCTGACACCGGACAGCGCGCCGCTGGTAGCCCAGTTGTGCCGCCGGGTGGAAGGACTACCGCTCGCCATCGAGCTGGCTGCCGCCCGGATGCGCGGCCTGCCGCTGCGCACCCTGGTTGCCCGCCTGGAACGGCGGCTCGATGCCCCCCAGACCGCACCGGACACCCCGCCGGGGCAGCGCACCATGCGCGGCGCGATTGCCTGGAGCTATGGCCTGCTGGACCCCGCCGAGCAGATGCTCTGCCGCCGCCTGGCGCTGTTTGCTGGTGGCTGCACCGCCGCCATGGCCGCCACCGTCACCAGCGTCGGCGGGGATGTCGAGGTGGATATCGGGCAGGGCATTCTCTCGCTGGCGGAGAAGCGGCTATTGCGGGTAGAGGAGCAACCCAGCGGTGAGCCGCGCTATGTCCTGCCCGCCACCATCCGTGAGTACGCCATGGAACGGCTGGTGCTCTCCGGTGAGGCGGCCGCGGTCCGCCGCCAGTTCGTCGCCTACTTCCTGGCACTGGCCGAAGAGGCCGAGCGCGACCTGCGCAGCGATGAGCCCGCCCGCTGGCCGGAGCGGCTGCGCCAGGAGCACGACAATCTCCGCGCCGCGCTTGCCTGGTCACACCGCGAGGGCGAGGGCAGCGCCGCCATCGCGCTGCGCCTGGCGGCCGCACTGGAGCCCTATTGGCGGATGCGTGGCTATCTGTCCGAGGGCCGCGGCTGGCTGGATGAGGCGCTGACCATGCCTATCTCCCCGCGCGCCGCCGATATCCGCGCCCGCGCGCACGCCCTCACCGCTGCCGGTTCGCTCGCCCAGCAGCAGAAGGACTACACCGCCGCCCGTGGCCGCCTGGAGGAGGCCGTCGCGCTGTGGCGAACGGTGGCGGACGCCCGGGGACTGGCGGAAGCGCTGCAAACGCTGGCCGTCACCGCCAACGATCAGTGCGACTTCCCCGCCGCCGCTGCCGGTGCGGCCGCCGCTCGGGGCGCGGGTGACGCCTGGACGGAGGCCGCCGCGCTGTACGAACTGGGCTACGCCCTGCTGGGGGCGCAGGACCTGCCCGCCGCCCGTGCCCGGCTGGAAGAGAGCCTGGCGCTGTACCGCGAGCTGGAGGACACCTGGGGAATGGCGCGCCCGCTGCTGTTCCTCGGGGTGGTGCTGGTGCTGCTGGGGGACCTGGCCGCTGCCCGCGGGTTGCTGGAGGAGTCACTGTCGCTGGCGCGCGAGGCCGAAGATGAGCCGATGGTCGCCCTCGCCTGCGGCTATCTCGCCCGGCTGGCCTGGCGCGAGCGCGACTGGCGGCGGATGACTGCCAATGGCGAAGAGTGGCTGGCGCTGGCCCGGCGGTTGGGCGACCGTGAGGGGGCCGCGCGGGCGTTGCTGGTGCTCGGCGTCGCCGCCGGTGGTCGCGGCGACGAGGAACGGGCCCGCGCTCGCTTCACCGAAAGCCTGCACTGGTGCCGCATCCTGGAAAGCCACCTGACCGCCGCCGGGGCGCTGGCCGGACTGGCGGGGATGGTTTGGCCGGACCAGCCGGACACCGCCGCCCGCCTGGCAGCCGCGGCCCGCGCCATGCTGGACGCTGTACCCGCGGCCCTCTCGCCGTCTGACCGCATCGACCGCGCCCGCATCGCCGAACTGGTGGAAGGTGGGCCGCCACCTGGCATACCCCCTCCGGCCGGTGCGGGCCCGCCAAGTTTCGAGGAAGTGTTGAGCATGGCCGCGCCTGCCGCCGTCACGACCCCCGGAGCGCTGGCCGGCGCACGGAGCGACGACCGATAACGGCCGGCAAACCAGACCGGCAGCGCCGCTCGCCGTCCGCCGCCGGAGTATCGTCCTGCTCGCGGCCATTGCCTGCATTGGCGGGCGGGACGAAGGGACGGCAGCGTTCCGCCTCTCGGTCTTGTACGCTACGCCCATGGATGACGCGATCACCATTGTCCCGGCAGAGCAGCCGGTCAACGCCACGGTCGTGCTGCCCGGCTCCAAGAGCTACAGCAACCGGGCATTGTTGATCGCCGCGCTGGCGGAGGGCCGCTCTGAGATCACGCGGGCGCTGTTCTCGGATGACACGCGCTATATGGCGGGGGCGCTGCTGGCACTGGGGATCAGCGTCGAGGCGGACGAGGCCGCGCAGCGCTACCTGGTAGACGGCAGCGGCGGCCGTATCCCGGCACAACAAGCGACGATCTACACCGGCAACGCCGGCACCGCTGCCCGCTTTCTCACCGCCGCGGTTGCACTGGGGCACGGCGTTTTTGTGGTGGACGGCTCCGAGCGGATGCGCCAGCGGCCGATTCAGCCGCTGCTCGACGGGCTGCGCCAATTGGGTGTGGACGCCCGCACCCAGCACCACAACGGCTGTCCGCCAGTGATCATCCATGCGGACGGCATCCCCGGCGGCGCTGCTCAGGTGCGCGGCGATATCTCCAGCCAGTACTTGAGCGCGCTGCTGCTGGCCGCTCCATACATGGCGCGCGGGCTGACCCTCGAGGTGGCAGGAGAGCTTGTCTCGGCCCCGTACATCGATATGACGCTCGGTATCATGGCAGACTTTGGCGTGGAGGCCATCCGGCAGGACGACCGCCGCTGGCACGTCCCCGGCGGCCAGCGCTACACCGGCCGCGCCTATGCCACCGAGCCAGACGCCTCGGCCGCCTCGTACTTCTTCGCCGCTGCCGCGGTCACCGGCGGCCGGGTGAGCGTGCCCTACCTCGGCGCTGCCTCACGCCAGGGTGACCTGGGCCTGCTTGAGGTGCTGGAGCGGATGGGCTGCACCGTCATCCGTGGGGAGCGAGCCCTCGAAGTACGCGGACCCACCGGCGGCCGGCTGCGCGCCGTGGAGGCGGACTTCACGCGTATGGGCGATGTCGCCACCACGCTGCTGGCCATCGCCCCGTACGCGGACGGGCCGGTCACCGTGCGCGGCGTGGCACAGACGCACTACGAGGAAAGCGATCGCCCGGTTGCCGCCGCAACCGAGCTCCGCCGCATGGGTATTCGGGTCGAGGATAGCTGGGACCGCGTGACGGTGTACCCGGGCGCCCCCCAGCCCGCCACCATCGAGACGTACGATGACCATCGCATCGCCATGAGCTTCGCCATCACCGGCCTGCGCGCCCCCGGCATCACCATCTCCAATCCCGCCTGTGTGACAAAGACGTTCCCGGGGTACTTTGAGGCGCTGGCGGATGCATCGTCCGGCGGGCCGGCGGGCGCCGGGCCATGAGCGCAGCGCCACCCCGCATCGATGCCCACATCCACGGCTTCCCGGACCGGCTGGCAGCAGCCGTACGCGGACGGTTGCAGCGCGACGGGCAACTGACGGCCGGCTACCTGCTGGCGGATGTCGCCACGGCGATCAAGACGCAGGGGTTCGATGGGGCGTGGCTGCTGCCGTATGCCCATCGCGCCGGCGTGGCGGAGAGCGTCAACGAGTGGTGCGCCGCGGAGGCCGCCCGCTATCCATGGTTGACCGCCGGCGCCACCTTTCATCCGGACGATCCCGACCTCGGCCGGCTGGTGCGGCGGGCACTGACGGGGTTACGGCTGGCGGTAGTGAAGCTGCACTGCTCCGTCGGCGGCTTCTCCCCAGACGACGCCCGGCTGGCGCCGCTGTGGGAACTGGCGCAGGAGCGCGGCGTGCCGGTGGTGATGCACGCCGGGCAACGCGGCCCGGGCGAAACCGCGCCGGACGAACTGGAACCGCTCGTCCCGGTGCTGCGCGCCTACCCCCGCTTGCCCCTGATCTTGGCGCACACCGGCTATCCCAGCCACGCCCGCGCGCTGGAGTTGATGGCGGCCCACGCCAACCTATACGGCGATCTGACACCAGTGTGGGACCGGCACGTGCCCATCACCGCCGCGGAATTCCAGCGCTTCCCCGGCCGTCTGCTGTTCGGCTCCGATGCCCCCAACAATCCCACCCCTGCCGCCACGCAGGCCACCCGGCTGGAACGGCTGGGTCTGGATACCGCGATGCTGGCGGAGATACTGGGCGGCACGGCGGCGCGGTTGGTAGCGCGGAACTAGAGAACCATGAGCGCGCCGCTTGCGCCGGCTGGGGTCCGGTCCCTCCAGGATGCCCGCAGGGCAGATGGTCTGCCCCGTTACCGGGCAGCAGCCAGCACCTGGGGGCCGGGAGCCGGTCTGCCGCTGTCACGCTCCGCGCGATCACGCAGCGCGCCGGTGGCTGCCCTCCCGGCTGGGCAGACCGCCGGCCGCGGTCTCACCCAGGCGGAAGCGGGCGATCAGATCGCGCAGATTCGCGGCGGTAGCGGCCAGATCACCCGCATGGGCGGTCACCTCTTCGACCTGGGCGTTCATCTCCTGTGCCTGCGCCGCCATCTGCTGCGTCGTGGCGCTGTTCTGCTCCACGACGGCGCTGATACTCGCCATCGCCTGTGTCAGGTCCGTGATGCCGGCTGTCGCCTCGGCGGCGGCGGTGGTGATGTTCGCGGCGGCGGCGCTGCTCTGCAGAATGGCAGCCTGGATCTCCTCCAACGCTGCTCCCGCCCGCCCGGCCTGATCGGCGCCCCCTGCCACCTCGGTCACGCCCGCCTCCATCGCGGATACCGCTGCGCGGGTGCCATGCTGCACCTGGTCAATCAGTTCACTGATGCGCTTGGTCTCCCGCTGGCTGCGCTCGGCCAGCTTGCGCACCTCCTCCGCCACCACGGCGAAGCCCTTGCCGTGCCCGCCGGCGCGTGCCGCCTCGATGGCGGCGTTGAGCGCCAGCAGGTTGGTCTGTTCGGCGATATCGTCAATCGTCTCGACGACGGCGCCAATCCGCTCGCTCAGCACGCCCAGACCGCGGACGGCTGCGGCCCCGGAGGTGACCGTCTGGCTGATGTGCGCCATACCCTCCACCGCTTCTTGGGTAGCCGTCCGGCCGCGACCGGCGGCGGTGCGGGCGGTGTGGCCGGCCTGCTCCACCTCGGCAGCCACACCGGCGACATGCGCCACCTGCTCGGCGGTGGCCGTGGTGCGTTGCGCCGCGAAATGAACTTGGTCCGACTGCTCGGCGGCGCCCATGGCCACGCTGGTCACCGCCCCAGCCAGCTGGTCGACGGCCGCACCCGTTTCGGTGGCGGTAGCGCCCAGTTGCGCAGAGGATGTGGCCAGCCGCTCGGCGGCGTCCTGCACGTCCGCAACTAATCCCCGCAGGCCGGTGCGCATCTGCTCAAACGCCTCCCCGGCGGAGTGCAGGCCATCCACGACCCGATTGAAGTGCGCGGCCATCCGCCCGATTTCGTCCACCCCTTCACCTGGCACGCGTGCCGCTGTCACCCGCATGGTCCGGGTGAGGTCGCCCGCGGCCAGTGCCCGTGACGTTTCGACAAAGGCCGGCAGATCGTCGCTCGCGATCCGCTCGGCCGCTGCGGCCACGCGCTGCACCGTGCGAGCGATCCGGCGGGCTAGCAGCACCGCCAGCGCGCCGAGCAATGTCACCAGTCCGGCGACACCCGCCAGCACCCGCTGCGTGGTGGCGGCGAGCCGCGCCTCTGTCCGCTGGATGGAGAAGCCCACACGAAAGGCGCCCCAGTGCTCCCCCTGCACGTACACCGGCGCAGAGAAGTCCCACATCGTCTCACCGGTGTCGCGCTGGTACACCTGGCGCAGATACGGCCGCGTATTCTGGGCAGCCGCCAGCCCCACCGGGTCGTTGAACAGGCGCTTGGTGCGGTTGGCTGCGGGGCTGGCAGCGCCGGCCGCGTACGTGGTGTTGTGGGTGGGCAGATAGCCGTTGCGGTCCACTGCCACGGCAAACACCACATCGGCATCGGCCAGGAAGCTATCGCTCGGCGCCTGTAGCGCCTGATCGGTAAACCTGTCGTAGGCAGTGTGATACTTGACCGGGCTGGTCTCCGGGATGGGCTGGTAGTCCGCGTCAAACACTTGAGCGCGGGTGAGGCGGCCGGTAGCGATGGCATCCTCCAACAGCGCAGCGGTCATCTGCGCTCCGGTGATGGCCAGGATCCGCCCCTTCTCCTGGAGGATGCCCTCCTGGTCGTGGCGCTGTGACCGGATGTCCCAAATCGCGAAGGCAGCCGCACCGGCGGTCAGGGCAGCTACCACTGACAGAGCGATCTTGAGTTGCAGGCTGCGGCTAATCCGTAACGTGATGGGCTGTAGCATGTGGACGGTCCTTCGACTGGTACGTACGGTTCTCTTTGAAAGTCTCGTGACGGCAGCGCCGGCGCTGAAGGAGCAGGCCCCCCTGCTACAGAACCGCGTCGCGCCGGTCGATGATTGAGGCAGAACGGGCCGTGGCCCGCGGACAAACCAGGCGTGCCATACGTCTCTGCCGGCGACAGCGAACTGCACTACCAGGTATCCGGCCGAGGTGCGCCGCTGCTGTTGCTCGGCCCGCTAGGCGGCTCGGCCGATCTGTGGGGCGGCGCCTTCGTCGAGCAGCTCGCTCAGCAGTTTCGCGTGATCGTCCCCGATCACCGTGGCACGGGCCGCAGCGACCGCGGCCAGGCGCCCTACACGATGGACCGGCTGGCTGAGGACGCGGCGGCGGTGCTGGACCGCGAGGGGGTACTGACCGCCTCGGTGCTGGGTGCCTCGTTGGGCGGCATGGTGGCGCTGGAGCTTGCTGGGCTGCACCCCTCGCGCGTACGGGCACTGGTGCTGGCGGCCACCAGTGCCGGCGGACCGGGCTCCGCACCCTGGCGGGCCGGCGCTCTGGAGGAGATCAAGCGCGATGGTCTGATGGCGGCGGCCTCCCTACTGGTCACACCCGCCTACACCGCGCAGCGCACCGGGCTGATCTCGCGGCTGACGGTGCGGCAGATGGCGCAACCACCAGTGCCCGGAGTGCTCCAGGCGCAGCACGCGCTGGTCACCGGCTTCAACTTCAGCGCCCGGCTGCCGCTGATTACCCCTCCCACCCTGGTGATGACGGGCGAACACGACCGGCTGACACCACCGGAGAACGCTCGCCACCTGGCACGAGCCATCCGCGCCGCCCAGGGTATCGTTGTGCGGGACGCCGGCCACTGCTTCTGGTGGGAGGCGCCGGAGCGGGCCACCGCTGCCATAGCAGAGTTTCTCAGCGCACACAGCCGTCAGGCCGAACGTGACCGCCGGCTGATGCGTTATCGCGCCGGAGCCTGATCCGGGATCGGTCTACCGCCCGGCCGCCATCAGATCCCCCCGGTGTAGCGGCCGGGCTGGAGCACACCGGCCGGGTCAAACCGGGATTTGAGGGCGCGCATCACCGGCAGCCCCTCCGGATCGGCGCCCCAAGGGCGGGCAGCGGCGGGGTCGCCGGCGATGAGCGAGCAGCCCGGCCAGCGCGCCAGCAGGCCGGCGTGCACGGCTGGCAGCGCGACCCGAGCGGCGCCGCCGGGCGTCGACAGCCGGGCGAAGACACTGCCCGTCCCCGCCCGCGCCCAGCGCTGCACCGTCACACGTTGCGCGTCCGCTGCCTGTGCGATCCGCTCCAACGCCGCCGGGACCTCGGCCGGGAGCACCGTCAGCGTCAACAGCCCCTCCTCCGCGCCCAGGTCATCCACCCGCGCCAGGTCCACCCATGCCCGCCACACCGACGCCAGCGCCGCGCCGTCGATCTCCTCCGCCGTCAGTCCGGCAGCTGTGGCGAGCTTGCCCAGACGGGCGGTGTGGTCCTCCACCAGTACCGGCGGCCCCTCCAGCAGCACCAATGCGGCCGGATGATCGCCGGGCACGCCGCAGGCACGGGCGGCGTTGCCGTCCAGCACGTCCAGCGCGGCAGTGCGCAAGGTGGAGCCCGCCACCTCCGCCAGGAAGGCGGTACAGGCAGCGAGCGGGCCCCGGCAGGCCAGCAGCCGCCGCGCCTCCGGCAGCGGCACCAGCCGCACATTCACCTGGCCGATGACGCCCAGCGTGCCCAGTGCGCCGGTGAACAGCTTCGCCAGGTCGTATCCCTGGACGTTCTTCACCACCCGGCCGCCGCTCTTGATGACGGCGCCGTCTGGTAGCGCCATGTGCATGCCAATAATCAGATCGCGCCAGCCGCCGTATAGCCAGCGGCGCGGGCCAGTGACGTTGACCGCTACCAGCCCGCCGAGGGTGGCGCGCTCGGCGTTCGGCGCATCGATGGGCAGTTGCTGGCCATGCACGGCAAGCGCCTGCTGCGCGGCGGCCAGCGTGATGCCCGCCTCCAGCCCGGCGGTGAGGTCGGCCGGCTCGTGCTCCACCACGCGGTTGAGCCGCTCTGTCCTGAGCAGTACGTCAAGCCGCGCCGGTGGCGCGCCGGCGCGCTGCTGCGTGCCCCCACCCCATGGCGTCACCGCCGCGCCTGCCGCACGCGCCGCCGCCAGCACCGCCGCTGCTTCCGCCGGCGTTGCAGGCGACACCGCCAGCGGCGCGACCACGCCCTGCACGGCAAGCCCGGCAGCCGCCGCCAGATGGTCCGCGCCCACGATGGCGGCCAGTTGATCGATCATGGTGGGCTCATCCTCACGCCCTGGCCCCGCTCCCGCATGCGGGCGAGGGAGGGCCCGGACCCGGCATCGATCCTGGTTCCACTTACCAGCGCTGGCGTGGGCGGGAATCCGCGTTCAGGATGCACCAACCGCCCCTCGCCCGCGAGCAAAAGCCGGCAGCTGCCCAAGCCGCTAAAACCAATCCTTCGGTGCACCCGCCTCGCGGCGGATGTCCTGGATCTCGACACACTGGGCAGCGGCGGGTAGCAGCTTGTCCGGGTTGAACTGGGCGCGCGGGTCAAAGGCGGCGCGCAGCCCGGCCATCGCCGCCAGGTCGGCCGGGGCAAAAGCGTACGTCATCTGCTCTTTCTTCTCGAAGCCGATGCCGTGCTCGCCGCTGATCGCCCCGCCCAGCTCAATACACGTCTTGAGAATCTCATCCCCCGCCTTCAGCGCACGTTCAATCTGGTCCGGGTAGCGGCGGTCGAACAGGATAGCGGGGTGGAGGTTGCCGTCACCGGCGTGGAAGACATTGGCAATTTGCAGGCCTGACCAGGCTGAGACCTCCTCGACGCGGCGCATGGCGGCAGGCAGGCGGGTGCGGGGAACGACGCCGTCCTGCAGGTAGTAGTTGGGAGCCAGGCGGCACATTGCCCCGGCCGCTCCCTTGCGCGCTGCCCACAGCGCCGCCCGCTCCGCTGCCGAGGCCGCCAGCCGGACCTGCGTCGCGCCGTGCTCGCGGCAGACGGCGGCGATGGTACGTAGCTGCTCCTCCAACCCTGCCTCCGGCCCTTCCACCTCGGTGAGCAGCACCGCCCCGGCATCGGCGGGCAACCCCACGTGGAAGGCCGCCTCGATGGCGCGGCAGAACAGCGCGTCGATCATCTCCATGGCAGCGGGTACGATGCCGTGGCCGATCACTGCCGAGACCGCGTTGGAGGCGTCATCGATGGTGGGGAACGCGGCTAGCGCCGTCCGCACCGACTCCGGTGCGCGCAGCAGCCGCACCCAGATCCTGGTAACGATGCCCAGCGTCCCTTCTGAGCCGGTGATGAGCCCCGTGAGGTCGTAGCCCGGGGTCTCTGCGCCGCCGGTGTTTATGATGGAGCCGTCCGGCAGCACCACCTCCAGCCCTAGGATGTGGTTGGTGGTGGAGCCGTAGGCGAGGGTGTGTGGCCCGCCGGCGTTGGTGGCGACATTACCGCCGATGCTGCTGATCTTCTGGCTGGCCGGGTCCGGTGCATAGTAATAGCCGGCCGGTAGCGTCCGCTCGCTCAGCTCCAGGTTGATGACGCCCGGCTCCACCAGCGCGCGGCGGTTGGGCAGGTCCACCTCCAGAATGCGGTTCATGCGAATCAGCGAGATCACCAGCCCGCCGCGCACCGGCACCGCCCCGCCGCATAGCCCCGTGCCCGCTCCGCGCGGCACGATGGGGATGCCGGCCTCTCCTGCCAGCCGCACCGCCGCCTGCACCTGTGCGGTCGTGCGCGGCAGCACCACCAGGTCCGGCGGGTGGCTGTCGAAGCCCATGTCGTATTCATACGTCAGCAGGTCCGCCGCCCCGTCAAAGACGGCATCCTCACCAAGCGCGCCGCGCAACCGGGCAACCAGGGCAGAGCGATCCATCGCAGGCATCCGCCGGTCAGCGTGTCAGCATCCAGGCTGCTGGGGCATGGTAGCACGATGCGTGAAGACGGCATCCGGGAGCGGGCACGGAATGCCCGGCCGGGTCACGCGCTCTCAGGATGCCGTACCCACGCATCGTGCCACAGTTCGAACGTCAGCAGGTTGAACAGGGGGCGCCAGTGATTGTGGCGGCCGGTGCGATGCTCATCCAGCAGCCGCGCGATCACCGCCGGCTCCAGGTATTCGCGACAGGCAGCGCCGGGGGCAAGCAGGCGGTCACGCACCTCTGCCTGCAGCGCACCGCGCAGCCAGCCATCGAGCGGGGTTTCGAAGCCGAGCTTGGGGCGGCGCAGCACCTCGGGTGGCGTCCAGATGGAGACGGCGCGGCGGAGGATGTGCTTGCCGGTGCGGCCGCGCACCTTCAGCGCCGGGGGGATGCGCTCCACAAACGCCATCAGCTCCAGGTCCAGGAACGGCACCCGCGCCTCGAGCGAGACGGCCATTGCCATCTTGTCGCCGTACAGCAGCAGATTATCCGCCAGCGAGAAGCGGGCGTCCACGTACAGCATCTGGGAGAGGCCGTCCAGCCCGGCGACGTCCTTCTGCCAGCGCGCCACCGGCTCGGTGATGTCCGTCACGCGCAGGCCGTCCCGGTACAGCCGCCGGCGCAGCGGCGCATCCATCGCCGTGTACACCCCGGCCAGCCGGGTGGCAGGATCAGGCTCGCCCAGCGACTGCACCGCCCGCTTGAGCCGGAGAGCGCGGGGCAACCGCGCCGCTGCCGGGGTAATCACCCCTGCACGCAGCGGGGCCGGCAGCGCCCGGTACAGCGCGCCGTAGCGCTCACCGAAGTGGCGGGCATAGCCGGCAAAGGGTTCGTCTGCCCCCTGGCCGGTGAGCACCACCTTCACATGGCGGCGGGCGAGGGCGCAGACGTGGTAGTAAGGCAGCGTCGAGGGCGTAGCGACCGGCTCCTCCATGTGCCGCGCCGCATCGGGTAGAAACGCGGAGAAGGCGGCGCGGGACATCACCATCTCGTGATGCTCCGCGCCCAGGCGGCGGGCCATGTCGCGGGCGGCCGCCAGCTCGTTGCCGGCAAACTGCCCTTCGAAACCCACGGTGAAACTCTTGACGGGTCCAGCGGCCACCTCGGTCATGATCGCCGCGACGGTGCTCGAATCGACACCGCCCCTGAGCATCACGCCCACTGGTACATCCGCCACCATCTGGCGGGTGACCGCGGCGCGGATACGTTCGCGTAGCTCCTCTACCAGGCCGTCTTCCGAGCGATCCGTGAACAGCTGGGGAATCACCTGGTAGAAGCGTTCCAGCCGTACCCGCCCCGACTCGATCACCAGCGCGTGGCCGGGGAGCAGCTTGCGGATGCCGGCGAAGGCGGTGCGCGGCGCGGGCACAAACGTCAGCGCGAAGAACTGATCGAGCGCTACCGGATCCACGGCGCGGGGCACGGTCGGGTCTGCCAGGATGGCACGGATCTCCGAGCCGAAGCGCAGCATGCGGCCGTCGTCGTGGTAGTACAGCGGCTTGATACCGAAGGGATCGCGCGCCAGCACGAGCCGGCGGGCGGCGGCATCCCAGATCGCCAGGCCGTACATCCCGTTGAGCCGCGCCAGCCCGGCCATCCCCCACCGCTGGTAGGCGTGCAGTGCCGCTTCGGTATCTGACGCAGTGGCAAAGCGGTGACCGAGCGCCGCCAGCTCGGCGCGTAGCTCGCGGTAGTTGTAGATCTCACCGTTGAAGATGATCGAGAGGGCGCCACCGGCGGCGGAGATCGGCTGGTGGCCACCCTCCAGGTCGATGATGCTCAGGCGGCGCATGCCCAGGGCGAGCGGGCCATCGGTCAAGTAGCCGTCATCATCCGGGCCACGATGGCGAATGGCAGCGGTCATCGCGCGCACGAGCGCGGCGTCTGCCGGGGCGGCCGTGCCGTAATGGTAGATGCCGGTGATACCGCACATACCCTTAACCCCGCTCGATGATCGCCCGCACCACCTGCGCATACTCCCGCGCCACCGGCTCCGGCGCGAAGCCGGCCACCTTGGCGCGGACCGCGGCGGCCATGCGTGCCCGCAGCGGTGCGTCTGCCAGGAGCACCGCCAGCCGCGCCGCCAGCGCCTGCGGGTCGCGGGCCGGCACGAACACCGCGTGATCGCCTTCAACCAGGTGATCGGCCGCACCGCGGATACGGGTGGTGACGATGGGCAGCCCGGCATGCATCGCTTCCAGAATCACCTGCGGGAAGCCCTCCCCCCAGTATGTGGGCAGCACCAGCGCCGCGGCGGCGGCGTAGGCGGCAGCCAGATCCGCGCCGCGCAGGTAACCAGCGAAGGTGACGTGCCGCCCGATACCGAGCTCGGCGGCCAGCGCCTGTGCCTCCTCCTGCTGCGCCCCCACCCCGGCCACCAGCAGGTGACAGGGGATGCGCGCACGCACCAGCGGCAGGGCGCGCAGCAGGTCGAAGATGCCCTTCTCTGCAATCAGCCGCCCGGCAAACAGCAGCACTGGTTCGCTGGGGGCGGGCGGCTGCCACGGCGTCACCGGGCCGGAATGCTCCGGCACAAACGGGTTGCGCACCACCGCAAAGCACGCTTCCGGAAACAGCCGTGACCACGCCGCCCGCTCCTCTGTGGAGAGCACGAGCGCGGCATCGGCCAGGCGCAGCAGCAGCCGGGTGGCTGCACGGTAGCGGCGCCCGCCGTGCCCGGCCAGCTTGTGCGGCTCGGTGCCATGCCAGTGCAGGATTACGGTCCTGGCCAGCAGCCGCGCCGCCAGCAGCAGCGGCAGGTCGCGGGTAACGGCGGGCGGGTCGTGTGCGGTGGAGACGATCAGCGCGTCGTACTGCCGGCGGCGCAGCATCCGCACGGCACGGGCGAGATCACGCGCCCGCTGGCGCAGCTTCTCGGTACGCGTCTCGTCGTCGCGGCGGCGGCCCCAGGGTGAGACGGTGACGGTGTGCCCCTGGCGACGAAGTTCCGCGACCAGGATGGGGGTGAGCTTCGGCACCGGCCCCACCGGCAGCCGGCTGGCGGGCACGAGCATCAACAGCTTCATACGCGCGCCACCACCGGCGACGCCCCAGCCACGCCGCCGCCCTTCGCCTTCCCGGTGCAGCCGGGCATGTCAGGCAACCGCGCGGCGTCACCGGTGCAGGGCTCCGCCTGGTTGCGGGCGTGGCGCGGGCGACGATGGGCGCGCTTGATGGTGGATGCGAGCGGCACAGCCGGACCTCCCCTGCTAACTCAGCGCGGCGTGGAGCAGCCGGCCCGGGTGATCGGAGCGGCAGTCACGCACCACGGCGTAACGCACTGCCCCGGCGCTGATGGAGCCGCGACCCAGCGCCAGCCCGGCGTTCACCGGCAGGCATGGTTGGGCGCCGGCGACGCCGGCCAGGGTAATGGCCTGCCAGATCGTCTGCTCCTGCTCATCCACCAGCGATACGCCGAGCACGTTGGCGCCAAACAGCCCGTTCACCTCGCGCTCCACCGCCGCGCCGTACTCCGAGCCGCCGGCCAGCACCAGCGCGCTGAGGGCGAGCGGGATGAGCTTCACCAGCGCGGGGGGCGGGGTGGCCGCAGAGAGGGATGGGGAAGGAGCAGACACGGCGTCTCAACGGCCGGGAGCAGTGCTGCATCGATCATGCGCGACAGCGGTATGTGGCTGCAAGGGCAGCCGCCGCACGCCGGGGGTGCGGCGGCCGTCTCCGGCACCACGACGCCCCCTCCGGCCGAAGCAAGGAGGGGGCGCAATCGTGACTGCCCACGGGCAGAGTACCAAGGTGAAGGCGGGCCCGTTGATCGCCGGCCCCTGCGTGAACCCAGGTCATCAACGCGTCCGGCCAGATCCTCGCCCGGCCGTTCGCCTCGTGTGCTTAGTACACATCACCACACACCACCACGCGATAGCCGCACACTCCCAGAGCGCTGACAAACCGAGGAGCGGGTAGCGAGCGCTCCGAGGACCGGCAACGCGCGGCTGCTCTGCTGCCTGCTGACCGCTACGTGCCGCCCGTCACCCGCACCCGCTGGAGATCTCTGGCCACACTGAGCGGGCCGCGGTAGAGGGCGGCCATACCGGCAATGAACTCCGCGACCTGCGGACCATCCTCCGGGATGGGGGGAATGACGTGGGAGAGCATGAGCTGACGCACTCCCGCGTCGTGCGCCAGGCGGGCGACATCGAGGGTCGGGGCGTGATAGTCCGGTACGTCATCGAGCATGCCGGCGACGTGGGTGTTACCGGCGGCGCGCAGGAAGGCGGCACGCTGGGCCAGCATCTCTACGTTCATCGCCTCACACACCAGCAGGTCAGCCCCCTCGGCGGCCCGTCGCAGGGTGTCACAGGCCGTCGTGTCGCCGGAGAGCACGGCGCGGGCCCCACCGGCGGCAAACCGCCAGCCAAGGGCAGGGACGACGGGCTTGTGATCGACCTCGAAGCTCTCCATCAGCAACCCGCCTGCGTTGCCGGCGGCGTACGGCTCGGGCGTGGCGGGCACTTCAATCACGTCGACACGGATGCCCTCGCGCGAGAGCTTGTCGCCATGGTGGGCGAAACGGTAGCCGATGTCCCGGCGAAGCGCGGCCAGGAAACCATCCATGGTCTCGCGCGTCCCCTCCGGACCGTACACCGTCAGTGGCCGGGTGGCGCCACCGGTCCAGCGGCTGATGAGGAAGTCCGGCACGTCGGTGATATGGTCCGAGTGCATATGCGTGAACACGGCCACATCGATAGACGGTGGCGGGATGTGCGCCGCGTTCAGCCGCCGCGCCACTCCCCAACCGCAATCCACCAGCACGTTGACGCCAGCTGCGATCAGCACCTGCCCCGCCCCGCAGCGCACCGGGCTGGGCAACGGGCTGCCGGTGCCAAGAAAGACGATGTCAAACACAGGCCCCACTCCGTTCGGCGGCGGCCGGCCGGGAATCGCGCTAATACGATCGTGGCAATCCCAGCTCGTGCTGGCCGAGGTAGTTGAGAATCATCTCCTGGGTGACGGGGGCGATGCGCATCACGCGCACCTCGCGCCAGTAGCGCTCGACATCGAACTCTTTAGCGTAGCCGTAGCCGCCGTGGACTTGGAGGGCGCGGTCGGCCGCCTCGAAGCCCCACTCGGCGGCGAGGTACTTGGCCATGTTTGCCTCAGCGCCGCAGGGCCGGCCGCTGTCGTACAGCCAGGCGGCCTTGCGGATCATCAGCTCGGCGGCCTGCAACTTGGCGTGGCTGTCAGCCAGGGGAAACTGGATGCCCTGGTTCTGGCCGATGGGGCGGCCAAAAACGTGCCGCTGTTTGGCATAGGCCGTAGCGCGGCGCAGGGCGGCCTTACCGGTGCCCAGCGCCTCCGCCGCCACCAGAATACGTTCCGGGTTGAGGCCATCCAGCAGGTGATAGAAGCCGCGCCCCACCTCACCTACCACGTCGCGGGCATCAACCGGCAGGTCGTCGTAAAACACCTCGTTGCTGTCCACCGCATTGCGGCCCAGCTTGTCGATCGGGCGGATGGTGACGTGGGCGGGGTCGAGGTTGGCCAGGAACAGCGTCATGCCGTCTGTGCGGCGGGCACACTCCTCCAGTGGGGTGGTGCGGGCCAGCAGCAGCACCTTGCTCGATTCCAGCGCCTTGGAGGTCCACACTTTCTTGCCGCGGATGATGAACTGGTCGCCCTCGCGGACCGCGCGGGTGGTGATGCTCGGCGTATCGGAGCCGGCGTCCGGCTCGGTGACACCGAAGGCGACGTGGAGCTTGCCCGCGGCAGCCTCGGACAGCACCCGCTCCTTCAGCTCCGCGGAGCCGTGGCGCACCACAGGGTTGAGGCCGAAGATCGTCAGATGCAGCGCTGTGGCGCCGTTCATCCCCGCGCCGGAGGCGGCCACCTCTTCCATCAGCAGCGCCGCCTCGGCGATGCCCAGCCCTGCGCCGCCGTACTCCGGTGGCATGGCGATGCCGAGCCACCCGCCCGCCGCGAACGCCTCGTAGAACTCCCAGGGAAAGCGGTGCTCGCCCTCGCAGCGCCGCCAGTAGGCATCGTCGAACCGCCCGGCCAGCGCCCGCGCCTGCTCCTGCACCGCCCGTTGGCTCTCCGTCAGCGCAAACTCCATCAGCCGCTCCCTCCGCGCCTCAGGCTACGCCCGGCATCCAGCATCCGGCAACCGGTGTCCGGAGGTGGGCGGAACGGCGTGATGCGTTCCACACATTGCCGGACAGCCCCCGCGGAGATTGAGCGACATCGTTCGTTTCGGATTCGAACCATACTCTACGTGCGGGGCGGGTGTGCGTGATCGCCACGTTCCGGCGCGCCTCAAGGCGAGCCCGCACACCGGTTCGCGGTGCTGAAGGGAGGGCGGCGATGAATCGCCTCCTGTCGGTGTTTCTCGTCCTTCTTGTCTTGTTCTTCGTGGTGCCGATCGTCACCGTTGATAAGCTCGTCACGGACGGCACGTACACGCTCAACAGCGGCGAGACCTTGCACGGCGGTCTCGTGATGACCGCGGGTGATGTCACGATCGCGGAAGGGGCACGGGTCGTTGGTGGAGTGTTCAAGTCCAGCGGGGTACTGACCGTCAACGGTGAAATCGGTGGCGGTATCCTCTCCACCTCCGGCGAGGTGCGCCTTGGCCCGAGCGCGGTGGTCGGCGGACATGTCAAGGTGCTGTCGGTCCCGTACACGCAGCCGGAGGGCGCCCGTGTCGAAAACAGCGCCACCGCCGATGTTGCGGGCTGGCTGGGCGCCGAGATGGGCGCCGCACTCAAGCTGTTGGTGCTGGCGGCAATCATCCTTTACCGGCCGGCGATCCTGGGGATGCGGCCGGTACCCGGCGCCCCGAAGCAGGTCCTGGCGGCCCAGCCCACCCTGGCACTGGCGGCCGGGCTGCTGCTGATTGCGGTGGGCGTCTTCCTGCCGCTGAACGTGCTGGAGATCTCCGTCAGCGCCGGGATGTGGGCAGCCATCCTGATCGGCGCCGGGCTGCTGCTCATCGTGATGACGGCGGTCCGCACCGATCGTGACACCGGCGTGCTGCTGCCCGCCGGCGTGCTGACTGTCGCCGGCCTGGTGCTGCTGTATCAGGCGGTGACCGGCCATTGGGAGAGCTGGGTGTATGCCTGGGCACTGGTGCTGCCCGCGGGCATCGGCGCCGGCCAGATGCTCGCCGGCTGGTGGAGCAAGCAGCCACGGCTGGAGCACACCGGGATGCGCGTGGCCGCGGCCGGGGTTGTCCTGTTCGTGCTGGCCGCCGCCTACTTCGAGGGCGTCGTCAGGGTGAGCGCCGGCGCCGCCGCGCTGGTCGCCTCGCTGCTGATGGTGTCCGCCGGGTTCTACCTGATCTTCGGCGGCGGTCCGCGCCCGGGTGGCCGCCCCGCCGGTGCCTGAGCCAGCCGTTTGGGCAGTGGCCGGGGGGTGCGCGACGCCGGTGGCGGCCCTCCCCGGTTGCCGGATGCCGGACGCCTCGCCTACGCTGGCCGGATGGAAGTGGTGCCCGGCATCCATACCATCGAGGGGCTGGGGGCGGGGCGCGCCTATCTGATCGTCGAGGCGGGCGGGCTGACGCTGGTCGACACGGGCCTGCGCGGCAGCGCCAAGGCGGTGCTGGCCACCGTGGCGGCGGTTGAGCGCGGGCCGGACGACATTCGCCGGATCGTCATCACCCACCACCACGGCGACCACACCGGCGCGCTGGCAGAGCTGGCAGAGCGCTCCGGCGCCGAGGTGCTGGCGCACGCGCTCGACGCCCCCGTGATCCGGGGTGAGCAGCCGCCGCCTGGCCCTCGCTTCGGCGGGCCGCTACGGCCGCTGCTGGCGCGGACCGCCCCCACCGGCGCCCCGGCGCGCGTGGACCGCGAGTTGACCGGCGATGAAGAGCTGGACTGCCTGGGCGGGCTGCGGGTGCTGCACACGCCGGGCCACACACCCGGCTCCATCAGCCTGTACAGCGCGGCGCAGCGGCTGCTGTTCACCGGCGACGCCGCCATGCACCTGTTTGGCGTGCGCCCGCCGCTGCGGCTGTTCACCGAGGACCGCGCCACCGCCCGCGCTTCGCTGGCACGACTGGCGGCGTTGCAGATCGATGTCGCCCTGTTCGGCCACGGCCGCCCCATCGAGCACGCCGCCGGCCGCCGCTTTCGTGGCGCTGCCGAGCGCCTCGCCTAGCCCGGCCACCCGGCGCGCCGTCATCTGCATTTCATCCGGTTGTAACCGGGCGGCAATGCAGCGGCGCGCGTGTGGGGCATGATGAGTGCGGGCGGCACGGCGCAGCGTACGGGCCGCCATGGGGAGGCCGGTCAGTGATGCGCGCACAGACCCACGAGCTGCCGCCCCGGCAGGCGCTGCTGCAACAGGCGCTGGTGTTGGGCGCGCCCGGCGATACCAGCGCGGCGCTAGCGGCCGGCCTCGCCCGCCGTGGCGTCAACGCCGAGGCGGTCCCCTACGCCGATGCCGGCCTGCGCACCCGCCTGCTGCGCAGCCGTCCGGACCTGGTGCTGGCAGTGGCACTCACCCTGCCGGCCGAGCGCGCAGCGCACATGGCGCTTTCGCCGGTGCTGGAGGGATTGCGGGCGCTGGCGGTGCCCGTACTGGCCGCAGTCGGCGATCGGCCGGCGCTCACCGGCGATCTGCTGGCAGCAGTAGACGATGTCGTGCTGCCGCCACACCACGCGGCGGAGACGCTGCTGCGAGCGGCTCTGGCAGCGCAGCGGCGCGGCAATGCGGGCGCCACCCTGATTGGCGCTGGGGCGCTCACGGTGGATGTCGAAGGCTTTCGCGTGTGGCTGGCGGGAACACCCATCAGCCTCACCTACACCGAGTTCCAGTTGGTGCGGCTGTTGCTGCTCAACCGGGGCAAGGTGCTGACCCGCCAAATGCTGCTCAACAAGATCTGGGGTTACGACTACCTCGGCGGCCTGCGGACGGTGGATGTCCACATCCGTCGCCTGCGCGCCAAGATTGAGGGCGAGGCGCCGCATCTGATCGAAACCGTCCGCCACGCCGGCTACCGCATCGCCGAGTAGGGGGAGCGTGCATCTGTGACCGGGCCGGCTACTCCATCTCCGGTAGGGAGGCGGGGGGCGGCCCCACGTAAACGGCGCGGGGGCGGTAGCGGGTGCGGTGGCGGTACTCCTCGATGGCGTGCGCCAGCCACCCGGCCACCCGTGCGACGGCGAAGATCGCTTCACCGGAGCCGTGTGCGATACTGGCGGCGGAGGCATCAGGCAGTGGTCTCGCGAGAGCTTCAGCGAGTGATCCAGCAGGCGGAACGGCTGTCCGAGGCGGACCGCGCTCGGCTGATCACCCATCTGCAAGCGCTCGCAGTCACCGGAGCCCCGGATTCCACCACACCGCTCCGCTGGGCCACGCTGGAAGGCACGCTTGCGACGGCAGACCCTCCCGACGCACAGGAGCGTGTCTCGCGTGCCCGGCATGAGGCGGACCGGGACCGTGCCCGGTCTGAACGGCGCACGCAGTGACGCTTGAGCAGATGCTGGCCGGCGTCACCAGCGTGCTGCTGGATACGGCGCCGGTGATCTACTATGTCGAGCGCCACCCCGTCTATGCGCCGGCGCTGCACCACATCTTCCAACGCATCGATGCGGGAACGCTCACCGCCATCACCACGCCGGTGACGCTGGCCGAGTGCCTGGTGCTGCCGGTGCGCTCCGCCGAAGCCGGTTTGCAGGCCCGGTTCCGGGCAACCGTCACCGCGGCGCCACACACGCGGTTCGTGGCCATCGATGGCCGGATTGCGGCGACCGCCGCTGAGCTGCGGGCACGGTACAACTGCTCGTTGCTCGATGCCCTGCAGGCGGCGGCGGCTATCAATGAGAGCAGCGACGCGCTGCTCACGAATGACGCCGGTCTGCGGCGCATCGCGGAGACACGCGTGCTGCTGGTGGATGACCTGGTGACGGCGGGCGGTGCGTGAGCCCGTGACCGGGCCGGCTACTCCATCTCCGGTAGGGAGGTGGGGGGCGGCCCCACGTAAACGGCGCGGGGACGGTAGCGGGTGCGGTGGCGGTACTCCTCGATGGCGTGCGCCAGCCACCCGGCCACCCGTGCGACGGCGAAGATCGCTTCACCGGAGCCGGGCGTCATTCCGGCCACATAGCTGAACGCGCCCAGGGCAAAGTCCACATTCGGCGGCGGCAGGGCGCGGCCACTGACCGCCGCCAGCACTGCGGCGGGCACGGCCAGCCGTCCGCCGGGAGGCGCCTCCTCCAGCAACAATGCCCACAGCACCTGCATGCGCGGGTCCGCACCGGTGTACACCAGGTGTCCGAAACCGGGCAGCCGCTCCCCCCGCCGTAGCCGCTCCCCCAGCACCAGCGCCGCCCGCTCCGGCGTGGCAATCTCTGCAAGCAGCCGCTCCACGGCCAGCGAGGCGGCGCCATGCAGCGCCCCGCTGACCACGTTCAGCCCCGCCCCGGCCACGGCGTACGGGCCGGCATGGACGGAGGCCGCCACCCGCGCCGCCAGCGTGGAGGCGCTCAGCTCATGGTCGGCCAGCAGCACCAGGGCCGCGTTCAGCACCGCCACCATCCCCGGCGCGGACGGCGCCGGACACAGGCGCGACCACAGGCGGGCGGCGAGGGAGGGCAGCGGCGGTGGACCGTCACTCCCCCAAACCCGCGCTTCCGTCCGGAGGGCGAGCGGCGCTTTCCCCTCGCCCGCAGTGGCGTTTGGTCCCTCCCGCGCAGGAGGCAGGCCGCCCGCCGTACCGGGGGAGACGCCGGCCGCTCCCACCTCCGGCAGGGCCTCCACCAGCGTGGCGAGCAGCGCACGGGCGGTGAGGGTGACTGCCTGGGGATGGATGTCCGCACCGAGCGGATCGGCGGTGGCGGCAGCGGCAGCGATCAGCCGCAGGCGGTCAAACGGCGCAACGGCGGCGGGTAGGGCGGCCTGCGCGGCACGGGCGGCAGCCAGCATCGCTGGGGCCGCCTGCCATGCCGGTGGCGCCTGCGGCAGCTCCCCGGTCCACAATAGCTCGGCCACGGCCTCGAACAAGCAGGTGCGCGCCAGCTCGGCGGCGTCCCGGCCGCGGTACCACAGGGCCCGGCCTTCCGGGTCCATACGGGTGAGGGCCGACTCGACCACCAAGTCGTTGGCGGCCGCCCGAGGGACGCGGCGGCCACGCGCCGCCAGCGCCGCCACCTCGGCGGGGTCAAACCGGCTGGTGCGGCCGTCCCGGGCGCGCTCGGGGTGGAGCAGTCCACGGCTGACGTAGGCGTACAGCGTGGCGGGCTTGACACCGAGCAAGGCGGCGGCCTGGGTAGCGCTGATCCGGTCGCGCATCGCGCCTCCTCCCGCGGGTCTGTGCTGCCGGAAGGCTGCCACCGCCGCACCCGCGCCTGACCGAGCCCCGCTTCTGCTGGCAGGCGGCTGTCATGGCTAGCCAGACCTGGTAACGCCGCGGGGAGCCGGGCATCACCCCTCCTCGGGGTAGATGCGAAAGCCCGTCCACTCGCGATGCGGAAGGGCGCGGTAGAAGGGCTCGGCGCCGGGCTCGGCCAGCAGGTCCAGGCGCGGGCAGCCAGTGCGGCGCAACACCTCTTGCACCAGGTGTCGGCCGATGCCACGCCGGCGGAAAGGGACGGCGACAGCCATGAGCGACAGGTGCGCCTGGAGCGCGCCATCCCCCTGCGCCTGGGCGAAACCAGCCACGTGCTCGTCTATCAAGCAGACGGCCGTGACCACGCCTGGAGCCGTGAGCGCCCGCAGCGCGCGGGCCGGGTCAGTGGCGAAGGAGGGCCAGCCCTCGGCCTCGGTGAGCCGCAAGATCGCGGGCAGGTGCTCAGGGGCGAAGGCGAGGTAGCGCGGCGTGGTGTCCATGCCATCCAGCATATTGATTTACATCAATATTGACAGCTGGCACCGGATAAATAGAGCATTCCGATAGGACGGTGCGTGTGCCGTCCATAGTTGGGAGGAATCAATGACTGCCGCAGCCCCGTGGCTGAAGCTCTCTCCGCCCGAGACCGGCCGGACAGACGGACCCGCCTATCTGCGCGACACCTTCCCGTACACCTTGCCGCCGATCACTTGGTTCGAGCCGGAGCCGGTGCCGCTCGACCCCGCCCCCGCTATCTGGATTACCGACACCACCTTCCGCGATGGCCAGCAGTCGCGCGCGCCCTATACCCCGGAGCAGATCGCCCATCTCTATGGCCTGCTCCACCGCCTGGGCGGCCCCCACGGTATGATCCGCCAGAGCGAGTTCTTTCTGTACACCCGCAAGGACCGCGAGGCGGTGGAGCGCTGCCAGGAGCTGGGCCATCCCTTTCCCGAGATCACCGGCTGGATCCGGGCGACGCCGGAGGATTACCAGCTCGTGCGTGCCGCCGGCCTGCGCGAGACCGGCATTCTCACCTCCATCTCCGATTACCACATCTACAAGAAGCTGGGCTCTGACCGGCAGACGGTGCTGAACAGCTATCTGCAGGTCGTGGATGCGGCTCTGGCCGACGGCGTCATTCCCCGCTGCCATATCGAGGACAGCACCCGCGCCGACGCCTATCACGTGGTGCTGCCGTTTGTGCAGGCGCTGATGGAGCGCGGCCGCCAGGCGGGTATCCAGGTCAAGCTGCGGTTCCCCGATACGCTCGGCGCCGGTGTGCCGCACCCCAACGCCTCCCTGCCGCGCGGTATCCCCCGGCTTACCCGCCTGCTGCGGCGTGAGGCGGGCGTACCCAGCGAGGCGCTGGAGTTCCACGGCCAGAACGACCTGGCAGCGATCATCCCCAACGCTGTCTGCGCCTGGCTGTACGGCGCATCAGCAAACAACGGCACGCTACTCGGCATCGGCGAGCGCAGCGGCAATACACCGATCGAGGCGCTCGTCTTCTGGCTGATCTCCCTCACCGGCGAGCTGCACGGCATGGACACCACCGCCCTCACCGAGATCGCCGCGTACTACCGCCAGATCGGCGAGCCGGTAGACCAGCGCCTGCCGGTGGTGGGGGAGAACGCCTTCGTCACCCGCGCCGGCATCCACGCCGACGGCATGATCAAGGATGAAGAGATCTACAACCCCTTCGACAGCACCGGCCTGCTCGGCGTGGCCCCGGGCGTGGGCATCACCGACAAGTCAGGCGCGGCGGGCCTGCTCATGTGGATGCAACACCACCGCCCGGCCGAGGCCGCCGGGCTGGCCAAGCGCGACCCACGCCTGCTCGCCCTGCTCGATGCCGTGATGCGTGCGTACGATGACGGCCGTGTCACTGGCCTGGCCGACAGCGAAGTACACGCGCTGGTAGACGCCGCCTTCACCCCGGCCGTCGTCCGCTGAGCGCGGCGCCCCGGCCGCGTTCGCGCCGGCACACCGCCGGCTGCTCAACGGGTGTCCTCTCGCGGTGGATCTCTGCCCCCAGCCCCTTCGCCCGAAAGGCGGGCGAGGGGGCTCGGTACGCCGCTGCCCGCCCGCTCCCCGTTACCCCACAGTTTCCCGAACCCTGCCCGACAGACAGCGGCGGGCCGGCGGCGGAGGATAAGGGAGCGGTGTGTCCCTCCTGCGGGAGTGCCGCGGGGAGTCATGCGCCGCCCGAACGGGGGCTGCCGGATGACGCTGACCACCACACCCACGGCAACCGTGGAACGGGCCGCTTCTACGGTGTTCGCGCCATTGCGGCGGAAGCCATTCATCGCGCTTACCACATACCGGCGGGACGGCTCCGCCGTGGCCACGCCGGTATGGTTCGCCCTCTGCGGCGGCGCGCTGGCGGTGCGGACAGCGGCGGCCACCGGCAAGGTCAAACGGCTGCGCCGCGATGGGCGTGTCATGCTCGCCCCCTGCACCTTCAAAGGCAAGAGCACCGGACCGGCCATCGCCGCGCGGGCGCGCGTACTGGCGGTCAACGCCTGGCCCGCGGGCGATGCGGCGCTGGCACGTAAATATGGGCTGCTGCGCCGGCTCATCAACCTGGCGGCCAGGCTGCGCCGCATCGAGCACGTGCTGCTTGTCATCGAGCCGGCCGCTTGAGGAGGCGCCACCATGGCCATCGCCCATTCAGAACCCGCGTCTGCTGCGCTGCCGGTCGCGGATGTCATCATCGAGGCGCAGGGCGTGGTAAAGACGTACTTCACCGGCGAAATTGATGTGCCCGCGCTGCGCGGTGTGGACCTCACCGTCCGTCGTGGCGAGATGGTCGCCATCATGGGCCCGTCCGGCTGCGGGAAAACGACGCTGCTCAACTGCCTCTCCGGGCTGGACACCGTCGATAGCGGCGTGATCCGCATCGCCGGCACGGATATCGCCACCTTGTCAGACAATGCCAAGACCACCTATCGCGCCCGGCAGATGGGCTTTGTCTTCCAGTTCTATAATCTGCTGCCGGTGCTTTCGGCCGCCGAGAACGTCGAACTGCCGCTGGTCGTCTCCGGCGTGAAGGCGAAGGAAGCGCGGGCGAAGGCGCTGGCCGCGCTCGAGCGGGTGGGGCTGGAGGAGCGCGCCGGCCACCGGCCCGCGCAGCTATCCGGCGGCGAGCGCCAGCGCGTCACCATCGCCCGCGCCCTCGCCAACAACCCCGCTATTGTCTGGGCCGACGAGCCCACCGGCGACCTCGACTCCAAGACGGCGGACGAAATCATGACTCTGCTGGAGACGCTCAACCGCGAGCAGCAGTTGACGTTCGTGCTGGTGACGCACGACCCCGGCATCGGCGCCCGCTGCCACCGCATCGTGCATATGCGTGATGGATTGATTGAGGGCAGCGGGTGACGGGGAGCGGGGAGGATCCTCATCCTCTCCCGCCGTTTCTCCGGGATGCCGGCTGCCGGGCGACCCAAGGGAGCCCACCATGGATACCCTGTTTGGCCTGTCGATGACCACGATCATGGCCGTGCTGGCGGCGCTGTTCGGCGCCTGTGTGGCGCTGGTGCTGGGGGTGTGGCTGGCCAACCGCACGATGTTCCGCATGGGGCTACGCAACGTGCCCCGGCGGCGGGCACAGACCGGTCTGATTGTCCTCGGCCTGATGCTCTCCACCCTCCTGATTACGGCCTCCTTTGCCACCGGCGACACGCTGGACTACTCCATCACCAAGACCTCGTACGACATCCTCCAGCGCAACGACCTGCGCATCGACCTGCGTGGTGAAGATGGCGGGCTGGACGCCGCCTCGGAGCAGACTTATGTACGCGAGACGCTGGCGGCGGAGCTAACCTACTCCTTCCAGCAGGACCCGGATATCGCCGGCTTCCTGCCGTATCTGGCCGAACCAGTGCCCGCCATCAACCCGCGCACCCGCCTGTCGGAGCCGGTCGTCTTTCTGATGGGCATCGATCCCGCCGCGCTGGAGCCGCTCGGCGGCTTGCGCCTGGCTGGTGGCGGCCGCGCCGATCTGTCGCGCCTGGGCGAGGGGCGCGTCTACCTGAGCGAGAAGCTGGCAGCAAAGCTGGACGCCCGCGCCGGTGACACGTTGATGGTCTTCGCCCAGGGGCAGCCCTACCCCATCGAGGTGCTGGGCCTGGTGCGGGACGAGCTGGCCAGCGGCGTGCTCTACGCCGGCAGCGCCGGGGGCATGGCCGCCGCCATCGCCGATGTCCAGCGCATCACCGGCCACGCCGGCCAGATCAACCTTGTCGCGGTGGCGCTGCGGGGCGGCGTGCGCGACACGCTGGAGCGGTCGGCCACCGCTAAGGCCACGCTGGAGGCTTACTTCCACACCGACTCCGGCAAGCTGCTGCTCGGCCTGGGCGAGCTGGACGCCAACGTAGTGGAAATGAAGAAGGAGAACGTCGAGACTGCCGAGCTCGTCGGCAACGTCTTCACTATGGTGTTTATCATCTTCGGCCTGTTCTCCATCGCGGCCGGCGTGATGCTGATCTTCACCATCTTTGTGATGCTGGCCGCCGAGCGAAAGACGGAGATGGGCATCGCCCGCGCCGTGGGGGCGCAGCGCATCCACCTGGTGCAGTCCTTCCTGGCCGAAGGGCTGGCATACAACGTCCTGGCCGGGTTTGCCGGCGTGGCACTGGGCGTGCTGGCCGCCTTCGGGCTGGTGGTGGTCGGCGTGAAGATGGTGCTGGGCGACCAGCTGGAGTTCATCTCTCCCTATGTCAGCGCGCGCACGCTGGTGGTGAGCTACTGCCTGGGCACGGTGATTACCTTCTTCACGGTGCTGATCTCCTCGGTGCGCGTCTCCCGGCTGAACATCGTCACCGCCATCCGCGGCCAGGAAGAACATGCCCGGCGGGAGCACCGCCACCGCACCCGCTGGTGGATGGTGGCGCTGGGCGTGCCGCTGTCGGTGCTGCTGCCGCCGCTGGGGCTGTATGTGCTGCTGCGGCGCGGCTTCGGCCTGCCGTGGGTGTGGGTCACCGGCCCCACCGGCGTGCTGACGGCGCTGGTGCTGCTCGTCATCGGCTATCGCGGCGGCCTTGCCTTCCCCTTTACCCTGGGCATGTCGCTGTTGCCGTTGTGTATCGCCGTCATCCTGCGCTACTACGGTGTGCCTGACCGGCCGCTGTGGACGGCAGTGGGGGTATACCTGCTGGCCTACTGGCTGCTGCCCGGCGACTGGCACGACGACATCTTCGGCCGGATGACCGGGGACATGGAGATGTTCGTCCTCTCCGGCCTGTGGATCGTCACCGCCTTCACCATGGTCATCTCCTTCAACGCCCGGCTGCTGACAAAGCTGGCGGCCGGCGCGGGCGAGGCGGGGCGCAGTGCCTACCGCGTCACCGAGATACTGGCCGGGATGGCCGCCGGGAGCGCCGCCGCTGGGTTCGTCTTCCGCGGCTCGGCCGGCGGGCTGGGCGACCTGTTCCTGCTCCTGGCAGCGGTGCTGGCGCTGGGGGCGCTGGTGGCCTTCGCCGCGGCCCGCTTTGCCTGGTTCGCGCCGGCGCTGAAGATGGGCGTCGCCTATCCGCTTGCCAACCGGTTCCGCACCGGCATGACCATCGCCATGTTCTCCCTCATCATCTTCTCCCTGGTGATGATGAGCGTGATTGATGCGGCCTTCATGGGGATGTTCGCCACCACCGAGGCCAAGGGCGGCTGGGATGTGGTGGTGCACACCAACCGGAATAATCCGGTGCCTGACCTGCGCGCCGCGCTGGCCGAGGAAGGCAGCTACGACCCTGCTGCCATCGACGCCATCGGCCGGCTGACGCAGGCGATGGGCGTGCAGGAGCTCCGCCAGGCGGGCAAAGGGGATTGGGTGACCTACCCCGTACGCGGCGCCGATGACGCGTTCTTCGTCCGCAACCGCGGCCGGCTTGAGGGCCGCGTCTCCGGCTACGACTCCGATCGCGCTGTCTGGGAGGCCGTCCGGCGCGACCCCACCCTGGCGGTGCTGGATTCGGCGCCGATGCAGGCCAGCATGATGGCTGTCGGCGCGCCCTTCCGGGTGGAGGGCCACGGCGTCGCCCACCAGCGCTTCGAACCGTTCCAGGTAGAGTACCGCGATCCGGTCTCCGGCACGCTGCGGACGGTGACGGTGATCGGCATCCTCTCTGCTAAGATCCCCGCCAACATCATGTGGGGGCTGATTGTCAACGAGCACGCATATGCCGAGGTATACGGCCGGCCGGAGTACCAGGAGTTGTTCTTGCAGCTGACGCCGGGCGCCGATAGCCGGGCTGTGGCCAAGGGCATCAAGGCAGCGCTGGTGACGCGCGGTGTGCAGGCCGTCGCCCTGGACGAGGCCATCGAGGAGATGCTCGGTCAGTCCATGGGCATGTTGCGCATCGTACAGGCGTTCATGGGACTGGGGCTGTTCGTCGGCATCGCCGCGTTGGGCGTCATCGCCTTCCGCTCCGTGGTCGAGCGCCGCCAGCAGATCGGGATGCTGCGCGCCATCGGCTACCAGCGCGGCACCGTGGCGCTGTCGTTCCTGCTCGAGTCCAGTTTCATCGCGCTGATGGGTATCCTCTCCGGCGTGATCGGCGCGGTGATCCTGGCGCGCAACCTGATCACCTCGGACTACTTCTCCTCTACTGGCGGGCTGGAGTTCGTCGTGCCGTGGGTGGAGGTGGTGGTGATGGCCGGCGGCGCGTACATCTTCGCCCTGCTGATGACCTACTGGCCCTCGCGCAAGGCCGCCGGCGCCCCCATCGCCGAGGCGCTGCGCTACGAGTGATGGCGACAGCTGACAGGAACAGCCTGGGTATGACATAGCCGAGCGCCGCCGA
>CAUJGQ010000194.1 GCA_963170165.1 Chloroflexota bacterium | reverse complement strand
GCGGCGGCACGTGAGGTTTCCAGTCGCAGCGACCCGCCATGGCCTCCCAGAACACCCACCACAGGCCCCACAGGCCAACCCAAGCCGCGTGCAGCGCGCGCAAGGCCGCGGCCAGGCCCTGGAAGCCGCGCGGCGTGCCCCGGCCCATGAGCTTGCGCATGACCAGTCCCAGATTAAACCCGCCGGCGGGAACCTGCGCGAAGTAGTGCGTCGGGGCCGTGCCGTCGGGCCGCTTGACCAGCAGGTAGTCGTAAACGGCGTCGATGTAGTCCAGGTACGCCTCCGCAACCGCTTCGGGCCTGAGGCCCTCGGTGAAGTGCGGATGCACCGGCGGATCGCCGTGCTCCATGCGGTGCCTCAGCCCTTCGGCCAGCAGCGCCCGCAGGCATTCAGCCTCGGACACGCCGCCGAGCACCCCGCTCAGGGCGTCCAACACGGCCAGATCGGCCTCGGAAAACCGGAACGTCTTGACTCGCTTCATGGCACACTCCTTCGTGTTCTCGTGCTCCGTATTGAGGGGCTTACCGGAAAGCGCCTCAGGTGGTCGCGCGAATCTGTGCGCGTCGCCTGTCTGGTGCTTACCGGGGGCGTCGGCGAGCGGCCGAGCGAGTCAGCCAAGTTCGAGGGGGACGTGCAGATGGGGGGAATTGGATTGCCCGAAGCGCGCTCAGGGGGTATAAGAGCCTCGATCCTTGGGGCAGCTTCTGGATGGTTGCTGCTCACTCTCGACGAGAGCAGCCTCCGCGCCGCCCTGACAGGAATGCTGGATGGCGTCACAGAAGCCACAGAAAGCTGTTACGGAAAGACTGCCGACGGGCTTCGATCTGGATCGGCTGCGATCCCTGATGCGCGACGCCGGCTGCACCGCTCTGTACGCGAAACGCCTCGCGCCCAACGACAACAACAAGAATCAGCCTTACTTCGCCGCCCGCGGTGAGATGCGTGTCTTCAACATCCTGCCCGTGCGGACCATGCACCCTCACCGGAACACGGCCGGCGAAACCAGCTTCGTTGCGGACATTGACTTCACTTGGTTGACCGCTGCTGGCTCCCGCCATCCGGCTCCACGCGCCAAGCTGATCCTCTATCCACAATACCCAGAAGTCCGGTTCGCCGGTATTTACCCGTGAGATAGAAGCGATGTCGCGTTCGAGGATCGCCATCGCGTCGGCAGGCAGCAGCAGCGTCCCGCGCTTGGCCTTGGGATCGATGTCGATCCGGATCACGTAGGCGTCGATGACCCGTCGCATCGCGTCCACGTCCTTGTCCGTGGCCAGGTCGCGGCCGATCTCGTCGAACCGCTTGAGCGCCCAGGTGCGCAGGTCGCCCGCGTTCACCGGCGTCGCGTCGCCCGCCCCGGCCGACGTGCGTTCCGCCTCGAGCGCCGCCCGGCACTTCCGCAGGCCCACCAGCGTTTCCCGTAACTCGTCCAGGTCATCCAGGTCGCCATCGGCCAGCAGTGCCATCGCGCTGGCGACGCGCTTGTTCACCGCCTTGAGATCCGCTTCGATCTGGCCCCGCCGGTCGTCGGGCTTGGCCTTGGCCTGCACCGCCTTGATGAACCGATCGACCGCCTTCTCCACGGCGGGCCGGTCGCCGCCGATGATCTGCCGCACCTGCGCCAGCACGAAGGCGTCCAGGTTGTCGGCGTTGAGGTAGGTCGGATCGCACCCCTTCCGGCCGTAGCGCATGTACGCGCCGTCCATGTAGTAGCGGAGGCGGCCGCCGGTCCCGCCCTTGTGCCCGTTGAAGTTGAACCCGCAGCAGGTGCATTTCACCAGGCCGCTGAGCAGGTAGCGATTGGTGGGCCGGGCCAGGCCGCCCATCTTCGCCCGTCGCGCGATGGCGTCGTTGGCCCGCTGCCATACGTCGGCGCTGACCAGGGCTTCGTGGGTATTTTCGACGACCACCCATTGGTCGTGGCCGTTGCGCTCGCCGTTGGGGTTCTTCGGGGGCGGGCGTAGCGTCCCGTCGGGCGAGGGCGCGTTGATCTTCGCCTTGGTGGTGCGGTTCCATACCAGCGATCCCTTGAACACCGGGTTCCGCAGGATGCTGGCGACCGAGGTATGTTCCCAGCGCCGGCCCATGGGCGTGCGGATGCCGGCGGCGTTGAGCCGCATGGCGATGGTGCGGATGCCGATGCCGCCGGCGCACCACTCGAACATGTTCTGCACCGTCCGCACGCGCTCCGACAGGCCGGGCACGAGGCGAACGGTGTCGCTCTTGGCCTTGGGGAGGCGCTCGCCCTTGGGCAGCACCCGCAGCAGCGTTCCGTCGGGCGCGATCTCCTGGCGCGAGCCATCGGGCATCTCGCGGAGCACCCGCAGCACCTTGCCATCGGTCGTGAGGTATTGCCGGTCGTATCCGAACGGGGCCTGGCTGCCGAGGCGGGTCTTCCGCTGCGTCAGATTCGACATCGAACCGCGAATGCTGTCGCGGGCCAGCTTCACGCTGTACTGGCGGGCCTGCCAGGACTTCACGCCTTGGAGCAACTCCCCTTCGTCGCCTTCGGGAATGCCCTCCGCGACGAAGATCGCCTCGACGCCCACCAGCTTCAGGCGATGCAGGTAGTAGCCGGTCTCGTTGGTGCCGCCGCGCGAGAAGCGGGAGATGTCGTAGCAGAGGATGGTTCGGAAATCCGAGCCCGCTTCGGCGTCGGCGATCATCTGCCCGAAGGCGTCGCGCCCCTTGGTGCTGGTGCCGCTGATCGCGTCGTCCACATACCACCGGGCGACGACGTACCCGTTGGCGGCCGCCCACCTCTCCACGAAGGCCTTCTGGTCGGGAATGGAACGGTCCTGCATGTCCGTGGAGCGCCCGGCGTACCCGACGGCCGCATGTTTTTCGCGTTGGTTCATACGCGTCTCCTTTCGCCCGCCAGCCCTACCTCTGCCGCCGGAGAACATCAAGGCATGTCTTTCGTAACCTGTTATTACAGAACAATTTAGCTTGATCCGCCCGCCCGTTGAGGTAAGTCACGCATGTCGAATACGAAAGGAGAACGACATGCAGAACAACGACGCCCGCGAGGCCTACAACGCCCGAGCCAACGACATCGCCCGCCTGATCGACGTGCTCCAGATGGAGCTCGACAAACATGACACCTTCACCCCCAGCTGGGGCAAGGTTGGAGACCTCGGCAAGGTCCGCAGCGACCTGATCGACCTGGTCGCCTTCATGAGCAACGTAGACCGCGAAAACATCGAGGCGTTCCTGGCGGAATGACCTCCAAACCCAATGGGCCTGGCCAGCCCCAAATTGGCCAAAGGAGATCGAGCCATGAGCAAGAAGAACACCACCACGACCAAGGCCCCGAAGCAGGCCACGAAGAAGGCGAAGGCCGCGAAGCCCGCCCCGGCCCCGAAGGCCGACAAGCCCATGTCGGGCCTGGACGCCGCCGCCAAGGTGCTGGCCGACGCCAAGGAGCCGATGAACGCCAAGGCGATGGTCGAGAAGATGCTGGCCGGCGGCATGTGGAAGACCGGCGGCAAGACGCCGCAGGCGACCATCTACGCCGCGATCATTCGGGAGATCGCCGCCAAGGGTAAGGACGCCCGGTTCAAGAAGACCGACCGGGGCCTGTTCACCGTCAACGGGTAACATCATCCCTCCCGCCTTCCGACCCCGGCCCGACGCCGGGGTCTTTCTCGTTGGACACCACCATCTCCGACGCCATCGCCTTCAGCCGTTCCCATTCCGCCAGGGGCACGATCACCACGTCCATGTCGCGGTAGCGCCGGATGCCCAACGGGCGTCCGGTGCGCGCGACCTCGCGGCAGGCGAAGCCGAGGATGGCCCGCACGTGGCTGATCTGCATGCCGAAAATGGGCTCGTCGTCGCGCATCGAGAAAAAGAAGTACCAAAAAGAAACTGACTTCCTGCTTGCTATGGTTCTCGCCGCCATCACCTCACCGCAGGCCCGCCGGAGTACCTATTGCCCGTTCGCCATCGGCCGCAAACAAAAACATCCCGCCCGACCGTTCCCCCGGCCATCGGCCAGGTTGCTGGCGGTGAAGGAACCGGTCCCGCCCGTTGGCCCGCCGTTGGCGTTGGCTTGGCCCACGTCGCGTCGTGGGGCGTCGGCTTGGCCCGACGTACCATCCGGCCGCCCAACGCGCCTGGCCGCGTCCTGCGGGCCACGGGGGAGATTGCAGAACGCCCGCACCGTCCGCAGCGTCAATCCCAGCATGCTGGCGGTTTCCGCAGCGGCGTCGTCCTGGGCCTGCGCCAGCGCCATGCCGCCTTCGAGGTACTTGGTCATGGTGCGGGCGCGCCAGATGGTGCGGACGGCGCTGGGCTTCACCCGCTGCTGGCGGGGCAGGTCGCACCAGGTGCCGATCAGTGGGTCTTTGGCGTTGGGTACGAACACGATCATGGTCTTCTCCGTTCTCACACTCACACGCGCGCAAAAATGGTTCCCAGGGAACGCGGCTCTCATGCCGCGTTTCCCTGGGGGGGTATGGGGGGTGCGCGCGTGTGAGAGTGGCGCGGCATCACCGCCCCGGGCGGGCTGCGGAACGGTCGCGTAATCAGCCCGGTTGGCCGATCCCAGACGCCAGCGATGGGCCAATCCCTGCTCCTCGGCCAACGTCAACATCTTTCTGGCCCGCCGCGACGTGAGGCCTTCGCTCTCGGCCGCTGCCAGGATCGCCGCCTGCGACCGGGGTGTGGTCGTGATGAACTGCCCGACGAACTTCACCGGCGTCCACGGGTCGGCGGGCTCCTCCTTCGGCGGCCGCCCCGACCGCCGCGACCCCGGCGAACGCAGCGCCGCGGGATCGAGCGAGGCATCGGGTCTCCACAGCGGGTATTCCCACCGGAGGCACAGCGGCTCGATCTTGGGCCACGACCGGACCCCGGCCTGAAGCACGGCGCAGTCGTCCTCCTCGTGAAGCCGCAGCGCGATATGCGCATCGGGAGCGCGGCTCTGCGCCCCGGCCCCTGACCCCACGTCGGTGATGGACTTCTGCGACTGGTCGCCCTTGGAGGTGTGGTGGATCAGCACGAAGGCGCTGCCGGTGATGGCGGCGTAGCGGTCGATGAGGTTGTAGAGGGCGATCATCGCGCCGTTGTCGTTCTCATCCATCCCGCCGGGCAGGAAGCGGTAGAAGGCGTCGCAGATGATCAGTGAGAAGCGGCCGGGCTCCAGGCCCCGGAAGTACGATTCCATGCCCGGCAGATCCCGCAGCTGGCCCCGCAAGGACTCGGCGAACATGTTCCTGCCCACCGTCGCCACGTCCAGCCTGCGGGCGGCGATCACCTTGGGCAGGCGGTTGGACAGGGTCTCCTCATGCAGTTCGTTGTCCAGCAGCAGCACCGCGCCCGGCATGCACTGGAAGGTGTCGAGGAACATCCCGCCGGTCGCCACGGAGATGGCCAGGTCCATCGCCATCCACGACTTGCCGACCTTCGGGGCCGCGACCAGGTTGGCGCTTTCGCCCAGACGCAGCAGGCCGTGAATCACCGGCGGCCGCATCTCCGGATTGCGGGCGATCAGGTCGGTGATGCTGGTGGGATTCGGTTTGATGGGGCCGGGCGATGACGACACCGCCGGCGCGGGCGGCGGCTCGCGCAGGCGAAGGCCCATCTCGCCATCGGCCTGCACCTTCGACCTGGCCGACTCGATCTTGTGGGCCAGTTCCTTCTCGGTCCAGACTTCGCCGCCGGTCTTGGAGTTGTTGAACTGCTGCATCACGCGCCAGGTGGCCGCGTCGTCCAGGCCGAAGCGGAAGCATTCACACGCCGCCCGCAGCGTCGCGTCATGCCCGCCCTGGCCGCTGATCGCGTCGGGGCACTGCTGGAGGTATGCCAGGCACCGGCGCTCGCGCATGGCCATGTCCGTGGTCGGCTCGGTGGGCGTGAGGAACTCCGTCAGGTCCACGCCCGGCTTCGGCGGCCACAGCGTCTTGCACAGCGCCGTGAGCTTGTCCTGCTGCTGGATCACCTGGTTCGGGGTGCCCGCCACGATCTGGCCGGTGATGGTGAAGAAGCGGGCGTGGTCGTAGATTTCGATGCGCGACATGCCCTTGATCTTCTTCGACTGGCACTTGGCATCCTCGGGCTTGGTGCCCACGATGATGATCTTGATGCCGTTGCCCGAGGGCGAGATCTCGCTGTAGCTGGCCAGGTCGTCGATGAGCGCCTGGGCCTCGGGGCTGACCTGCCCGCTGGTGATGCACTCGTCCAGGTCGATGCCGCAGTAGGGATCGCGCTCGTTGAACACGAAGCCGATGCCCGCGACATCGGGATGGCTGCGGTAGTAGGCCAGGGCATCGTCGAAGCTCGACCAGGTATCCGCATCGGTGGAACTGGCCTCCGCGCCGGTGCGCACAGAGAACGGCACCTTGGTCGGCTTCATCCGGCCGGGCACCTGCACCTGCTTCCAGACGACCCACTGGTTCCGCTTCTTGAGGATCGCGGGAATGTTCTCGGTGAAGGAGAGCGCGCTCATGCCGCCACCTCCGTCGGCCGCTGCTGGCGCTCCCACTCGACCCGCAGCCAGTTGGCCAGCGCCTCGACGCGCCGGTCCCACTTCTCCTGGTTCTCAGGGGTGCGGGGCGCTTCCCGAATCGTCATCGTGATGTTGCCGACCCGCTTGGGCGAGTCCTGCGCAATGGACATGATCAACTCCAAGTTCGACAGGCAGGCCTGAGGCCCGCGTTTCCCAGCCCATCGCCGGGGCGACGGGCACGAGGGGTCGATGGGTCGATTGGAGATTCGCTTGTTGGTTCGCTGGTTCGGTTGGGTAAGGGATGGGGCGGGAGAGTGGAAACGGCTCTCCCGCCCCTCGAACAAGGAGAACGGTTACGCCTGGCCCTTGCTCATAACCGCGGCGCGGTAATCACCGAAGGCACAGCCGTAGTCGAAGTAAACCCGCCAGGAGACGCACAGCCGGTTCACCGTCGCCTCCATGCCGAAGAACTCCACCGTCGGGGCCGTGACGCCGTTGAGGTAGGCCACGATCAGCGCTGCATCGGCCGGGGTGCCGAACAAGTACCAGGCCTTGTCCGAGGCCCCGGTGAAGCGGGCGGTGTTGCTGAGGCGCGGCTCGGTCTCGATCCGCACCGCATTCTTGATGGGATTGCCGGTGGGCGTGTTGGTGGCGCGCTCGATGAACTCGCTCTCGAGCAGCATCTTCGCCGTCTGCTGCAACTCCGGCGGCACCAGCAGCGTCGCGGGCCGGATGTCGAGGTTGCGGTTCTCCGAATCCTTCTGCGCCAGCATCAACGCGATGGCCCGGCTCAGGCCATCCACCGACAACACCGTGTCGACCCCGACCATGTAGTTCCCGTGGCCCGCCGCGAAGAAGCTGCCGGTGTTTGCCAGCAGCGTCTGGTAGACCAGGTCGGACAGGGACCGCATCGCCGACCGGCCCAGCGCCGCCGCCGTGGTGTCGAACAGGGACAGGTCGTCGTTGACAACATCTTTTCGGTCGAGCGACAACATCTTCCCGAAGGTGCGGGCCTGGATTTCCCCAACCGCCTCCTTGATGGTGCCGTGCTTGAGTTCACCGCCCGCGGGCACCTCCTCAAGCTCACCGATGAAGGTCGGCCGGATGGTCTTGGCGACCTTGAAGTCACTGACGTTCTGGGTGCCGCAGAAGGCCTGCCAGGTTGCCGGCGATTCGGTGTAGGCGCTGAGCAGAATCTTGTTGGCCGCATCACCAAGCGCGACCGGCAAGGACAACGTTGATAACGCCGCCCGCACCAACTCCATGCGGTTGCGGGGCACGTCGACCTGCTCGGAGATCAGCGCCGCCTTGCACAGGTCCAGCAGGTGGCTGCCCCGCAGATGTTCGGCCAGCTCCATCACCTCGGCCCCGAGGGACTTCTCGGCCAGCGCCGAGAGCCCCATGCGCGTCAGCAGCGCCGCCTCGATGATGGTGCTGTTGGCAGTGAAGGTGCTGGGCACCCAGGCCATCGGCGGCTTGGGCCGCGAGGCCCGCAGGACCTCCAACTCCGTGCGCGTCGCGTCCCAGCCCTCGGACACCGCCTTGGCCTGGATGTCGACATGCTTGCTGCCGCAGATGCGCGTGATGTCGGTGAAGCGCTTCCGCTCGGCCTCCACCTGTTCCTGAACTTCCGTGTTGGTCGTAACGTCCACTGCATTCCTCCTGGCCGCCGCGATGGCGACCGACGTGCTCGTATCGCAGGCCAGCGCGGTGACGCTGACTTCCCTCAGCCGACCCTTCTGGATCAGCACCATGCCGTTGCGCGGGGCGGTCAGCGACCGGCCGTTGACATTCACCTTCTCGCCCGGGGCCACGCGAATCTGCTCGGCGGGCTCGACGCCCACGCTGGCCCCGAACGCAAAACCGCTGCGAGCCAGATCAACAACCTGCTTGGCGGCGTCGGTGGTGTCGGTGATCGCGCCGGCGACATACAACTTCCCGTCACGCACCTGCGCGGTGCCGTGGCCGACGATGCCCGACAGGCGCGGGTCGTGGTCGGCCAGGATCGGAATCTGCCCGCCCGCCTCCAGGCCGGTTAGGTCGATGCAAAGGTCACCCCAGGTGCCGACCCGCATGATCCCGCCGCCGTAGCCCAGGATGGAGATGGCGGGCTGCTTCTGGGCACCCGCCTCGATCTCCACAGCACTGGCAGCGAGCATGATGTTCTCGATGGTCGTGGTGTTCATCGCCCCTCCTTTTCCTGCCGGGCGTGGTAGCGCTCGACGTGTTCCTTCCACTCGGTCAACTTCGGCACCGGCCGTCCCTCGCGCCAGCGATACCCAGTGACGCCATCGAGCGTGGTCTTCTGCAGGTGCTTGGTCGGGTCAGCGTCGGCGATAGCCCACGCCCAGTGCTGGAACATGCTGAAGATCCAGCGCTCGCCGTTCTCCTGACCCCACTTGGCCCCGCCATCGACCCAGGCCGGGTGCATGGGCCATTCGGGATGCTCGCGCATCGTGCGCCGCAGATGTTCGGCGATGCACTTGCGCACCGTGTCGGAGCGCGATTCGCCGGTCAGGTCGGCCAGTTGATCCAGCACGAACAGTTCCCAGCCTGCGAGCCGCACGGCCACCACCTGCTTCACGTCGTCCTTCGGCTTTGCCATAGCGATACCTCCTATACCCTATATCGTAGTACGAAACGTATTACGAACCAAGGCCGTAAGAAAATCCCGTGCCGTCGCCTCATAAGCCCCGTGAGGACAATGGCTTGGGATGCAGCAAAAATCTTTGGCGTCCTTCGCCGGAGCGCCCGGGCACACGATGTGCCCGTCCATTAGTTACCTATGCCGTCCGCGACCGAGCGTCCCGCCTATTAATCAATTACCCGGCGCGGCGGCGAACTGTCGGAGGAATCCTTCGACAATCCGCAAATCGCTTCTGCCATTGGCGGATGCGTCGGGCACCAGCCCGTCTAGCAGATTATTTCCCGGCCGGGGGGCGATTCGTAAAGTTCTTGCCTGTCGCAGATGAGCCGGGGAATTGACCTCGACCTCAGCCGATCCGATAATTCGCAACACTGGTGATTCCGTTCACAGAGGCAGGAGGCTTGCATGGGTCAGGCCAGCAGGCGAAAACGCGAGCGCGCGGCAGAGAAGACGACGGTGGGAACGCCAAGGAAGCGGTTCC
>CAUJGQ010000193.1 GCA_963170165.1 Chloroflexota bacterium | reverse complement strand
TCACCTTGTCGCTGCGTCCAAAGCCAATCATGTCCGGGGCGATGGCCCGATAGCCAGCACGCACAAAGACGGGGATAAGGTTGCGGTAGAGGAAACTCCACGAAGGCTCACCGTGGAGCAGCAGAAACGCGCCGTTGGTGGGCTGGCCTTCATCGACGTAGTGGAGGCGAAGCCCGTGCAGCTCCGCGTAGTGTGGCGGAAACGGAAAGCCCTTCACATTGGCGAAGCGGTCCTCTGGTGTGCGAATCCGCGCGACGCCTATCTCCACGGGAACGCCCTCCTTTTCCTGCGTAGCCTGTCGGGGTGAACCGACCCTGGATGCCTTGAGACAATGCCAAGCGCCACGCGTCTGAGTGCGGTGCCCGCAGCCACAAGCGCGGTTGCGGCGCCGAAAACCGCGCCGCCACCAAGCGTGACTCCGTCACCGCGATGAGCAAATTGCTTCGGTTCACCGTGGTCCCCATCGCCAGCAGCAGGGCCAGCATACCAACTGACAGGGTCAACGGACCGCACAGGTCTAGGAGGTGGTGGCGAGGTCTGCCCCAGCGCTGTCCATTCTCATCTTCCTCCGCGACGTGATCACGCTCCAACAGCGCGGCACCAAGACGTCACAGGGCGCGGGCCGGTCGTGCTGTCCCAAGAGACAGGCTTGACGGTGCGCTGCGGCATGCTTTAGTTTACCACTAGGATAAATAACCGAGTGGTAAAACATAACGAGCCGGATGACCACCTGAGCCTCGTCTTCGCCGCGCTGGCCGACCCAACGCGGCGGGCGATCCTGGCGCGGCTGGCGCAGGGGGAGGCGACGGTGATGGAGCTGGCCGGGCCGTTTGCCCTCAGCCTGCCCGCCATCTCCAAGCACCTCAAGGTGCTGCAACGCGCCGGGCTCATCTCCCAGGGGCGCAAGGCGCAATGGCGTCCCTGCCGCCTGGAACCCGCCCCCCTGCAAGCGGTGTCCGCCTGGCTGGGCCGCTACCGCCAATTCTGGGAGGAGAGCTTCAGCCGCCTGGATGAGTACCTGCGCGAGCTCCAAGAACCGGCATCCGGCGACGAGCGGAGCACAGGGAGTGGAAGCGAGACCCCTCCCTCCCCGGCCGCGCTCCGTAACGGAGAGGGAGCAGCCCCGGACTGAGATCCGTTCACTCCCCCTCCCGCACGCGGGGGAGGGGGCCGGGGGTGAGGGGAGCCCCCACAGACACACGCAATAGGGGAGGAGCACATGGAACAACTGGTGGTGACGCGGACGTTTGCCGCACCGCGGGAGCGGGTTTATGCCGCCTGGACCGAGGCGGAGCAGCTGGCGCGCTGGTGGGGTCCGGCGGGCTTTGCCATCACCGTCCTACACCTGGACGCACGCCCCGGCGGTGAGTTCTTCTACCGCATGGAAGGTCCGGGGATGCCGCCGCTATGGGGCAAGTTCGTCTTCCGCCAGCTGGCGCCGCCGGAGCGCATCGTCTTCGTCAACTCCGTTTGCGACGCCGAGGGCCACATCATCGCCCATCCGCTGGCGCCGGACTGGCCCAAGGAGATCGTCAATACCGTCACGCTCACCGAGCAGGACGGCGTTACCACCCTGACCATCGCCGGCGGGCCGGTCAACGCCTCCGAGCAGGAACAGACCACCTTCCAGAGCATGCGGCCCATGGTCCAGCAAGGCTTTGCCGCCACCTTCGACCAGCTTGCCGCCTACCTGGCGGGACAACGCTAGCATCGCGGATGCCGCGGGACGGCCGGCGGCCGAACCGCCGGATGCCGGATCACGCGGCAACAGGGGAGCTACAGCATGACCAGCAGCACGTTTACCGCGACCACCGTTTCGGATACCGAGGTGGTGATCACCCGCTTCTTTCAGGCGCCGCGCCATCTCGTCTATGCCGCCACCACCCGTCCCGAGCACCTGCGCCGGTGGTGGGGCCGCCGCGGCTCCACGCTGCCCGTCTGCGAGATCGACGCCCGCCCCGGCGGTACGTACCGGTTTGTCGAGCGCGGGCCGGCAGGCGATGAGCACCCTTTTCGGGGTGAGTTTCGTGAGGTCGTGCCGCCTGAGCGCGCCGTCTTCACCCAGATCTACGACGTGCCGCCCATCGACCAGTACGTCATGGTGGTAGACATCACGCTCACGCCGCAGGACGGCGGCACGCTGCTCACCGAGCGGCTGATCTTCGGCTCGCGCGAGGAACGCGACGGCGCCATGGGCACCGGCATGGCCGAGGGCGCCGCCGAGTCGTTGGAGCGGCTGGCCGGGCAGCTGGCGGTGATGGACGCCGAGGAGCAGGAGATCACCATGACCCGCACCTACGCCGCTCCCCGGCCGCTCGTCTTCCGCGCCTGGACCCAGCGGCAGCACGTGGACCGGTGGTTCGGCCCGGACGGCTTCACCACCACCACCGCCGAAATCGATGTCCGCCCCGGCGGCGTGTGGCGCTACACCATGGTGGGGCCAGACGGCACCGTGTACCCCAACCGTGTCGAGTACCTGGAGGTGCGCGACCCCGAGCGGCTCGTGTACCGCCATGGCGACGACGAGATGAATGACGCCTTCCACGTGACGATCCGCTTTGAGGAGGGCGACGGCGGCACGACGGTGACGATGGTCTCGCGCTTCTCCACTGCCGAGGAGCGCCGCCGGGTGGAGGCGTTCGGCGCGGTCGAGCTGGGGTACCAGACGCTGGCTCGGCTGGCCGAGCACCTGGGCCGCTGGCACCCGCCCGGCGCCGGCCCGCTGGGGCAGACCAACAGCGTCATCACCCTGGAGGGGGAGCGCGCTTTGGTGCTCACCCGCGCCTTCGCCGCGCCGCCTGCCGCGCTGTTCCGCGCCTGGACCGACCCGGAGATCATCGCCCGCTGGTGGGGCCCGCGTGACTGGCAGACCACCGTCTACCAAATGGATGTCCGCCCTGGCGGCATCTGGCATTACTGCATGCGCGCCGGGGATGGCCAGGAGTCGTGGGGCCGCGCCACCTACCGCGAGGTCACCCCGCCGGAGCGGCTGTCCTACATCGACGCCTTCTCGGACAAGGACGGCAGCACCTTCCCGCCGGAGACCGAGGGCTACTTGACCTTCACACCGCACCAGGGTGGCACGCTGCTCACCATGCGCTCGGTGTTCGAGTCTGCCGAGATGCGCGCCCAACTGCTGGAAATGGGCATGGTCCCTGGTATCGAGGAGACGCTTGACCGGCTGGCCGAAATGCCGTTCTGAGCGCTCGGCTTCACCAGCCGGTAGCCCGCGCCGTTTCAGCGCCCCTCCCCCTGGCGCCAGCTGCGGAACCAGCGGGGTTGGGGCGCTGCCACGGGAGCGCGGGCCGGACGCTCAGGCCGGGCGCGGGGTATGGGGCCGGTGGCGGCGCCGGGCCGTTGCGCTGCCGAGCAGGACAATCATGCCGAACAGCGCCGCCGTCAATCGCGCACGCATGCCGCGCCTGCCTGCGGTCACGGCGAGAGCGCAGCCGCACTCCCGCATCCTCATCCTCTGGCTGCACCGCGCGGATGTCTGTCAGGCGGCCACCTGCCTGCCTGCGCGGGAACACCGGCCATTTTCCGTGGCGCATTGCATGTATCCGTCATCCGCTCCCCGTCACCCACTGCCGGGCCTGCTCGGCCACCAGCACCACACTGGCCAGCATCAGGCACAGCCCCCACTCGCCCGCGGACAGGGGCACGGTGCCGAAGGCGTGCTGCAAGGGGGGCAGGTGGACAACAGCCACCTGCAGCAGGGCGGCCAGGGCGATACCAGCCCACAGCAGCCGGTTGGTGAAGGCCCGGGCATTGAGCGCGTTGAACAACTGCGCCAGCACCAGCACGGTGAACGCCGCCGTCCGCGCCTCGGCCAGCGTGCCGCCGCCCGCCACCAGCCCGCCAGGCAGCCACAGGTCGAAGGTGAACAGCGTCACCGCCGCCATCACCAGCCCCACCGCTAAGATGCCCGTCACCATCGGCCGGTCAATCACGCGGGCGCCGGGCGGGCGCGGCGGGCGCGCCATCAGCCCCGGCGCCGGCGGGTTGACGCCCAGGGCGATAGCGGGCAGCGAGTCCGTGATCAGGTTGATCCACAGCAGATGGGTGGCGAGGAACGGCACGGCGACGGCGCCATCGTCCCCGGCATCGAGGCCGATCACGCCGGCCAGCACGATGCCGAAGAACACCGTCAGCACTTCGCCCGCGTTGGAGGAGAGCAGGTAGCGCAGGAAGGTACGGATGTTGGCGAAGATCGCCCGTCCCTCGTGGACCGCTGCCACGATGGTGGCGAAGTTGTCATCGGTCAGGATCAGCCG
>CAUJGQ010000192.1 GCA_963170165.1 Chloroflexota bacterium | reverse complement strand
GGGCCACCCCCCCCCACTACCACTGGCGCCCCGCCCCCCCCCCCCCCCCCGCTCCCATGGTCCCCACAAGGGGTCAGCAGGCCAGTAAGGAGTAGCACAAATGGCAGCGTTTGCAGGGACGGCGGCGGACATCCGGCCGCTGGGGCCGGTGGCGCAGATCCGGCGGTTCAATGCCGGCGGGGCGCTGACGGTCGGTCAGGCGGTGTACATCGCCTCGGACGACGATGTCGAGGCGGCTGATGCCGACGGGCAGGCCACCGCACAGGCGGTTGGCATCGTCGTCGCGGTCGGTGCGGCCGGGGCCACCACGGCGGCGGTCGGGGACCGGGTGGATGTGTGCGTGTTTGGTCCGGTGACGGGCTATGCGTCGCTCACGCCGGGCGGGGTGGCCTACGTCTCGCCCACGGCGGGGAGCATTGACCAGACGGCCTCCGCCACCTCGGGTGACTTCAACTTCATCATCGGCTACGCCGAGAGCGCGGCGACGGTGTTTGTCAGCCCGCAGCTGGCAGTGCCGACCGCGGTGCCCTAAGGGCAGGGGAGCCGGTCTGACGTGCGCGCCCGGGGCGCGAACGAAGGAGTACACCAATGCCACTGGGACCGAACGATCTCAAGCAGATTGTGTTGCCCACCAACCTGGACGCCACCACGCTCCAGAAGGCAGCGCTGGCGGTCCTCACCACTAGGCCATACCCGGCGCCATGCCGCTTCGTCCACCAACGTGCCGGCCGCCACACGGCCGGCTCGGCTGTCCTCCGCTGATTGCGTACCATGGGAGCGGTGGTGCGCCGGCGAGCCCGCTGGGAGGGAGTACGGAGCCGTGGAGCGATTGTTTTTCGGGTTAGGGACAGCCCTGGCCATGCTGGCGGTGATGACCGGCGCATTCGCGGCGCACGCGCTGGAAGACCGGCTGTCTGCCGATGACCTGGACACCTGGCATACGGCGGCTCGCTATCATTTCTACCATGCCGTGGCGCTGCTCGCCGTCGCCTATGCCGCCGGGCGGTGGGGTGGAGCGCTGACCACCGCCAGCGGCTGGCTGTTCGTGGCCGGCATCCTGCTGTTTTCCGGCAGCCTGTACGCCCTCTCGACCTCCGGCCTGCGGGTGCTGGGCGCGATCACGCCACTGGGCGGGTTGTGCTTCATGCTCGGCTGGCTGCTGCTGCTCGTCACCGCCATTCGCGGCTAAGCGCGGGAAGCGGGCAGAGGTGCGGCCGCGCTGCACTCCGGCTTCCCCTCTGCCTGCGGGCCTTGCACAATCCCGTACAGCAGCCACGGCGGACCGGCTGCTTCGCCGGCTGCGACCGAAGGGAGCTTCTATGGCACGGCTCGAAGGACGGGTTGCGATCGTTACCGGGGCGGGCACGGGCATCGGCCGGGCAGCGGCAGTGATGCTGGCGGCAGCAGGCGCCCGCGTTGCCCTGGTGGGCCGCCGCCGCGGGCCGCTGGAGGAAACCGCCACGCTGGTCCAAGCCGGGAGCGGTGAGATGCTGGTGACGCCGTGTGACGTCACCGATGCCGCTGCTGTTGAGGCGTTGGTGCGCGACCTGCAAGGCCGGTGGGGCCGGATCGACGTGCTGGTGAATAACGCCGGGCTGAACGTGCCGGTGCGCGACCTGGACAAGGTTAGCATCGAGGACTGGCGGGCAGTGGTCGACGCCGACTTGAACGGACCGTTTATCCTGACGCGGGCCGTGCTGCCGCTGATGCGGGGGCAACGCTCCGGGACGGTGATCAACGTCTCCTCGATGGCAGGGGTGCGCACCAGCACGCTGTCTGGCCCGGCCTACTCCGCCGCCAAGACGGCGCTCAACTCATTCACTGAGTCGATCAACCTCGCCGAGCGGCGCTTCGGCATCCGCGCCTGCGCCGTCTGCCCCGGTGAGGTGGACACGCCGATTATGGAGCTGCGCCCCTATCCGCCGTCGCCCGAGGCGCGCGCCACCATGCTGCAGCCGGAGGACGTGGCGGAGGCGATTCTGCTGGTGGCAGCTCTGCCACAGCGGGCGACGATTGACCTGTTGCTGATCCGCCCCACGGTGCAGCGCGACGTGACCGAGGACCGCCGCCGGGCCGGGGCCGCCGCACGGGGATAGGCCGTGCATCGCCGGTAGCTCACGGCTGGCCGGACAGGTCGGTGATACTCCACTCCGGCTCAGGCGTGCGCACACCGGGGGCAAAATGCGGGCGGGTGGGGTCGGGGAAGTTACACATCCGGACGCTGCCTTCGGCGGTGTCGAGCACCGCGAAGGAGAGCCGCCAGTCATTGCGGGCGTCGCGCGCTTCGCCGGTGGAGCCGGGATTGATCAGCGTCAGCCGGCCCACGCGGGTGACCATCTGCTGATGCGTGTGGCCCATGATCACGATATCAGCGTCGAACTCGTGGAACCGGCGCAGCGTAGGGCTGGTGGGATAGACGTACTCGCTGACCGGCTCCCAGGGCGAGCCATGCACAACAAACAGCTCGGCGCCGTTGAGGCGGTGGCGAGCGGTGAGCGGCTGCTCACGCAGCCAGTCCATCAAGGTGCGGTCGTTCTTGGGCGAGCGCTGTGCCCGCTCGCCGGCCGGGCTAAGGAAGGTGTCCTCGTGGTTGCCGAGGATGATGCGGGCGCCGATCTCTCGCAGCCGGCCGATCACCTCGTTTGAGAAGCGGTATTGGTAGATGGCATCGCCGGCGCAGATCACCTCATTCACCGTCCCCATCAACTCCAGCGCGCGATCGAGCGCCGTGATGTTGCAGTGGATATCGGAGACGATGCCGATCTTCATCGCGGTTAGCTCTCAGCGGTCAACGCGCCTGCTCCGGTTGAATGACGGCCGCGGCCCGCTTGCCTGCTACTCAAAGATGGAACTGACGACTTCCTCGATGCTGCGCTGCACCTCGCCGTCGTCGGTAAGGGCCCAGACGACGCCGACCTGGCAGGCGCGGCGGGCAGAGACACCCTTGACCATCAGCTTGCCGGCGTAGATCAGCAGGCGGGTGGAGACCCCCTCGCCCAGCCCATGCTCCTTCAGGTTGCGCACCTTTTCGCCTAGCTTGGCCAGGTCCAGAGCGACGTTCATATCGACTCCGGACTCTTTGGCGATGATCTTGGCCTCAATCTCGCGCGGCGGATAGTTGAACTCGATGGCGATGAAGCGCTGGCGGGTAGAGTGCTTGAGGTCTTTGAGCGCGCTTTGGTAGCCGGGGTTGTAGGAGATAACGAGCAGGAAGCCATCCTTGGCCTCGATCACCTGGCCAAGCTTGTCAATTGGCAGGATGCGGCGGTGATCGGTGAGCGGGTGGATCAGGACAGTGGTGTCCTTGCGCGCCTCAACCACCTCGTCCAGATAGCAGATGGCGCCGCCCTTGACGGCGCGCGTGAGCGGCCCATCCATCCAGCGGGTGCCCTCGGCTTCCAGCAGATAGCGGCCGACCAGGTCCGAAGCCGTCAGGTCTTCATGGCAGGCGACGGTGACGATCGGCAAGCCGGACGGAGACAGGTCCGAAGCGGTCTCCTGGCCCTTGACCACCGTTAGTGGCCGGCCAAGCTGGTAGGCCATGTATTCGACAAACCGCGTCTTGCCGCAGCCTGTTGGACCCTTGAGCAGCACAGGCAGCTTCTGCTCAAAGGCCGTCCGGAACAACTGCTCCTCATCGCCGACCTGTTCGTAGTACGGCTCATCCAGCGAGGCATATTCCTCGATGGCCCAGATGCGGTGCGTCTCCTGCGTGCTCATGGGGTCTCACTCCGTTCGGCGAGGGTTGGGCGGCTTCCAGACCGGGGTGCTAGCGCGGTGTGGCGGCCAGCGCCTCGCGCACCTTGGCGCGTGCCTGCTCGATGGCTCCGCTGTTGTCGATGACGATGCGGGCATGGGCGGCCCGCTGTTCGTTGGTCAGTTGGGCGCGGATGCGGGCCAGGGCATCGGCCTCGGAGAAGCCGTTGCGGCTGATCAGCCGCTCGACGGCGATTGACTCCGGCACCTGCACTACCCACACTTCTTCCACCAGGTCGGTCCAGGCCGCCTCAATCAACACCGCCGCCTCAATCACGGCCACGGCCGTGCCGGCGTCGCGCAGCTCGGCCAGCCGCCCGCGCATCATTTCCTTCATCCGCGGCCAAACGATGGCCTGCAGCTCCTCGCGCTTCGTGGGGTCGGCGAAGACGATGCCGCCCAGGGCGCGGCGGTCGATGCTGCCATCGGCCGCGACGATGGCCGGACCGAAGTGCGCTACCAGCGCCTGAAACGTGCCGGTGCCGGGCTGGTAGGCTTCGTGCCCGACCTTGTCGGCGTCAATCACGGCCGCGCCCTGCTCGCGCAGCGCCTCGGAGACGGTGCTTTTGCCGGCGGCGATCCCTCCGGTCAGACCAATCACGCGCATGGTGCCCTCAGCGCGGCGGGCGCAAGAAAGTACGAACCGGCGCCCGGCAGCGGCCCGTTGATCGTAGTCGGCGCGTGCTTGAGGGTCAAACGCGGCTCATTTTGGAATCACTCGTATGCTTGCTCCATTCCAGAACAGGCGTCATACTGGCGGCATGTCCAGCGAACAGACGCCATCGGAACAGCTGCTACGCGATGCCGGGCTGCGCGTGACCGCGCCACGGCTGGCCGTGCTTGCGGCGCTGCTGGCCAGCGATGCCCACCCGGACGCCGGCGTCATCGCGCAGGCGGCACGGGCGCGGTTGGGCACGCTCTCCACCCAATCCGCCTACAATGTGCTGCACGCGCTGGTCGATGCCGGACTGGTACGGCGCATCAAGCCGGCGGGCGGACCCGAGCGCTATGAGACGCGCGCCGGTGACAACCATCATCACCTCGTCTGCCGCATCTGTGGCGCTATCGCCGACGTGGATTGCGCCACCGGCGAGACGCCATGCCTGACGGCCGCCCACGACGCGGGCTTTGCCATCGATGAGGCGGAAGTCATCTATTGGGGCCGCTGCCCCCGCTGCCTGGCGGCGGAAGCGGCCGGCCCCGCCGGCTAGGCAGAGCCACGGCAGCCAGTGCAGCCAGATTCACGACAACGCAGCCAGCAGCAGGAAGTAGCGAACGAGGAGCAAGAGCACGTGCCGGACAACGACGCCATCCCCACCCATGACAAGAGCGCAACCAGGAGCACCAGCGAGAGCGAGAATCCGGCCATCCCCGCACCGCAGCCCAAGCGCACCCGGCCCCGGACCAACAAGGACTGGTGGCCCAACCAACTCGATCTCTCGGTCCTGCACCAGCATTCGCCCCGGTCCAACCCGCTGGGGGAAGACTTCAACTACGCCGAGGAGTTCAAGACGCTTGACCTCGAGGCGCTCCGGCGCGACCTGATCGCGCTGATGACGTCCTCGCAGGAGTGGTGGCCGGCCGACTACGGCCATTACGGGCCGCTCTTCATCCGCATGACCTGGCATGCCGCGGGCACCTACCGCATCGCCGACGGCCGCGGCGGCGGCGGCTCCGGCGCGCAGCGCTTTGCCCCGCTGAACAGCTGGCCGGACAACGCCAACCTGGACAAGGCGCGCCGCCTGCTGTGGCCGATCAAGCAGAAGTACGGCCAGAAGATCTCCTGGGCCGACCTGCTCGTCTACGCCGGCAACGTCGCCATGGAGTCGATGGGTTTCCAGACCTTCGGCTTCGGCTTTGGCCGTGAGGACATCTGGGAGCCGGACGAGATCATCTGGGGCCCGGAAGACACCTGGCTGGGCGATGAGCGCTACGCCGGCGACCGCGAGCTGCAAGGGCCGCTGGGCGCCGTGCAGATGGGCCTGATCTACGTCAATCCGGAGGGACCAAACGGCATGCCCAGCGCGCTGGCCGCCGCTCGCGACATCCGCGAGACGTTCCGGCGCATGGCGATGAACGACGAAGAAACCCTCGCCCTGATCGCCGGCGGGCATACCTTCGGCAAGACACACGGCGCCGCCGGCGCGCAGCACGTCGGCCCGGAACCAGAGGGCGCCGGCCTGGAAGCGCAGGGGCTCGGCTGGAAGAGCAGCTACGGCAGCGGCAGAGGTGGCGACACCATCACCAGCGGCCTGGAAGGCGCCTGGACGCCCACCCCAACCAAGTGGGACAACAGCTTCTTCGAGACGCTGCTCGACTACGATTGGGACCTGGTGAAGAGCCCGGCCGGCGCCTGGCAGTGGATCCCCACCGACCCGGCCGCCAAGACCGCCGTCCCCGGCGCCCATGACCCGGAGAAGCGCTACGCCCCGATCATGCTGACCACTGACCTGGCGCTGCGCATGGACCCGATCTACGGACCGATCGCGCGCCGCTTCCGCGACAACCCGGAGCAGTTCGCGCAGGCCTTCGCCAAGGCGTGGTACAAGCTGCTGCACCGCGACATGGGCCCCGTGTCTCGTTACCTCGGCCCGTGGGTGCCCGAGCCACAGCTGTGGCAAGATCCGGTTCCCCCGGTTGATCACGAGTTGATCGGCGCAGAGGACATCGCCGCTCTCAAGGGCCAGATCCTGGCCTCGGGCCTGTCCATCTCCCGGCTGGTCTCCACCGCCTGGGCGGCAGCCGCCGGTTTCCGCGGCACCGACAAGCGCGGCGGCGCAAACGGGGCGCGGCTGCGCCTGGCGCCACAGAAGGACTGGGAGGCCAACGAGCCGGCCGAGCTGGCCAGGGCGCTGCCGGTGCTGGAGCGCATCCAGCAGGACTTCAATCGCGCGCAGAGCGGCGGCAAGCGCGTCTCGCTGGCAGACGTGATCGTCCTGGGTGGCTGCGCGGCTGTGGAGCAGGCGGCGAAGAACGCCGGCCACGACATCACCGTACCGTTCGCTCCGGGCCGCACCGACGCTACGCAGGAGCAGACCGACGTCGAATCGTTCTCGGTGCTGGAGCCACGAGCCGACGGCTTCCGCAACTACGTGCACGGCGACCAGACGCTATCGCCGGAGACGCTGCTGCTGGACCGGGCGAACCTGCTGATGCTGACCGCCCCAGAGATGACAGTGCTGCTCGGCGGGATGCGGGCGCTCGGCGCCAACCACGGTGGGTCCGCCGCCGGCGTCTTCACCGACCGGGCCGGGACACTCACCAACGACTTCTTCGTCAACCTGCTGGACATGCGCACGGAGTGGCAGCGCACCGGCGACAACCAGTACGAGGGCCGCGACCGGGCGACGGGCGCCCTCAAGTGGACCGCCACCGCCGTTGACCTGGTGTTCGGCTCGCACTCGCAGCTGCGCGCACTGGCGGAGGTCTATGCCGCCGACGACGCGCGGGA
>CAUJGQ010000191.1 GCA_963170165.1 Chloroflexota bacterium | reverse complement strand
CGGCCGCGTGCGCGCCGTGGATGGCTCGGGCTTCATCCCCGATGTGATGGTGGTGCCCGCCGAACTGGTCCACCGCTCGCGGCAGGAAACGCCCGCTGCCCTGGAGGCGTACCAGGAGCCGCTGCCGCTGATCGTCGAGATTTGGTCGCCCTCCACCGGCGGTCACGACGAGCAGGTCAAGCTGCGCGCCTACCAGGAGCGCGGCGACGAAGAGATCTGGCTGGTGCATCCGGCCGAGCGCTCGCTGCGCGCCTTTGTGCGCGGCGCGGACGGCTCATACACTGAGGCGCGGTACACCACCGGCGAGGTGCGGGCTGCCCGTCTTTCCGGCGTGACGATTGATCTGGCAGCGCTATTCCGCGACTAAGCCCGCCCTCATCCTTCGGCCTTCCTTCCTATACCCCGGTCAGTGGAACCCGCCCGCCTGTCTGCCCGCCACACTGAGCATGATGGCTCGGTGAACGGGGAGGTCGTGGGTGGAACGTCGCGTGTGGCCGGGGAAGCCCTACCCGCTGGGGGCGTCATGGGACGGACAAGGGGTGAACTTCGCGCTGTACTCCGAGAACGCCACCAAGGTGGAGCTGTGCCTGTTTGACGCACCGGACGGCGACGTGCAGGAATGCATCTGCCTGCCAGAGGTGACGGCGCACGTCTGGCACGGCTATCTGCCCAACCTCCGGCCCGGCCAGCTCTACGGCTACCGCGTGCACGGCCCCTACGATCCGGAGCGCGGCCACCGCTTCAACCCGCACAAGCTGGTGCTCGATCCCTACGCCCGCGCCGTCGCCAACGAGGCGGACTGGAGCGCGCCGCTGCACGGCTACCGGCTGGACGATGAGGCGGAGGACCTGTCCTTTGACGAGCAGGACAGCGCCCGCGGCGCCCCCAAGGGCGTGGTGGTGATTGACGCCTTTGACTGGGATAACGACCGGCCGCCGCGGACCCCCTGGCACCGGTCGGTGATCTACGAGGCGCACACGCGCGGCTTCACCATGCGGCATCCAGACGTGCCGGAGGATCTGCGCGGCACCTATGCCGGACTGGCGCATCCCGCCGCCATCGCCCATCTCAAGCACCTGGGAGTGACGGCGATTGAGCTGCTACCGGTACACGAGTTCACGGAGGACGGTCACCTGCTGGAGCGGGGGCTGACCAACTACTGGGGCTACAACACCCTCGGCTACTTCGCGCCGGAGGGGCGCTACAGCGCCAGCGGCCGGCGGGGCGAGCAGGTCGGCGAGTTCAAGGGGATGGTGCGCGAGCTGCATCGCGCCGGTATCGAGGTGATCCTCGACGTGGTGTACAACCACACCAGCGAGGGCAACCATCGCGGCCCCACGCTCTCCCTACGCGGTATCGACAACAGCGTCTACTACCGGCTCACCGCCGAACAGCCGCGCTACTACCTGGACTACACCGGCACCGGCAACAGCCTGAACGTGCGCCATCCCCAGGTGCTGCAGCTGATCATGGACAGCCTGCGCTACTGGGTGAAGGAAATGCACGTGGACGGCTTCCGCTTTGACCTGGCATCCACCCTGGCGCGGGAGCTGCACGAGGTGGACAAGCTGTCTGCCTTCTTCGACATCATCCATCAGGACCCGATCATCTCGCAGGTCAAGCTGATCGCCGAGCCGTGGGATGTGGGTGAGGGCGGGTACCAGGTCGGCAACTTCCCCGTGTTGTGGACGGAGTGGAACGGCAAATACCGCGACACCGTCCGCCGCTTCTGGAAGGGAGACGAGTGGACGGTGAGCGAGATGGGCTTCCGCCTCACCGGCTCATCGGACCTCTACCAGAATGACGGCCGCCGCCCCTATGCCAGCATCAACTTCATCACCGCGCACGACGGCTTCACCCTGCACGACCTGGTCTCCTACAACGACAAGCACAATGAGGCCAACGGCGAGGAGAACCAGGATGGTCACGACGATAACCTCTCCTGGAACTGTGGCACAGAAGGCCCCACGGATGACGAGCAGATCATCGAGCTGCGTGAGCAGCAGAAGCGCAATCTGCTGGCCACGCTGCTGCTGTCCCAGGGTGTGCCCATGATCTGCGGCGGCGACGAAATGGGCCGCACCCAGCTCGGCAACAACAACGCCTACTGCCAGGACAACGCGGTGAGCTGGCTTGACTGGGACCTCGATGTGCGGGAGCGGGCACTGCTGGAGTTCACCCGGCGGATGATCAGCCTGCGGCTGGAACACCCCGTCCTGCACCGGCGCAAGTTCCTGCAAGGTCGCAGCATCCGCGGTTCGGAGGTGAAGGATCTCACCTGGTTGCGCGCCAGCGGCGAGGAGATGACCGACGACGACTGGGGCAGCCACTGGCTGCGCTGCATCGGCCTGCGCCTGAGCGGCGAGGCGCTGGACGAGCTGGACGAGCGCGGCGAGCCGGTGACCGACAGCACACTGCTGATCCTGCTCAACGCCCACCATGAGGCGATTCCCTTCACCCTCCCACATCAGCACCCCGGCGCCCGCTGGCAGGTGCTGGCCACGACCGCCGAATCCCTGGCCTGCGAGCGGGCCGTCGCCGGCGGCGCCGCCCTCGAAGTACCGGCCCGCTCCCTTATCCTGCTGGAGCGCAACGAGGGGAACGAGTAACGGGAACGAAGCAGCCGGCCACCCCTCGCGCCGCCACGGCGTACCATAGGCGCGGCGGCACAAACAGCCGCGATCTCTCCACAAACGGAGGATGCGATGAGCGATGCGGCGTTGGTGCGGGTAGAGCGGTACGGCGCACGGGGGGAACTGGTGCTGAACCGGCCGGAGCGCAAGAACGCGCTCACCGGGCCGCTGGTCCAGGCGCTTCGCGCCGGGCTGGAGGAGCTGGCAGGGGACCCTTCGGTAGCGGTGATCCTCATCCGTGGCGAGGGCGGTACGCTGTGCGCCGGCCTGGACCTGGACGCCTTCGGCGCAGCGCCGCCGCCGCCATGGCGCGCGCGCTTCCAGGATGACTGGGCAGACTTCCACGCCGCCATGTGGGCCTGCCCCAAGATGACCATCGGCGTGCTGGAGGGTCATGCTATCGCCGGCGGCTCCTCGCTCGCCCTCTCCTGCGATCTGCTCGTCGCCGGGGAGACGGCGCGCTTCCATGTGGCCGAGGTACGGATGGGCATGGGCGCGCCGATCAATGTGCTGTGGCTACAGCTCAAGTACGGCGCCGCCCGCGCGCTGGAGATGGCGGGGGCGGGCCAGCCCTACACCGGCGCCGAACTGGCCGCCCGCGGCATGGCCGTCCGCGCCGTCCCCACCGGGCAGGTGGTTGACGAAGCACGCGCCTACGCGGACCTGCTGGCGCAGAACAAAGCGGCAGGGGTCGCCTCCGTCAAGGCCACCATCCGCCACCTTACCGGTATCACCGCCTTCCGCGACTACATCGCCGCCGCCCAGCA
>CAUJGQ010000190.1 GCA_963170165.1 Chloroflexota bacterium | reverse complement strand
AGTCGCACCGGCTCCAGCGAGAGCGACAGGCGGCCGGCCTCGATGCGGGTGATGTCCAGCACTTCGTTGATCAGGCCGAGCAGGTGGCGGCCACCCTGGAGAATATGCCGCACCCGCTCGTGCTGGCGGCGGGTGGTGGCGGGGTCCATCTCCATGATCTCGCCGAAGCCGATGATGGCGTTCAGTGGCGTGCGCAGCTCATGGCTCATGCGCGACAGGAACTCGCTCTTCGCCCGGCTGGCCGCCTCCAGCTCGCGCGTCCGCTGCTGAATCTCGTCGAACAGCCGCGCGTTCTCGAGGGCGATCACAGCCTGATCGGCGAAGGTTTCCAGCAGCGCAATTTGCTGCGGAGTGAACGGGACGGAGGTGGACCGGCGGACGGAGAGCGCGCCGATGCCCTGCCCGCCACGCAGCAATGGCACGGTCACCGCGGAGCGGGTGGTGTTCCCGGGCCGGCGCCAGAGCGCCGCGACTACCGGATGCTCCGCTTCGATCTCGTCCGGCTCGCCCCAGACATGCCTGGTGTGCCGGCTGAGCACGACCTCTGCACCCGCCGACGCCGCAGAAGACAGCGGCAGTAGTGACTCAATTGACCCGGCGGGAAAGCTGGCAACCGTGCGGATCATCTCTCCCTCGACCAGCATGATATGGCTGAAGGGGGCATCAACCAGCCGGGCTGCCCGCTCGACGATGGCCTGGAAGACCGGTTCAGCCAGATTCGGAGAAGCGGCGATGATGCCGAGCACTTCGCTGGTCGCCGTTTGCCGTTCAAGCGAATCCGTTACCTCGCGGTTGCGCTGCTCCAGCTCGCGGCTCTTGTCCTGGATTTCCTGGAAGAGGCGGGCGTTTTCGAAGGCGATGGTCGCCTGGTCTGCGAACGACTGAACCAACGCAATCTCTCGATCCGATAGCGGCCGGCCGGGGCGACCAATGAAAAAGGTACCGATCACCTCTTCCCCGCGCAGCATCGGCACAATCAGATTGACGGTGGTTCCGTCGTCGGCGTGAATCGCGGGAGGCGCACCGGGGAATGCTGCTCGAAATTCCTCGTCGGTACCCGAGAAATAGACCATGCGTCGCTCGCGTACTGCCTGTTCGAGCATTGTTCCGGCAGCGATCGGTGACCATTCCGGCGAGGGCAACGCGAACGGCAAATCCACCCGCGTCTGGGCAATGCGCTCACGTCCACCATCACGTATGCGCACAATCTGCACGTTGTCCGACCCAAGAAGCTTGGCCGCGCTCTGGACCAGCGCCGTTGCCACTCGCTTCAAATCGGCCGGCGCGCTGCTGATGATGCGCAGGACGTCGGCAGTGGTTGTCTGCTGATCCAGTGCCTCGCGCAGCGTGGCGTTGGAGTGCTCCAACTCGGTCGTGCGCACCTGGATCTCCTCGAACAGCCGGGCGTTCTCGATGGCGATCACGGCCTGGTCGGCGAACGTCTCCACCAGCTTGATCTGACGCTCGGTGAACGGCCGCACCTCGGTACGGGACAAGCGGAAGTTGCCGACGACTTCCCCATCGCGCAACAGTGGCACCGCGAGCCATGTGGCATGACGGTACGGCCGGGTTTCCTCGGGCAGTTGATACTCGGGTACGGCGAAAATATCCGGCACATGCACCGTACGCCGTTCCTGCCACATGGTCGTGAGCGGGCTATAGTGGGTTGGGCCGGAATCTTCGGGCAGGGAGTACCGGCTCAGTGCTCCACTCAGGAGGAGTTCACGATACTCATCCGATGCGCCGTACACGGCCTCCGGCCCATGCCCACGCCGGGCGATTCCGCCAAACTCGGCATCGCACAAGCGGGCCGCCGTCTCCACCAGCGTGTTAAGCACGGCCTTGAGGTCGAACGCCGAGCGGCTGATGCCGCGCAGCACATCGCTGATCGCGGTCTGCTGGGTGAGGGCGTCGGTCAGATCGGTGTTGGCCACCTCCAACTCGCGCGATGCATCCTGGATCTCCTGGAACAGCCGCGCATTCTCAATGGCGATCACGGCCTGACCAGCAAAGGTCTCCACCAGGGCGATCTGTGCCGCTGTGTACGGCTCGGCCCAGTCGCGGTTGATGCTGACTGCCCCGATCGCTGCGCCGTCGCGCAGCAGGGGCACGGCGAGCACGGTGATCGCCGTTCTCCCCCGATCACGGTGGAAGGTGTTTCCGGGGTATCGCTGTTCGAACTCTTCGACCGTTCCGGCGAAGTTGACTATGTGCCGTTCCAGAATGGCCGTAGCCGGTGCTCCCAGTTCTGGACCGAGCGGACGAGGACCGGCGGGTGGGTTCCCAGATGTGTTGACAACGCCCGATACCAGGAGCCCGTCCTGCATGAGATGGACCGCGCCACGTGCGGAGTTGCACAGCTTCAGGGACCGTTGCAGGATGGCGCTAAGCACCTCGTCTAGGTCGGCCGGCGAACGGCTGACAATCTCCAGCACCTCGGCGGTAGCCTGCTCACGCTCCAACGCTTCGCGCAGGGTGGTGTTACTGTCCTGCAGCTGCGTGAACAGGCGGGCGTTCTGGATGGCGATAGCGGCTTGGGAAGCGAAGGTTTCCACCAGAGCGACTTCCTCGGCGGTGAAGTCGCGGTCCGGCTCACGCACCACCAGCTGCGCGCCGGTCACCTCGTCACCGTGGAACAGGGGCGCCGCGACCATCGTGCGAGCATAGGTGAATCCGACGCTTGAAATGAATTCTGCCGCTGCAGGATAGCGTTCTCGCATCTGTTCCAGCGTGCCGTGCCAGCGTGCAGTCCGGCCCTCGGCGATTGCCTCACCAATGGGGCCCGTGCTTGCCACAGGCCGCCACACGACCGGGGCATCGGTTGGAGGCGTGATCAGGGGGTTGGCCATCGCCAGCGGTGTCAGCCGGAACTGGTTGCCCACACGCTCGTAGATTGCACTGGTGGCTGCACCGGCGAGCGTGCGGGCCGCCTCGACGATGGCAACGAGCGCAGCCTGCACATCCGTGGGGGCACGGCTGATCGCCTCCAGTACGCCGGAAACAGCCCTCTGTTGGTCCAGCGCCCGCGTCATGCTGGCGTTGCTGTCCTGCAGCTGCGTGAACAGCCGCTCGTTCTCAACCGCGATGGCGGCTTGGCTGGCGAAGGTCTCCAGCATGGTGATCTGCCGCTCGGTGAAGGGCTTCGCCTCGAACCGGCGGATCATGATCGCGCCAAGGGGCCGGCCCTCATGCAGGATCGGCACCGTGAGGGAGGCGCGACTGCCAACACGCATCGCGGCGGTGTAGCTGACCGGATACTCCGCCGCAGCAACGTCCACATTCGGAATATGGACCGTGTGCCGTTCAGTGATGGCGACAGTGAGGTTGGAGCGGCCTCGCGCCAGATTCTCGGTCCAGGACCTTCTCTCGCCCACTGGCCACAGATGTGTAAAGTCACCCACCTGGGCTTCGGTCCACATTGCATCGCCGTCTACACGATAGACCACGGCGTCATTGGCATCACAGATGCGCGCCGCTTGCTCCGCCACGAAATGCAGGACTGCGCGCAGGTCCGCCGGCGAGCTACTGATCACCTCCAGCACTTCGCCGGTGGCTGTCTGCTGTTCAAGCGACTCACGCAACGTGGTGTTGCTCTCTTGAAGCGCGCCGATCAGCCGGGCATTCTCAACGGCAATCACAGCCTGGTCAGCGAAGGTCTCGAGCAGCTCGATCTGGCCGTCGGTAAAGGCGAGCGGTTGACTGCGACTGATGGTGATTGCGCCGATGGCGCGCCCGTCCTTCGTCATGGGCACGGAAACTATAGAGCGCCGGCCGAGCGGCACCAGACTGGCGCGCGCGTTGGGATACGGGTCGCCTTCCGGGCCGGTCAGATCGCCAATCGCGACGGTCCGTCCCTCGCGCAGCGCATGGGCGACGACCATCCCGGCCGTGAGCGGGCGGCGCTGCCCAAAGAAATCGCCGCTGGTTGACGAAACGATCTCATCGCCATCCACCAGCCATATCCCGTTCGCGGCAATGTCTGCTCCGCACAGGCGGGCAGCCCGCTCGGCAATGGCGTCGAACACTAGTGTCAGGTTCGCCGGTGAGGAGCTGATGATCGCCAGCACCTCGCTGGTCGCTGTCTGCCGCTCCAGCGCCTCGCGCAGGCCGGTGTTGGCCGCCTCGAGGGCATACGTCTTGTCCTGAATCTCGCGAAAGAGCCTGGCGTTCTCGATGGCGATTACGGCCTGGTCGGCAAAGGTCTCGAGCAGCGCGATCTGGGCATCGGAAAAGGGTCGCGGCCGGCTGCGTCGCGCCCACACCATGCCGGCCGGCTCGCCATTCTTGAGCAGCGGCACGGAGACAATCGCGCGCAACCCACGCTCGCGCATGAGCTGCGCGGTTCTCGGGTATTCCGCCTCAACGTCCTCGGGCTCACCCCACACATGGCTGGGACGCCGGTCGATCACCGCCCGGCCGTTTGATGACCCGCGGTCCACCGGTGGCGAGACCCAGTCATGCGGTCGCAGCGCCATGCCCTCGTTGATAATGTAATTGGCTCGGGGCTCGCGGAACCGCTCGCCGTCCAACGCCGTGATACCCGCATCGTCTGCCTCGCAGATGCGGCCCGTCGCTTCAGCGATCGCATCAAACACGGGCTGCAGCTCCCCCGGCGACTGGCTGATCACCCGCAGCAGGTTTGAGGTGGCCCGCTCGCGCTCTAACGTCTCGGTCAGATCGCGGTTACGCTGCTCCAGCGCCTCGAACAGGCGGCTGTTCTCGATTGCGATCACGGCCTGTCCGGCGAAGGACTGAATCAGTTCCTGCTCGGCCGCCGTGAACGGCTCCGGCGTCGCGCGCGTCACCACCAGCGCGCCGAACACGTCCTCCCTGGTCACGAGCGGTGTGGCCAGCAGCGCGTTGATGCCCCGCTCCCGCCACATCGCTGCCGTCTCGGGGAACTCCCCAGCGATGGCGTTCGGTCCGCCGCTGAGGTGGATGGTCCGCCGTTCCGTGGCCGCGACGAGCGCCGGGCGGACACGGGCGCCCGTGGCTGTGGGCTGGTCGAGGCGCGCCCCCGTTGGCTCACCATCCCGGTACCCGGCGACGTAAGCGACGGACCCACCACTGAAGTGCTGAATCGCCGCGTTCTGCGCTCCGAGCAGGCGCACTCCGCGCTCACAGATCGCGTCCAGCACCCCTTGGACATTCGCCGGTGACCGGCTGATGATCTCCAGCACTTCGCCGGTGGCCCGTTGGTGCTCCAGCGCCTCGGCCAGATCTCGCGTGCGCTCCTCCAGCCGCTCGGTCAGCCGGGCGTTGCCGATGGCCAGCGCCATCTGCTCGGCGATGCGTTCCACGACCGCGATTTCATCAGCGGTGAACGGCTCGACGACCAACCGGCTGACGTGCACGACGGCGGCCGCCTCACCATCGACCAGCACGGGCGTGGCGATGTGCGAACGCCGCAGCGCCCCGCCCAACTCCCGCTGCCGCGCCAGCCGCATCTGCGTGGCGGGAAACGCCGCGCCCTCCGGTCCGGCCAGGTCAGCGACCGTCACCGTCCGCCGTTCCAGTGCCGCCAGCCCCACCGTCAGATCAGGGGTCAACGGCCACGGCTCCATCACCCAGGCATGAATGCGGTCTATCACCTCTTGCGGTACGGATGGGTCGTTCATATCTATAAAGTCGCCGTGCGGCACGAGCGCCCCGTCACGTACCCAGAGGAAGCCGTGCCGGCCGGAGACTCCAGGCCGGTGGAGCGTCCGCAGCAACTCCAGCAGCAGCCCGCGCAAGCTGCGATCCAGCGGGCTCTCGGTCGCGTTCATCGTCGCCAGCGATAACGCCGTGTCGTGCTCGCGGGCGCGCAAGGCCCCAAGCTCGGCCTCTAGCTCCGCCACCCGCGCCAGCGCCTGCCCATGCTCTGCCGCTGTCACCGTGCTGCGTCGTGCCATCGCTGTGCTCCCCTTGCTTTACCGACAGGTCACCACCGCCAATCGGTCAGACAGCCCGCTGCGCTATCACCGGCCGCCGGCCCGAGCAGACCGTCTGGCTACCATCCGCAGCGGTCTTGTATGCTGACCGTAGTGACGGCAGTGCGCCGCTGGGACAGGAGACGGCGTGATGATGACCGACCTCTTGCGCCGCGCAATGGAACGCGCGCAGTCGCTGCCCGAGATGGAGCAGGATCGGCTGGGCGCCTGGC